>NZ_JADGRI010000397.1 GCF_017881085.1 Bradyrhizobium sp.
CAGCGTATCCACGTTGACGCGGATCGACTGGTTGGCGACCTTGTCGGCCTCGTGCACTTCCTCGACGGCAATGGATTTGGGGCCCGCGGGTTTGGCCGCGGCGGCCGGCTTTGCCTCTTTCGTTGCCACGGCAGGGGGCGCGGGCGCGGCGGCCGGTGCGGGCTGCGGCGCGGGTGCGGGCTGCATCGGCGGAGACGCGATCTCGGTCGCGGTCTCGCGGAACGCACGCTCCAGTTCGTCCAGCGATACTTCGCCGGGACGCAACGGCCGTTCCAGCGTCTGCGGCGCCAGGGTGCCCTGCACAGCCGCGGGTTCAACCACAGGCGCCGACTCGGCCTGCGCTGGCGCGATCGGCGGAGCCGCGATCGGCGGAGCCGACGCTGACGAAGCTGACGAAGCTGACATCGATTCCATACCGCGCTCCACCATCGCCTGTAATTCGTCGATCAGATCCTGATCGGAGCCGTCCGGCTCCGCTTCGGTCGCCTCGAGCTGACCCAGGATGTCCTTGATGCGGTCGATCGTGGTCAGGATCAGCGTGACCGCCTGCCCCGTCACCGGCATGCCGTCGCGGAATTTGCCCATCAGGGTTTCGGCGGCATGCGCCAGCGCTTCCAGCCGCGGCAGCCCGAGAAAGCCGCAGGTGCCCTTGATGGTGTGGACCAGGCGAAAAATGTTATCGAGTATCTTGGCGTTGTTCGGTTCCTGCTCGAACCGCACCAGCTGATTGTCGACGGTATCCAGGCTCTCGCTGGTTTCCGTCAGAAACTCCCGCAACAGATCATCCATGAAACAGGCCTTCGGAACGCACGGGCGCGCGACTTTCGACACGCCTTACAGAACGAGGCCAGCTTCTCCGCAAAGCGTTTAATATTGGTTGAGTAAATGCAAAAGAACGGGATCAACAAAGAGATAAGGTGCCCTCGGCAGTCCTCGGGCGCCCTGTAACCGTTGGTTAACCATGTTTGCTCAGGAAGCGGTAACGACTACCGCATCGCCCTCGGGCGTAAGCACCACATTCAGCCCGCAGGCCTGCGCCAGCAGCCGGGTGTAATAAGGCTGCACCGCATGGGCATCGATCGCATGCGTCGAGCCCGAACTCAGGAGATCGGCGATGTTCTGCGGCAAGCGGGCATTGAGCCCGCTGGCCGCGACGCGAAAGCCGATTTGCTCGCCCTCGCCGATCGGGTCGACCGTGAGCACGCCGCCGCGCGGGATCGTCTGCTGCGCGATCACCATCATGTTCAAGAGCAGCTTGACCCGGTTCTTCGGCAACAGCACGCGCGGCAAATTCCACGCGATCGAGGTCTTGTTGTCCTCGAGGTGACCGCGCGCCATGGTCTGCGCGTCGCCGAGATCGATCTGCGCGCCCGAGGATCCCGCGGCGCCAAACGCCAGCCGGCAGAACTGCAGCCGCGCCGACGCGGTCTTGGCGCTCTTGCGGATCAGATCCAGCGCGAATTCGCGATCTTCCGGCTTTGGATTATCGTCGAGGACCTCAAGCCCATTGACGATGGCGCCGACCGGACTGATGAGATCATGACAGACCCGCGAACATAACAGCGCCGCCAGTTCGAGGGCGTCGGGGGCGGGAGCGGGAGACGGGGTGTCAGACATAAGGTGTTCCTGTAAATCCGCTGAAAGCGCGGACCAAGGCGAATCACGCAGGCTCCCCGGTTTGATACACTGCGGACGCGCGTGCTGCCAACACAAGGCGGAAACCGAAGAGAAAGATCGACAGCAGATGAAATCCGCCCATGATTAAGGCAACTTCGCCCGCAGCCGTGATCGAAGGCGAGGCCGCGGCCGCGCTGATGGAGCCCCTGACCGACCTGGTGATCCGGGCCGGAACAGCGATCCTGGCCGTCAACCGGGCCGCGATGCGGATCGAGGGCAAACTCGACGGATCGCCGGTAACGGAAGCCGATCTTGCCGCCGACCGGATCATTGCGGAAGGCCTGGCGCGGATCGCACCGCAGGTTCCGGCCCTGTCGGAAGAACGCGTCAATCCGGCGAAGCCGCCATATAATGGCAGCTTCTTCCTGATCGATCCGCTTGACGGCACCAAGGAGTTCGTCGCCGGCCGCGACGAATTTACCGTCAACCTCGCGCTGGTGACGAACGGGACGCCCATATTGGGCATCATCGGCGCACCCGCGCTCGGACTTGTCTGGCGCGGACTGGTCGGCCGGGGCGCGGAACGGCTGAGGCTGAGCGAAAAGTCCGTGGCCGAGCCCATCCATACCCGGCCCCTGCCCAGGCGCGGCGAGCCATGGATCGCCGCCGTCAGCCGCTCGCATGGCGACAGCCGCACCGAAGCCTTCATCGCGGCGAGACCCGGCGCGATCCGCAAGACGCTCGGCTCGGCGGTCAAGTTTGGCCGGGTGGCGGAGGGGGAAGCCGATATCTATCCCCGGCTTGCGCCGACATCGGAATGGGATATCGCGGCCGGCCACGCGGTCGTCACCGCCGCCGGAGGCACGATCACGGATGCGCACGGCGCCGCGCTGCAATTCGGCAAGGGGCGTGCCGATTTCATCGTGCCGGAATTCATCGCCTGGGGCGATCCGTCGGCGGCGGGCTGATCCGACATAGCCTGCTACCGCGAAAGATCCTGCTCCAGGGCCGGCCAGCGCGCGTTCGCATCGTGCAGGACCCGCGCGGGATCGGCGGCGAAGACGTCACGGGCCTCCTCGCGGCTGAACAGATAAAGCCGCTGTCCCGCGATCAGCCAGAACCGGGGGTTGCCGGCCACCGTGACGCCGCGGGCCAGATCGATCGGGTCGTAGCCGCCGAACTGGGGTCCGTAAACATCGGGATGGGCGACAAAAGACGCCCGATTGCCTTCGTTGCGGAAACGCCAGACCGCGCCCGCCGCCGACGCCTCGAAATCCTGCAGACCGACCTCGGGCTGGGCGTCGACGAAATAGGCGACGGGGTCATACCCCTCGATCGCCAAGCCGGTGAAACGGTTCACCACCACCCGCTCGGTGGTAGCCGACTGGGCCGCCGAACCGGAAAAGCCCAGGGCGGCAAGGCTGATCCAAAAAAGGCTGATCCAAAAAAGGCTTGTCCAGACAAGGCCGTCCGGCGAGGCGATCAAGGCTATTCCGGGGCGAAAGCCTGTTCGGGGCCGCGGGCCGTTTCTTTCCTGCCGTTGTGCCGTCATAGTTGATGCCGATAACATCCGAGTCGGGGGACACTGGGCGCAACCCTAAAGCCATGCCTGTTGGCATCAGGTTAAGGCCAGCGGCCGGAGTTCGATACGCAGGGGTAGGTTTCATGACTTTCGCTTCACGCCTCGCCGCGGTGGCGCTCGCCGCGCTGATGGGCTGGGCTGTGCCCGCTTCCGCGCAGCAGGCTCAACAGGCGCCCCCACCTTCGGCTCAGCAGGAGCCCCCGCCGCCGCAACGCCAGCCCGGCCCCAGCACCTTTGGGCCGGACGAACTGATGGGCGCCGGGCACCGGTTCTTCGGCAATGTGTCGCGCGGCCTCGCCTCGGTGATCGAGCGCGCGGTCAGCCAATGGGGCCTGCCGAACGGCTATATCCTGGGGGAGGAAGGCTCCGGCGCTTTCGTCGCCGGACTGCGGTACGGCGAAGGCACGCTCTACACCAAGAATGCCGGCGATTTGCGGGTGTACTGGCAGGGCCCCTCGGTCGGCTTCGACTGGGGCGGCGACGGCGCGCGCACCATGACGCTGGTCTACAACCTCCCCGCCACCAATGCGATCTACCAGCGCTTCGCCGGCATCGACGGCTCGGCCTATATTGTCGGCGGCTTCGGCATGACCGCGCTGACGGCGAACAACATCGTGCTGGTGCCGATCCGCTCTGGCATCGGACTCCGGCTCGGCGCCAATATCGGCTATCTCAAATTTACGCCGCGCGCGACGTGGAACCCGTTCTGACATCCCTTGCGCGCCGCGATTTCCGGCGACTGGAACTGTCTGGTAAGGGATTCAGTTAACGCGCCATCAGGCTGGCGTTTACCCTGTGCCGCGTGGCATTGTGATTGAGCATTTTCATCTCGTGGGGAGTTTGCGCTGATGGTCGAACCGATCATGTATCTGGCGATCGGTTTCCTGCTTTCGATGCTGTTCGGCCTGATGATCGTGCCGCTGGTGCATAACCGCGCGGTGCGGCTGACCACGCGGCGGCTCGAGGCGGCAACGCCGCTGTCGATGGCCGAAATCCAGGCCGACAAGGACCAGCTGCGCGCGGAATTCGCGATGTCGGCGCGGCGGCTCGAGATGAGCGTCGACCAGCTCAAGAACAAGACCACCAGCCAGCTCGCCGA
>NZ_JADGRI010000398.1 GCF_017881085.1 Bradyrhizobium sp.
GGCATCGCCGGCAGCACCCAGCCGATGCCGGCCACGACATAGAAGACAGCCTGCGCCAGCCCGGAGTTCGCAAGCCAGGGCATCTGCGCTACAGCCATTCCCATCAGCGACCACACCACCACCAGCACGAGAAGAGCGATGGTTCCGAGGAACTTGCGGGTGCGTATGGTCATGACGGAATTGTGCAACTCGTGGTAATGGCGCGCCTTGCGCGCGGGGAGAGTCGGACTATAAGGGGCACGCAAATTCATTCAAGCGCAGCTTCGATGACCGCCTTTCCCGCACAGCAGGCCCCCCAAATCCGCGCCGTCCGATGGTGGCTTGTGTCGATCGCGGCCCTTATCGCGCTCATGGTGCTGGTTGGCGGCGCCACGCGTCTTACCGAGGCCGGGCTTTCGATCGTCGAGTGGAAACCGATCACCGGCGCGCTGCCGCCGCTCGACCAGGAGCAATGGACGCAGGCCTTCGAAGCCTACAAGAAAATCCCGCAATACCGCGAAATGAACGCCGGCATGAATCTCGCCGAGTTCGAGACGATCTTCTGGTGGGAATTTGGCCACCGGCTGCTCGGGCGGGTCATCGGGTTCGCCTATCTCCTGCCGTTTGTCTGGTTCATGTGGCGCGGCTTTCTCGGCGCCGATTTGCAGCGCCGACTGTGGCTGATCTTCGGCCTCGGCGCGCTGCAGGGCGCGGTCGGCTGGTGGATGGTGGCGTCAGGGCTCTCGCAGCGGGTGGAAGTCTCGCACTATCGCCTGGCAGCCCATTTGGTGCTGGCGCTGCTGATCTTTGCCGCGATCGTCTGGACGCTGCGCCGGCTGGCGGACCGGCCACCGCTGTCGGTATCCTCCCGGCTGAAAATCACCAGCATAGTGCTGGTGGTGCTGACCTTCGTGCAGCTTTATCTCGGTGCGCTGGTCGCGGGCCTGCGCGCCGGCAAGATCTACAATACCTGGCCGGCCATCGACGGAAGGTTCATTCCGTCGCCGTCGCGGCTGTTCTTTGACGTGCCGCGATGGCGCAATTTGTTCGACAATACGCTCACCGTGCAGTTCGAGCATCGCATGATGGCGTACCTGTTGTTCGTGCTGGCCATCCTGCACGCATTCGATGCGATCAGGTCGCGCGCCGGAGCCGCCGCAGTCAACGGCGCCCTGTGGCTTGCGGCCGTCATCACCTTGCAGGCGACGCTGGGGATTCTCACGCTGCTCAACCAGGTTCCGATCGATCTTGCGCTCGCCCATCAGGCCGTCGCGATTGCGGTGTTGACGCTCGCGATCTTCCAGGCCGAGCGATTGGCCGGGCGGCAGGCGGAACTAAAGCCCCAAGAGTTGGGGCTGCCGGTCACCCAAACTGGCTGACTTCAACGTTACGCTAGCAGTAGCCGTAAACGCCGCAGGCGTAGGGCAGGCGGTCCCCATCGGGAACGTAGGGATCGCGCGCGGGTGCGACCAGCATGGGCGCGGCGTATGGGATATCGACGTAGGCCACAGGTGCGCACAGGAGTGCCGGTGCCTCGTAGACCGAAAGCCGGGGCCAGGGCCGGCGATAGGTGTACGGCGCGGCATACGTGATCGTGGTTCTGAAATGGTAGTGCGGCCTCGGCAGGCCGGCTGGCAGCCGGACGGTGCGATGCCAGCGGGGAGGGACCAGCGCCCGGTCAGCGCTCTCGGCGGTTCCGGATGTGACGACGGCGGCAAGCAAGGCGACGGCAAAACGCAACATCGGCGGCTCCGAAGGATGGTTTCGGTAGCTGCAAATATATCGGACGCCGCGGGCCGCGGCAGCCGCCGATGACGAGCATTTGGGAATATGGCTAAGGCGCTTGCCCTACCCAAGGCGCGATTCCGGGAGGGTCCGAAGGACCCGATCTTTCAGATGTACCATCGCGCATCGGGCGATCCCGAGATTTCGGGTTCGCGCTGAGGCGCGCCGCGGAATGACGACACCTTACGCGGTCAACGCCTGCTCCAGATCGGCGATCAGATCCTCCTTGTCTTCGATGCCGATCGACAGCCGCACCACATCGGGGCCCGCGCCCGACTGGATCTTGGCGGCGTCGTCGAGCTGGCTGTGCGTGGTCGAGGCCGGATGGATCACCAGCGAGCGGGTGTCGCCGACATTGGCCAGATGCGAGAACAATTTCAGGTTCGACACCAGCTTGACGCCGGCCTCGTAGCCGCCCTTGAGGCTGAAGGTGAACACGGCGCCGGCGCCCTTCGGCGCATATTTGCGGGCGAGGTTGTTGTACTTGTTCTCCGCCAGGCCGGAGTAGTTGACCGACGCCACCGCCGCGTGGCCTGAGAGAAATTCCGCGACCGCCTTGGCGTTGTCGCAGTGCTTTTGCATGCGCAATGGCAGCGTCTCGATCCCGGTCAGAATCAGGAACGCGTTGAACGGCGACAGCGCCGGGCCGAGATCGCGCAGGCCCAGCACGCGGCAGGCGATTGCGAAGGCGAAATTGCCGAACGTCTCCTGCAGCTTGATGCCATGATATTCGGGCCGCGGCTCGCTCAGCATCGGGTACTTGTTGTCCTTCGACCAGTCGAAGGTGCCTGCGTCGACGATCATGCCGCCGATGGAGTTGCCGTGACCTGCGAGGAACTTGGTCAGCGAATGCACCACGATGTCGGCGCCGTGATCAATCGGGCGGATCAAGTAGGGCGTCGCCAGGGTGTTGTCGACGATCAGCGGCACGCCGGCCTCGTGGGCCACTGCCGAGATCGCCTCGATATCGGTGATGCTGCCGGCGGGATTGGCGATCGACTCGATGAAGATCGCCTTGGTATGCGGCGTGACCGCGCGTTTGAAGCTTTCGATATCGTCGGGATCGGCCCACACGACGTTCCAGCCGAAGCTCTTGAAGGCATGGTTGAACTGATTGATCGAGCCACCATAGAGCTTGCGGGCGGCGATGAATTCGTCGCCCGGCCGCAACAACTGGTGAAGTGCGACAACCTGCGCGGCATGTCCTGAAGCTACGGCCAGCGCGGCGGTGCCGCCTTCAAGCGCGGCGACGCGTTCTTCGAGGACCGCGTTGGTCGGATTTCCAATTCGGGTATAGATGTTGCCGAATGCCTGCAGCCCGAACAGCGAGGCGGCGTGGTCGGCATCGTTGAACACGAATGACGTGGTCTGATAAATCGGCGTCACCCGCGCGCCGGTGGTGGGATCGGGTTGCGCACCGGCATGAACGGCAAGGGTCGAAAATCCGGGAAGACGATCGGTCATATTATTTCCTTTGTGAAGGTCCCATCACTTGAGGGGAGCGGCCGCGTCGCGAAGATGAGCGGGACGATTCTAGTTCGAGACGGCGCAGCTCCGCCTCCTTCCTTTGGAGGACAATCGCGTCAGCGGCGTCCGCCGTCAAGGCAGCGTGACGCGTCACTCATCGTCCGCAACGGCCGTGCTTCGTTTTGCCGCGTTCGCGGAACAATCGTTTCGCATTTGCATCACGAAAGCTCGCTCTTGTTCTTCGCGGCGCGATCGGAGGCGGCGGTTTCGCCCCCGCCGAGGCTGGTCCGGTTCAGCGAAAGCCGCATGCCCTGGGTCGGTATCGGCGCACGCTTGGAACTCAGCGTGCGCGAGTTGACGCCCATCCACGAAATCTCTGAGGACAGCCGGCCATATTCGATCTTCGGGCAGCGGTTCATCACGACCTTGAGGCCGGCGGCCTCGGCCTTGGCCGCGGCGGCATCGTCGCGCGCGCCGAGCTGCATCCAGATCACCTTCGGCAATGGCGACAGTTTCAAGGCTTCGTCCACCACCGGCATGATGTGGCTGGAATTGCGGAAGATGTCGATCATGTCCACCGGGCGCCCGATATCGGTAAGCGAGGCCACGAACGGTTTTCCGAGCAGGCTCTTGCCGAGGTGGCCGGGATTGACTGGAATCATGTCGTAGCCGCGCTGCGCCAGATATTTGAAGGCGAAGTAACTCGGCCGCACATTGACCGGTGATGCTCCGACCATCGCGATCGTCTTCACGCCGTTGAGAATTTCGCGGATGTAATCGTCGGAGTACGCGTCATGGTTCATTCGTGAACGGTCCAATATTTCATCGCGAGTGTTGCGAAGCGTTCGCGGCCGTCATTCCGGGGCGATGCAAAGCATCGAACTATGGTGCGCAATTGCGCACCTGAGAATCTCGAGATCCCCCGATGCGCGATTGCAAATCTCGGGTCTGGTGCTAGTGCACCATCCCGGAATGACGGGACCTGGACGGTTCGGCCACTTGGCTTCTGGTACAATTATTTATCCTGCCACTTCGGCTCGCGCTTCTCGATGAAGGCGCCGAT
>NZ_JADGRI010000156.1 GCF_017881085.1 Bradyrhizobium sp.
ACGATCGAGACGGCGCCGGCAGGCAAACGACTTCTGCTGAGCTGGAGGGAAAAAGATGGCCCCCCGGTCACGCCGCCGGTACATAGGGGATTTGGATCGCGGGTGCTCGAGCGTGGTCTGGCCCATGAACTGGAGGGCACGGTGCATCTGGACTACCGGCCGGATGGACTCGTCTGCACGATGGACATTCCCTTACCAGGAGGAGCTCGTGCTGGATAAATTGCTTTCCGGTCGGCGGGTTCTCGTCGTCGAGGATGAAATGCTGGTTCTTATCATGATTGAAGACATGCTTGCCGACCTCGGATGCCAGTCTGTGACCGCTGCCGCGACGGTCGATAAGGCCCTCGCCCTGATCAATACCCAAGTCTTCGACGTCGCCCTGCTGGATGCGAATCTGAATGGCAACGATAGCCATCCCGTTGCGGAAGCGCTCTCCGCACGCGGGGTTCCGTTTGTCTATTCGACCGGCAATACCAGTCAAAACATCAGAGACAGCTGCTCCGACCGGCCCGTGCTGAAAAAGCCATTCAAATATGAAGAGCTGGCCGCGATACTCGCCGGCCTCAAGCTCGCGCCGATCGAACGGTAATATCGCCTGTTGAGTAGTTGGCGGAAACGCAAGTCGGTCAGGCGGTCCAGGCTGGATATTGACCAATCCGGCCTGGCTAGCTGTATTCATGCGTACACGCCCGGACTCGCCGGCGCTTGCGTGACGGCGCGGGCGTTCCTATCTACTCGTGCTGGCCCCTCAGCGGGCTGAAGCCCCCGCGTTATCCTTCCCCCCACATTTCGGATTCAGACCTTCAAGCCCCGCATGACTCCCATCATATCCGTTGCAAACCTGTCCAAGACCTACGGCTCCGGTTTCAGGGCGCTGAACGATATCAATCTCGAAATCCGGCGCGGCGAGATCTTCGCGCTGCTGGGGCCGAACGGCGCCGGCAAGACCACACTGATCAGCATCATCTGCGGCATCGCCAATCTCAGCGCGGGCAAGGTCACCGTCGACGGGCACGACATCAATGCCGATTATCGCGCCGCGCGCTCGCTGATCGGGCTGGTGCCGCAGGAACTGCATACCGACGCCTTCGAATCGGTGTGGGCGACGGTAAGTTTCAGCCGCGGTCTGTTCGGCAAGCCGAAGAACCCCGCGCATATCGAGAAAGTGCTGAAGGACCTTTCGCTGTGGGACAAGAAGGACGCCAAGATCGTCACTCTGTCCGGCGGCATGAAGCGCCGGGTGATGATCGCCAAGGCTCTCTCGCACGAACCACAGGTGCTGTTTCTCGACGAGCCGACCGCGGGCGTCGATGTCGAACTGCGCAAGGGCATGTGGGAAGTGGTGCGAGCGCTGCAGGCCAAAGGCGTCACCATCATCCTCACCACCCATTACATCGAAGAGGCCGAGGAGATGGCCGACCGCATCGGCGTGATCAACAAGGGCGAGATCATCCTGGTCGAGGACAAGGCCGGGCTGATGCAGAAGCTCGGCAAGAAGCGGCTGAAGCTATATCTGCAGCAAAAGGTCGAGGCGATCCCGCCTGCGCTCGCACCCTATCATCTCGAACTGTCTGGCAGCGGTTGCGAACTCACCTACAATTACGACACCAAGGGCGAACGCACCGGCATCACCAGCCTGCTCAGCGATCTCAGAAACGCCGGCATCCGCATATCGGATCTCGACACCTCGCAGAGTTCGCTGGAAGACATCTTCGTAAGCCTGGTGAGGGCGCCATGAATTTCAGAGCGGTCCGCGCGATCTATCTGTTCGAGATGGCGCGCACCTGGCGCACGCTGCTGCAGAGCATCGTTTCGCCCGTGGTGTCGACGTCGCTGTATTTCGTGGTGTTCGGCGCCGCGATCGGCTCGCGCATCACCTCCGTCGAAGGCGTCAGCTACGGCACCTTCATCGTGCCGGGGCTGGTGATGCTGTCGGTGCTTACGCAAAGCATCGCCAATGCCTCGTTCGGCATCTACTTCCCGAAATTCGTCGGCACCATCTACGAATTGCTGTCGGCGCCGATCTCGTATTTCGAGATCGTGCTCGGCTATGTCGGCGCGGCCGCGACCAAGTCGATCATCCTCGGCCTGATCATCCTGTTAACCGCCGGTCTGTTCGTGCCGCTGCAGATTCACCATCCCGTATGGATGCTGACGTTTCTGGTGCTGACCGCGGTGACCTTCAGCCTGTTCGGCTTCATCATCGGCATCTGGGCCGACGGTTTCGAAAAGCTGCAGATGATCCCGATGCTGGTGGTAACGCCTCTGACCTTCCTCGGCGGCAGTTTCTATTCGGTGAACATGCTGCCGTCGGGCTGGCGCACCATCACCCTGCTCAACCCCGTGGTCTATCTGATCTCGGGCTTCCGCTGGAGCTTCTATGAAATCGCCGACGTCAGCGTCGGCGTCAGCGTCGGCATGACGCTGAGCTTCCTCGCGGTGTGCATGGTCACGGTATGGTGGATCTTCAAGACCGGATACCGGCTGAAGAACTGACGCGCGAAAGCGCGTCATCCCGGGGCGCGCATTAGCGCGAACCCGGAATCTCGAGATTCCGGGTTCGTCGCTGCGCGACGCCCCGGAATGACACTGACGAAAATCTACCGGTAGCAGTGGAAATGATCGTAGCGATCGTAGAATCCGCGGCAGCGATAGCCGCGTCGGTAGCCGCGATCCGGAATCCCGAACACGCCCTTGACGGCGCCCATCGCACCACCGACGCCGGCGCCGACCGCGCCGCCCACCACGCCTCCGACCGGGCCGGCCGCCCGGTTGCCCTCGTAGGCCCCCTCTTGCGCGCCGCGCACGATGCCCTGCGCATGCCCGAATTGGGGGATCGCGAGCAATGCAAGAGCAATTGCCGCCGCCGCAAAGTAGGATTTCATGGCTAAACCGGCCGGCAGCGTCGCTGTCCTGGCCCTCATCGGCGTTTTCATCTGGATTCCTCGATAGCCAGCCGCGATCGGCCGGCGGGATTATGTAACGCCGATGTGACGAAAAGGTTGCATGGCTGCGGTGAATCCGGGACGACCGCGGGCGTCGAACCCATCACGAAAAATTTGCGCCGGGCTGGCTTGCGAAACCGCGTCTCCGCCTTGTTTGCGCCCTACCGCCTATTAACGATGCCGCGCGGCCCGCTGGAACAAAAGCCGAATTTCTGGCATATAGATGCGGGGACGGTGAGAGTGGCGCTACTATCAAGGCGTTGTAGTCAAAGGCCCGGAGGCCGAACTTAACATGCGTTGCTTCCTCGTTGCCCTCGCAGGCCTGATGCTGTTCGCCCTAGCCGGCAACGCGCAGGCCAAGATCGCCATCGCCGTCGACAAGGACAATCAGATGATGACCGTCGCCGTCGACGGCGTCACGCGCTATCACTGGCCGGTCTCGACCGGCAATCCTTCGCACGAGACGCCGAACGGCAGCTTCCGTACCTTCCGGATGGAAGCGGACCACTTCTCCAAGGAATTCGACGACGCGCCGATGCCGCATTCGATCTTCTTCACCCGGGAAGGTCACGCGATTCACGGTACGGGGTCCGAGGGCCAGCTCGGCGCCCCCGTATCCCATGGCTGCGTGCGGTTGTCGCGCGCCAACGCCTCGACGCTGTATGCGCTGGTGGAAGAGCAAGGCGTGCTCAACACCACCGTGACGCTGACCGGTTCGTCGCAGGTAGCACTGGCGCGCAACCCGCCGCGCAACCGCTCCAATACCGCCGTCGCGCGCCGCGACCCCGCCGATCCATATGCGCAGCAATATAATGCCGCCGGCGATCCCGTCGTGCTGACACCGCAGCAGCCGGCGCAAGCCCAGTATCCGCAGGAGCGGACCGACGACGGCTACATCTACCCGGCCGACGGCAGTTCGGACGGCGCGCGCTACCCGGCGCCGCCCTCCAGCCGGCGGCTCTATGGCGCGCAGGCCAATCCGCAGCAGCAGTACTACGACAATCGCGGCTATGCGCAGCCACAGGTCTATGCGCCGCGGCCGTATTACCAGCAGCGCGGGCTGTTCACCTATCAGGACTGAGGCGCCGTTCTTTTCGTCTGGCTGAGGGGCCCGCATCGGAGGCGCCACGCCGGCGCTCGCATCGCTCTTAGTCGACCCCCCGATACATCCGCGGCCGGGCCCGGACGGGATCGAGCAGCGACCAGTCGCCCTGCTCCACCACGTGTCCCCTGGGGAAAGGCGGGCGCGGCTCCAGGCCGAGCGAGCGCATCACCCGATCGTCGCGGTAATAGCAGAGCAGCACCACGCGAACGAGCGCGGCCAAGGGCGCGCCGCCGGCTTCGCGAAACGTCGCGGCTACCTCAACGCGGCGCGCCGGCTCGAGATCGGCAAAGGCACCCCCGGCCAGCCGGACGAGATGCGCCAGCGCCTGGCAGACATCGTCGCGGTCGCGCTCGAGGCTGCGCAGGATGTCGCTGAAGATGCGTTCGTCGTCGGCGCCCGGCACGCCATAGCTGGCGCTCGGCGGGATGATCGCGCCGGCCAGCGCGCGGAAGTCGCGGATTTGTTCGGCGGTGAGGTCAGGGGGTGCCATGTCGTCGCTCTCAGTCGAATAGATTGGCGAGGCGCTGCTTGATGCTGTCGGCGATGTAGAGCGCCAGCGCCTGGATGGTCGAGGTCGGGTTGACGCCGCCCGACGTCACCCAGATGCTGCCGTCGACGATGAACAGGTTCTTCACGTCGTGGCAGCGGCCCCATTCGTTGACGACCGAACGTTCGGGATCGGTGCCCATCCGCGCGGTGCCGAGCAGGTGCCAGCCACCGTTCAGGATCGGGCTCTCGACGCAGATATTGCCGGCGCCGGCGGCGGCCAGTATTTCCTTCGCGCGCGCGATGCCGTGGCTCATCATTTTCTGGCTATTGGTGCTGATGGTGTAGTCCAGCTTCGGGGCGGGAATGCCGTGACTGTCCTTCAACGCGGGATCGAGCGTGACGCGATTGTGCTCTTCGGGAAGGTCCTCGCATATCGCCGAAAGCCCGATGCGGCGGTTGACGAGTTTGCGGTAGGCCGCGTGATGGTCCTCGCCCCAGGGCAGCCGTCCCGCATTGGCGCTGACGATCGCTTCCAGGATGGCGCCGACACCGCGGCCGAACTGGAAGGTATAGCCGCGCACGAAATCGCGGTTGGGATCGGTCTCGTAGAATTCCTGGCTCCACAGGCATAGCGGCGGACCGTGATTGCCGTCGAGCGGCTCGTCGACATACCCATAAGTGAGGGCATAGGGGTGGAACATCAGGTTCTTGCCGACCAGCCCCGAGGAATTGGCGATGCCCTTGGGGAATTTCGCCGACACCGAGTTCAGCATCAGCCGCGGCGTGCCGACGCCGTTGCAGGCGAGGATGACGACCTCGGCGGCCTGGAAGTGCTCCTTGCCCTCGGCGTCGTAATAGATCACGCCGGCGGCCATGCCGTGTCCGTCGACGGTGATCTCGCGTACCCGGCAGCGCGTGCGCAGCTCGACGCCGGCGCGGATCGCGAGCGGCCAATAGGTAATGTCGGTCGAGGCCTTCGCTCCTTGCGCGCAGCCCGGCGTGCAATGGCCGAGGTTGATGCAGCGCGCCCGTCCCTCGTAATCGGTGGTTGCGATGGTGGTGTCGGACGGCCACCAGTGCCAGCCGAGCTGGTTCATCGCCTTGCCGAAGCGGGCGCCGGACTTGCCGAGCGGCAACGGCGGCATCGGCGGCGCTTTCGGCGGATAGGCGGGATCGCCGGCGAGGCCGGAGACGCCCATCATGCGGTCGTTCTCGGCGAAGTACGGCTCCAGCGTGGCGTAGTCGATCGGCCAGTCGTCGGCGACGCCGTCGAGCGTGCGCACCTTGAAGTCGGACGGATGCAGGCGCGGAAAATGCGCCGTGTACATGATGGTGCTGCCGCCGACACCGTTGAAATTGACCACCTTGATCGGCGAATTGGCGTCGTTGATCGGATAGTCGGTCGGCCGGGCGCGGCGGTTGGGATTGATGGCGAAATCGCTGAACAGCCGCGCCTCCCAGTCGCGGCCGTTGCTCGGGTAATCCGTCGGCTTCACCCAGTCGCCCTGCTCGAGGCAGAGGATCCGCATCCGGGTATCGGCAAGGCTCCACGCCACCGCCGCGCCCGATGCGCCGGATCCGATAATCAGGACATCGACTTTATCGTGCATCGGATTCCCCCCAGGTCCCCAGGCCCTATTGTTCGCCGTCGCGCAGCCGCCGGTAGACGGCGCCGAGCACGTTGGAATAATCGTCGGTCCAGACCCGCTGGTTCTCGTCGGCTTCGGTTAGCGCCCACACGTCCGACGACGCCAGCTTGCCGACATCGGCCTCCTCGCGCGCGCAGACTACCACCGAGGTCGCGAAGATATACTCGTTGTCGCGGTTGGAATCCTCGCTGTAGACCCAGCTCTTGAGGTCGTTGGCGTCGGCGATGCCGACGATGACGCTGGCCAATTCCAGATGTCGGTTGGAGACGTGCATCACCACCGCGCCCTGCGGCGCCAGCTTGTCCTTGTAGATCGCCATCGCCTCTTCGGTGGCGAGATGGATCGGGATCGCGTCCGACGAATAGGCATCGACGATGATCAGATCGTAAACGCCGTCCGGTTCGCGCGCGAAGGTCAGCCGCGCGTCGCCGATCACCGGCTTCAGGTCCGGCGCGCAATTCTGGATGTAGCTGAAGTATTTGGGATCGCGCGCGGTGTCGACCATGGTCTGATCGATCTCGAAGAATTTCCAGGTCTCGCCGGGCTCGGAGGCGCAGGTCAGCGTTCCCGCTCCAAGCCCGATCACCGCGACGCGCAGCGGCGCGCGCTTGCGCTCGCGCACCGCCGTGATCGCCTGCCCGATGCCGCCGTCCTTTTGGTAGTAGGTGATCGGCTCGGGCCGGCCGGTGACCGGCGTGCCGTCATCGTTCTGGAATTTCTGCGCGCCGTGAATGGTCGTGCCGTGCATCAGCACATGGTACTGGCCGTGCGGCGTCACCACGATCTTGTGGACGCCGAAGAAGCTGCGCACGGTTTCCACCCGCCCGTCATCGGCCGGATAGGCCCGGATCAGCACCAGCGCCACCGCGACCGTGGCAAAGATCTTCCAGCGGTCGGCGTTCAGGCCGAGCGCGAGCAATGCCGAGAGCACGCCGACCGCGCCGATCATCCAGACCCTGTTGTCGTCGAGCCAATGCATGATGTTGCCGTCGGACCAGGACGGCGCGATCAAGCCCACCGCGAGCACGGCGAGGAACGGCCAGTACCAGGCGCTCCAGCGGGGAAACCGCTCCGCGCCACCGGGCGGGCGGCACAACGCCGCCAGCGCGAGCAGGACCGGGTATTCCGCGACCCAGGAAAACGCGAATGGTGCGATTAGTCCTGCGAACAAACCGCCGACCATGCCACCGAACGACAGCGCGACATAGAAGCCGGTGAGATATTTCGCCGCCGGGCGGGTGCGCGCGAGCTCGCCATGGCAGGCCATCGCGATGACGAAGAAACAAAGCTGGTGGCCGCCGAGCGTCAGCAGCAGGTTCTGTTCGCCGCCGACAGCGAGCAGCACGATCACGCCTGTGATCGCCAGGGGCTGCAGCAGCAGCATCCATTTGTGCGGCAGCAGCGGGCGCGACTGGAACACCAGCACCCAGGTCAACAGATAGATCGACAGCGGCAGCACCCACAATAATGGCGCCGCCGCGACGTCGGTGGAGATATGCGCGGTGACGGCGATCAGGAGGCCCGACGGGACAGCGGCGAGGAAGATCCAGCGCGCGCGCAAAATCCACGGCGGCGCAGGCGCGTCGGCGTCCTCGGCGGCCGTATCGGCCACAGCCATCACCGGCGAGCGCAGCAGCAGCACGGCGCAGCCGGCGATCAGGACAATCAGCAGGCCGTAACCGCCGGTCCAGATCAGGTTCTGCGTGCGCAGCGTGAACATCGGCTCCAGCAGCACCGGATAGGACAACAGCGCCAGGAAGCTGCCGATATTCGAGGAGGCATAGAGGAAATAGGGATCGGGACCGCTGGGATGGCCGGTCCGGAAGAACCAGGCCTGCAGCAGCGGATTGTTGGCCGCAAGCGCGAAGAACGGCAGCCCGATCGAGACCGTGAACAGGCCTAACAGCCAGAACGCATAGCCCGATGTCGGCGGCTCGCCCCACCCGCTCGCGATCGACAGCGGCAGCGACAGCAATGCGATCACCAGCAGCACCAGATGGATCGCCGCCGGAAGCCAGCGGGTGCGGATTTGCGTCAGATAATGCGCATAGGCATAGCCCGCCAGCAGCAGCGACTGGAAGAACACCATCGCCACCGACCACACCGCGGGCGAGCCGCCGAGCCGCGGCAACACCATCTTGGTGAACAGGGGCTGCACCGAGAACAGCAGCAGCGCGCTGACGAAGATCGCGGCCGTGTAGACGATCAGCACCAGCCGGTTTCGGCTCGCGGAAGGCTGGTCCGCGAGAACGGACGGATCAGGTGAACCCATGGAAACTCCGGCATGACCCCGGCGGCCGCCGGGATTCCGGCCAAGCGCGCCGGAGCGGCAATGGAGCATATGCCAACCCGGCGGGCAATGCAGGACGCGGAATCGTCACTTCGCGCTGGGCTGATACAACCATCTTCGCTAAGGAAGAGTCGGAAAACACAAAAACGTCATTCCGGGGCCCGCCGAAGGCAGGAGCCCGGAATCCCGAAATTGTCCTGCGACCTCCCATCTCGAGATCCGGGTTCATCGCTGCGCGATGCCCCGGAATGACTGGCAGGATCAAACCTTCTTGAAGCGGACATGACAGAGACGGATGTTGTCATCATCGGCGCCGGGCATAACGGCCTCACCTGCGCGGCTTACCTTGGGATGGCCGGCCTGCGCGTGAAAGTGGTCGAGCGCCGCAAGGTGGTCGGCGGCGCGGCGGTGACCGAGGAATTCCATCCCGGCTTTCGCAATTCGGTCGCGGCCTACACCGTCAGCCTGCTCAACCCGCAGATCATTGCTGACCTGAAGCTGCATGACCACGGCCTGAAAATCGTCGAGCGCCGCGCCCAGAATTTCCTCCCCGCCCCCGATGGCAGCTATCTGCTGACAGGCGAAGGCCGCACCCACCAGTCGGTGGCCAAACTCAGCGAGCGCGACGCGCGCCGGGTCGATACGTTCAACCGCGAACTCGAAGTAATCGCCGACGTGCTCCGCGCCTTCGTGCTGCGCGCGCCGCCGAACCTCGTCGACGGCTTTGGCGCCGGTGCGATCCGCGAAGCCTTCAACGCGGTCGGCACCGCCAACATCCTGCGCAGGCTGACGCTGGAGCAGCAGCGCTCGCTGCTGGATCTGTTCACGCGCTCGGCGGGCGAAATGCTGGACGATTTCTTCGAGAGCGATCTGGTCAAGGCGCTGTACGGGTTCGACGCCATCGTCGGCAACTACGCCAGCCCGTACGCCGCGGGGTCGGCCTATGTGATGCTGCATCATGCGTTCGGTGAGGTGAACGGCAAGAAGGGCGTCTGGGGCCACGCCATCGGCGGCATGGGTGCGATCGGCCAGGCGATGGCGCAGGCCGCGCGCGGGCATGGCGTCGAGATCGAACTGAATGAGGGCGTGCGCGAGGTGATCGTCGAGCGCGACCGCGCCACCGGAGTGATCCTCGACAATGGCGAGACCATCCGCGCCAAATACGTCGTCTCCGGCGTCAATCCGAAACTGCTGTATACGCGGCTGGTGGCGGCGGATGCGCTGCCGGGCGAATTCCTCGACCGCATCAAGAACTGGCGCAACGGCTCCGGCACTTTCCGCATGAACGTGGCGCTCAAGGCCCTGCCCTCCTTCGCCGCGCTGCCCGGCCCGGGCGATCATCTCTCCGCCGGCATCATCATCGCCCCGAGCCTGAACTACATGGACCGCGCCTGGCAGGACGCGCGAACGCAGGGCTGGAGCCGCGAGCCTGTGGTGGAGGTGCTGATCCCCTCGACGCTCGACGACAGCCTCGCCCCGCCGGGCGAGCATGTCGCGAGCCTGTTCTGCCAGCACGTCGCGCCGCAGCTGCCCGACGGCCAATCCTGGGACGACCATCGCGAGGAAGTCGCCGATCTCATGATCGCGACCGTGGACAAATACGCGCCGGGTTTTGCGTCCAGCGTGATCGGGCGGCAGATCCTGTCACCGCTCGATCTGGAACGCCAGTTCGGCCTGCTCGGCGGCGATATCTTCCACGGCGCGCTGACGCTGAACCAGTTGTTCTCGGCGCGGCCGATGCTCGGCCATGCCGATTATCGCGGGCCTCTCAAGGGTCTCTACCACTGCGGCAGCGGCGCGCATCCCGGCGGCGGCGTCACCGGCGCCCCCGGCCACAACGCCGCGCACGTGATTTTGCGGGATCACCGCGCGCTGTTCAAGTGAGCGGGCCGACGGGCACGGATTGCGACCAGCCGTCAGAACCGTTGCATGATTTGAAAGCGGTAGTAGTCCATATCGCGCCCCTTGGCGGCCTTGATGTAGTCCCCGGCGAACGTGTGAGAATAGATGCCGTGAAGCTGCAGAAAAGGTGAGAGCTCCCAGGTGAAGGCCAGTTGGCCGATCTGAGCGACGTTCACCGCCTTCGAGCCGGGAGCCGTGATGATCGTGCCGGGGGGACCATAAACCGAGTCCGCGAGACTGGCTCTGGAAACCCAGTTCCAGCTGGCGTCAAGCATTGGACCGTTCGGCACGTAAACCTGCACGTAAGGCTGCAGATTTATGGTGTTTGACAGAGACAGCAACGACATTTCCGTGATCTCGCTGGCGGCGGGATAAGGGGCCGCGAAGGTCCTGAATGTCGGGTCCTTCAGGTTGCCGTCGCCTGACGCATAGTGCGTTCGTACACCAAGCCGCGGCGTGACGCCTGCGGCTTCGAAGCCTCTGCTGACCTGACCGTAGAGGCCCCATGCCGATATGTCGGCCCGGGCGAATTTGCCGAACTGGTTGGCGCCTTCGATCACGTAGTCGAGTGTCGCAAACTTTCCGGCGACGCGGCCGCCTGCGGTCCAGCGATCCTCGCGTCCGGTTCCCCGCGCGTAAGTGACGCTATCCTGCTCACGGCCAAGCAGATAAAGATCGATCGTGGCCGGAAACCCCTGCGGTTGCTTTGCCCGCAAATAGGTTCCGCGGAAGAATTCGGAGGTGGACGTCATGTCGTCGAACGGACCCGGATAGATCGCAACCGGACGAGCCGCAAACGAACGCAGGATGTAGGTGTCGTCCCGGTACTCGAACAGGGCGCCGTCGAAGGATCGACGGAGGTTGGTGGGATCGCGTACCGCCATCCAGCGCGTCGGGCCGAGCCAGAGCTCCTGGCGCCCGACCCGTAGCGTCGTCGTGCTCCTGTCGACCGGCAGAATAAAATCGACGAAGGCCTGACGCAGATCCGGCGAGCTCTGGTCGTAGGCCCGCTGAACCGGACGGCCTTGTTCGGCAGCCGCATCGACTTGCGCGAACGCCCGGAAATATTGCGTGAGGTGCAAGTCGCTGTGCAGAAACAGGCGCTCCTGGTTGGAGCCGAAGGCCTTCCCGTTCGCCGTCAGCCCAAACAGATAGGGATCATAGCCGTCAAAACGGTAGCGAGCCTCACCGCCGATGCTCAGGTAGTTCTCGGGCGCCCCGCCCAGATAAATGTATTTGAGCCGCTCGTAGTCGGTCAGCGGTCCGGTCTTGCGGGACAGCCAGAGATAGTTTTCCTCCCACCGATAGAGCCGAAAGGCGATCGCCTCCTTGGGGCGAGAATCGTCACCGGTCGATTCCTGCGCATGCGAAGGCTGAAGGGCGAGAACGCCAGCCGTCGCGCAAATCAGACCGACCCGGATCGCGACGCGGCATGCCCGGCGCATCGAACGTTTCTCCCCCTA
>NZ_JADGRI010000157.1 GCF_017881085.1 Bradyrhizobium sp.
TGGTGCACCATATGGGCGAGATACACCTTGGCGATCGAGTTTTCCTGCGTCAGGTCCATGCCCTTTTCGGCCTTATAGGCGATGTGCAGCAGCATCAGCCGCCCGATGTAAAGTTGGCTGGCGCATTCGGCGAGCATGAACTGCACTGCCTGGCGGTCGGCGAGCAGCACGCCGAAGGTCGAGCGCTTTGTCACATGGGCCACCGCCATGTCGAGCGCGCGCTGAGCCTTGGCGATGTTGTGCATGCCGTGGCGCAGCCTGCCATAGGCGAGACGGTGCTGGCCCATGTTGAAGCCGTTGCCTTCGCCGCCGAGCAGATTGTCGGCTGGCACCTTGAGGTCCCTGATCTCGATTTCGGAATGGCCGCCGTGAATGGCGTCGGCATGCGGGCCCTCGATCGCCATGTTCTTGATGTTGCGCTTGATCCGGTAGCCGGGGTTCGGCAGTTCGACGATGAAGGTCGAATATTGCTTGTGGCGCGGCGCGCTCGGATCTGTCCTGGCCATCACCAGCGCGATGTCGGCGACGCTCGCCGAAGACGAGAACCACTTCTCGCCGTTGAGGATGTAATTCTCGTTGCCGTCCTTGACAGCCGATGTCTGCATGCCGGTGGCGTCGGCGCCGGCGGCCTTTTCCGTCATCGAGAAGCAGATGCGCTTCTCGCCGTTCAACAGCGGTTTGAGGAATCTTTCCTTCTGATAGTCCGAGCCATGGGCGAGGATCGTCAGCATCGAGGCATCATCGGGGCCTTGCGTGTTCATTGAGAGCGCGCCCAGCATGCTTTCGCCGAGCTCCATCTGCACCAGCGCGTTGGCGAGCGGGCCGAGGCCCATGCCGCCATATTCCTTCGGCACGAACGGGCACCACAACCCCCGCGCGCGGGCCTTGGTTCGCAGCCTGCCGAGCACCTCGTCGAACGGCCTGGTGTCCAGTTCCTTTTCGGCCGGGATGCATTCCTCCTGCACCCATTGGCGGACTTTTTCGCGGATCGCCTTGGCTTCGGCCGGTATCTCGAAGTCGATCGACATGGCATTTCCCCGTTCTGGTTTGTTGTTGGTCGGACTTGCCGGATGGCATATATCCGGGACGTGCCAGCGGCAACGACAAACAAAGTTTGAAGCAAGAGCTCATCGCCGAAAGCGGCGATGTCGCGACGGCCCGCAGGAGTGCCAAAGAGATGCCCGATCTCGCCGACCTGTTTCCCGGTTTTTCTTCCGAATGGATCAACACGAGCTCCGGGCGCGTCTTCGCCCGCGTCGGCGGCAAGGGGCCGCCGCTGTTGCTGCTGCACGGCTTTTCCGAAACCCATGTGATGTGGCACCGCGTCGCGCCGCAGCTTTTCGACAAATTCACGCTGATCGTCGCCGACCTGCCGGGCTATGGCTGGTCGGACATGCCCGACAGCGACAAGGATCACACGCCCTACACCAAGCGCGCGATGGCGCAGACGATGATCGAGGCGATGGAGCAGCTTGGCCATGTGCATTTTGCGCTCGCCGGGCACGATCGCGGCGGCCGCGTCGCCTATCGCCTCGCGCTAGATCATCCCGGACGGCTGTCGCGGCTCGCCGTGCTCGATATCCTGCCGACCTACGATTACTGGGAGCGCATGAACCGGCTCTATGCGCTGAAGATCTATCACTGGACATTTCTGGCGCAACCCGCGCCGCTGCCGGAAACGCTGATATCGGGCAATCCGGATTTCTTCCTCAAGCAGAAGATGGCGAGCCAGACCAAATCAAAGAATCTCGATGCGATCGACAAGCGCGCGCTGGAGCATTATCTCGCCGCGTTCCGCGATCCCTCGCGCGTGCACGCGATGTGCGAGGATTATCGCGCCGGCGCCTATGCCGATTTCGAGATCGACAAGAAAGATCATGACGCGGGAAACAAGATCACCATCCCGATGCTGGCGCTGTGGGGCGATGCCGGCATCGCCAGCTCAGCGGCGACGCCGCTCGACACCTGGAAGAATTGGGCGACCGACGTCTCCGGTGCTCCTGTCGATTCCGGGCATTTTCTGACCGAGGAAAATCCGGACGCGACCGCGAAGGCGCTGAAGGCGTTTTTTGTGGCGGGGTAGTTTTCGCCGTCATTCCGGGGCGCGCAGCGAACCCGGAATCTCGAGATTCCGTGTCTGGTCCTGACGGACCATCCCGGAATGACAAGATCTGAGGGTCACCTTCTCACCCTGAAAAAATCCTTCAGCAGCGTCGACGCCTCGGTTTCTCCCACCCCCGAATACACGTCCGGCACATGATGGCAGGTCGGCGAGGTGAAAAACCGCACGCCGGACTCCACCGCGCCGCCCTTGGGGTCGGCGGCGCCGTAATACAGCCGCCTGATCCGCGCAAACGAGATCGCGCCCGCGCACATCGTGCAGGGCTCCAGCGTGACATAGAGATCGCAATCGACCAGCCGCTCGGTCCCGATGGCCTCGGCGGCCTGGCGGATCGCCAGGATTTCGGCATGCGCGGTCGGATCGCGGTCGGTCAGCGTGCGGTTGCCGGCCGCGGCGATAACCTCGTAATCCCTGACAATGACGCACCCGATCGGCACTTCACCGGCTTTTGCGGCGTTTTTCGCCGTTTTCAGCGCCAAATCCATGAAAGAAGGCGCGGTCATCCCTCGTATCATCGGAAGAAACCTGCTACTGGAGGACCATTCAGCAAAAGTGGATACCGGTTTTGCGTGAGATTGCGCCTTGAGCCAAGAGCGCGCGCGTTATCGCTGTGACAGCCCATCCACATCCGCCTGATCGCCATTTCATCTATCAACGAGAGACTATTCATGCCCCGCGATAACGACAAAAACAACGATTCCCGCGGCCGGCGTGATCGGCCGGGAGCCGGCAAGGGAGGCGGTAAGGGCCGCTCCGGCGCCGCACGGGGGCCCGAGAAGAAGTTCGCCAAGCGCGGGTTTGCGGGCAAGAGCGAGGGTGACAAGCGCCCCTATGCCGGCAAGTCCGAGGGCGCAAGGTCGTATGACAAGAAGCCCTATGCGGGCGCCGGCAAACCTTACGCCGGCAAGCGCGAAGGCGCACCGCCGCGCCGCGACCGGGATGACGCGCCGCGGTCTCGCGGCGATCGTCCTGTTGGCGATCGTCCGCAGCGCTTCAACCGCGACGACCGTCCCCGCGGTGAGGATCGTGGCAGCGAAAAGCGTGCCTATACCCCGCGCGGCGATCGTCCGAATTTCAAACGCGATGACCGCGCACCGCGCGGCGAGGCCCGTCCGGCCTCCCGTTTCCAGGACAGGAAATTCGGCGAAAAAAAGCCCTACACGCCACGGGAAGGCGGCGGAGAGAAGCGACCCTATACCCCGCGCGGCGAGGGTTTTCGCAAGGACGGCGACCGCCCGCGGGGAGATCGCCCCTATAGTGCGCGGCCATCGCGTGATGGCGATCGGCCCGAGAGAAAGTT
Organism: Bradyrhizobium sp.; assembly: GCF_017881085.1. Lineage (GTDB taxonomy): Bacteria > Pseudomonadota > Alphaproteobacteria > Rhizobiales > Xanthobacteraceae > Bradyrhizobium. The sequence continues at coordinate 3,423 of NZ_JADGRI010000157.1, forward strand.
CGGCGGCGCCAAGAAGTTTTCGCCGCGCGGCGCGCCGGACCGGGGTCCGCGCAAGGATTTCGGCAGCCGCCCGGATCGGGGCAGGGAGCGCACTAGCGGAGCGGACGATCGCGGCGAGTCAAAACCGTGGCAGAAGCGCGATGCCAGTTCACCTGAGCATGTCGGGCGCAACGCCCGTCCGCCGCGCGATGGCGCGCGAAATTTCGAGAAGCGCAGTTACGACAAGCCGCGTTTCGATAAGCCACGTGAGGACCGCGGGGGCGACGAGCGTCCGCGGTTTTCGCGTCCCCGCGAGGACCGCCCCTCCGGGGATCGTCCGTTTCGCGAGCGGCCGAAATTCGATCGTCCGCGCGAAAGCGGCACCTCCTGGCAGGAGCATCCGCGCAGCGATTCCGATCGGCCGCGCCGCGACAACGAGAACGACAGCAAGGTCTTCGCCAAGCGCCCGGCGTTCGGCGGCCGCGGCGCCTATCGCGAGCGCGCGCCCGACGAGCGGCGTACCGCGCGGCCGCCGCGCGAGAAGAAATCCGGCGAGCGCATTGCGAAAGTGCTGTCGCGGGCGGGACTTGCCTCGCGCCGCGACGCCGAGGAATGGATCGTGCAGGGACGCGTCACCGTCAACGGCCGGCTCATCAATTCGCCGGCGCTCGATGTCACCGCCAACGACGTCATCACCGTCGATGGCAAGCCATTGCCGCCGCGCGAGCGCACCCGGCTGTTTCTGTATCACAAGCCGCGCGGGCTGATGACCACCCATGCCGACCCCGAAGGGCGGCCGACGGTGTTCGACAACCTGCCGGAGGGGCTGCCGCGGCTGATCTCGATCGGCCGGCTCGATTTCAACACCGAGGGCCTGTTGCTCTTGACCAATGACGGCGGTCTGGCGCGCGCGCTCGAACTGCCGGATACCGGCTGGCTGCGGCGCTACCGCGTCCGCGCCCATGGCGAGGTGACGCAGGGCCAGCTCGACGAACTGAAGAAGGGCGTCGAGGTCGACGGCGTCAAATACGGCCCGATCGATGCGACGCTGGAGCGCGACCAGGGCGCCAATGTCTGGCTGGTGTTTGCGATCCGCGAAGGCAAGAACCGCGAAGTCCGCAACGTGCTGGCGCATCTCGGCTTGGAGGTGAACCGGCTGATCCGGGTGTCCTACGGTCCGTTCCAACTGGCCGAACTCGGGGAGGGCGAGGTCGAGGAGGTCAAGACGCGCGTGCTGCGCGAGCAGCTCGGCGAAAAGATCGCAGCCCTCGCAGGCGCGGATTTCAACCGGCCAATGCCGGGCGAGCCGCTGGCAGCATCCGAGAGTGAAGATACCGCACCGCGCGAGAAAAAGCCGTTCAAGCCGGCCGGCAAGAGCGGACTGATCGCCGACCGCAAGGGCCGCCGCGTGCTGGTGCAGCGTACCGGCAGCGAGGAGGCACGGGCGCGCAACGAGGCCGAGGCCTCAGGCTACGGCCCGCCGCGCCGTCCACAGCGCGGCTACCACGGCAAGCGCGACCTGAAGCCAAAGGACGAATAGGTTAGCGATGCGTGTCGTCGGTGGACGGCTGAAGGGCCGCAACCTCGCGTCGCCGTCGTCGCGCGACATTCGCCCGACCGCGGACCGCTTGCGCGAGTCGCTGTTCAATATTCTCATCCACGCCTATGACGATCCGATCGAGGGCGCGCGGGTGCTGGACCTGTTCGCCGGCACCGGCGCGCTGGGCATCGAGGCGGTCTCGCGCGGTGCTGCGTTCGCGCTGTTCGTCGACAACGGCGCCGAGGCCAGGGCGCTGCTCCGCAACAATGTCGAGGCTTTGGGACTCGGCGGTGTGACAAAAGTGTACCGCCGCGATGCGACCGACCTCGGCCCGGCGCACCCGATGGAGCCCTTCTCGCTCGTGTTCCTCGATCCGCCCTACCGCATGAAGCTCGCCGAGAAAGCGCTGGCCTCGCTGCGCGATGGCGGCTGGCTGACGCCGGGTGCCTTGCTGGTGGTGGAAGAAGCCAAGGCGGCGGAATTCGCCACACCGGATGGTTTCGAGGAACTGGAGCGGCGGGTGTACGACGATACGGAGTTTGTGATTTTGAAGTTTGGCTGAATTCGCAAGCCGCCAGCCCAACCCTAACTCTCATGCCCCGCGAAAGCGGGGCATCCAGTATTCCAGAGGCTTTGGTAATTTATCTCGACCGCTGCGGCGTACTGGATCGCCCGGTCAAGCGGGGCGATGACAGCTTGTCGTGTTGAGGCGGTCCGCCTCTACCGTCTCCCGAACAGCTTCTCGATATCGCCCAGCTTCAATTCCACATAAGTCGGCCGGCCGTGGTTGCACTGGCCGGAATTCGGCGTGTCTTCCATCTCGCGCAACAGCGCGTTCATCTCTTCCGGCTTGAGGCGACGGCCTGCGCGCACCGAGCCGTGGCAGGCCATGGTGGCGGCGACATGCATCAGGCGCCGCTCCAGCGGCAGCGCCTCGTCCCATTCCTCCATATGCTCGGCGAGATCGCGCAGCAGCGCGCCGGCATTGGTCCTGCCGAGCAGCGACGGCGTTTCGCGCACCGCGACCGCGCCGGGGCCGAAGGATTCGATCGCAAGGCCGAACGAGGCCAGTTCGTCGGCGCGCGCCAGCAGCCGCTCGACGGTGGCCTCGTCGAGCTCGACGATTTCCGGAATCAGCAAAATCTGCCGCTGCACACCGTTCTTCGCCAGCGAGGCCTTCAGCCTCTCGTAGACGATGCGCTCATGCGCGGCGTGCTGGTCGACCACGATCAGGCCGTCGCGGGTCTGCGACACGATATAGGTCTCGTGGATCTGCGTCCGCGCTGCGCCGAGCGGCCGGTCGAGCAGATCGGCCGGCACGTCTTCCTGGAAGCGCACGTCGGCGGTGGGCGTGCCGACGTCGAACGCGGCTTGTCCGGGTTCGGCGAAGGCGGTTGCCGCCGAGCCTTCGAAAGCGGGCATGGGTCCGACCGGATAGGCCGGCGAGCGCCGCCAGTCCCAATTGGCGCGCGGCGCAAACGACGGGCGGAACGAGGCGAGCGCGGCGCCGTCGCTGTTGGCCGCGGTGCGCCTGCCTTCGCGGGCAAGGCCTTCCTTCAGCGCGTGCACGATCAGCGCCCGCACCAGGCCGGCATTGCGGAACCGCACTTCGGTCTTGGCGGGGTGCACGTTGGCGTCGACCTCGGCGGAATCCAGCGTCACGAACAGCGCGACGACGGGATGGCGGTCGCGCGGCAGATAGTCGGAATAGGCCGCGCGCACCGCGCCGAGAATGAGCTTGTCGCGAACGGGGCGGCCGTTGACGAACAGATATTGCCCGAGCGCGTTGGCGCGCGTCAGCGAGGGTGCGGCGGCGAAGCCTTCGACCACGACGCTTTCGCGCTCGGCCCGCACTTCGATTGCGCAACCGCGAAAATCGTTGCCCAGGATGTCGCCGAGCCGCGTCAGCCGGCCGGCAGCGCCAGGCAATGCTGCGGCCCAGGTGACGGGCGCGCGCTCCTCGCCGGCCAGCGCAAACGCAATGTCGGGCCGCGCCATGGCCAGCCGACGCACCACTTCGCGGATCGCCTCCGCTTCGGTGCGGTCGGTCTTGAGAAATTTCAGCCGCGCCGGCGTTGCGTAAAAGAGATCGCTGACCTCGACGCGGGTGCCATGGCTGAGTGCCGCCGGCATGATCGCGGATTTCACCCCGCCTTCGACCGACAGCGACCAGGCATGCGGTTCCGAGCCATGGCGCGTGGTGATGCCGAGCTTCGCCACCGCACCGATCGAGGGCAGCGCCTCGCCGCGAAACCCCAGCGTGCGGATCCGCAAGAGATCCTCGTCGTCGAGCTTGGAAGTGGCATGGCGGTCCACGGCGAGCGCCAGATCGCCTGAGCTCATGCCGCTGCCATCGTCGGTGATGCCGATCCGCCGCCGTCCGCCGCCGTCGGTGAAAATGTCGATCCGGCTGGCGCCGGCATCGATGGCGTTCTCGACCAGCTCCTTGACCACGCTCGCCGGACGTTCGACCACCTCGCCGGCGGCGATGCGGTTGACGATCTGTTCTGGGAGTTGGCGGACGGGCATGGGTTCTGGGCGACTCGGGCGAAACGGAAGCCCCAATCTAGGCGCTTTCGCCCGGCGGCGGGAGGGCGAGGTCACTGAATACCCGGGCGGTTTCGTCGGCTCTCCCCGCTGTTCACGCCAAAACAGTGCCGATCGGCTGGTTCTGGCCGCGGCACCACTGCTTGCAACCGGTCCGCGCAAGCTGAACCCAAACGATCGCCACAAAAAAGACGCGGGGAAGCAAAGGGATGCGGTCTGCTCGTGCGTGCGGTTTGGTACCGGCGCAGCTTCGGGAACGGAACGTTGTGAGCCGTGCCGACTGGGTATATCGTTTGGAAAAGTTATAAAAACGTCGGGAGGGATGCAAATGTGCCAGCTGTTCGCTCACCAGCCTCAACGTGACTATGAATCGCAGACCAGATCGCTCCGGATCGACGGCCATTGCACGTCGATCCGGCTGGAGATGGCGTTCTGGGATACGCTGGAGGAAATAGCGAGCAAGCAGGACATGAGTCTCGCGAAATTCCTCTCATGCCTGCACAGCGAGGTGCTCGATCATTGCGGCGAAGTGCATAATTTCGCTTCGCTGCTGCGCTGTTCCTGCCTGATCTATCGGTCGAAGGCCGCGGCGGCGACGCCCGATTTTCTCGAGGGCGCTGCGCCGAGGCTGGTCGCGGCCGAATAGCCGCATCAATCGCGGACGGCTTGGCGCCGGCGGATTTCAACGGACCCCGGACACGCCGTTGGCGTATCCGGGTTGGCCACGTGGTGCCGTGCTAGATTTCCTTTCGCTGCATGGCGCCGGCGATATGGTCCGCCTGCCGGATGGCAAGCGCGACGATGGTCAGCGTCGGGTTGCAGGCCGCGCCGCTGGTGAACTGGCTGCCGTCGGAAACGAACAGATTCTTGATATCGTGGGTCTGGCCGAATTTATTCACGACACCGTCTCTGGCCTTGGCGCTCATGCGGTTGGTGCCGAGATTGTGGGTGCTGGGATAAGGCGTGGTCGGATAGGTCACGGTCGCGCCGACCGCCTCGTAAACCGCCGCCCCCTGTTTGTAGGCGTGGTCGCGCATGGCGATGTCGTTGGGGTGATCGTCGTAGTGGACGCTGGCGACCGGCATGCCGAACTTGTCCTTGGCTTTGGGATCGAGCGTGATGCGGTTGGTTTCCTGCGGCATGTCCTCGCCGACCAGCCACATCCCGGCCATCCGCGGATACCCCTCCATCGCCGAGGTGAACGGCCGGCCCCACGCGCCCGGATTGAGGAACGCCGCCATGAAGGGAAGGCCCAGCGACAACGTCTCCATTTCATAGCCGCCCATGAAGCCGCGCGACGGATCGTGCTTGGCCTCGTCGCGGATGATGCCGGCCATGGTGGTGCCGCGGTACATGTGAACCGACTTGTCGAAGACCGCGTAGACGCTGCCGGTCATGTGACGCATGTAGTTGCGGCCGACCTGTCCGGAACTGTTGGCGAGGCCGTCGGGGAACGTGCTGGACGCGCTGTTGAGAAGCAGGCGCGGGCTCTCGATCGAATTGCCGGCGACGGCGACGATGCGCGCCTTCTGGCGCTGCGTCTTTCCGGCCTCGTCGGCGTAGACGACGCCCGTGACCTTGCCCGCTGCATCGTGCTCGATCTTGAGCGCCATGCTGCCGGGACGGACTTCAAGGTTGCCGGTCGATTCGCCCTTCGGGATTTCCGTATAAAGCGTCGACCACTTCGCGCCGGACTTGCAGCCCTGGAAACAAAACCCGATCTGCTGGCATGAGCCGCGGCCGTCGCGCGGCTCGCTGTTGATCGCCATCCGTCCGGTGTGGACCTCCTTGTAGCCGAGCTTCCTGGCGCCGGCTTCCATCACCTTGAAATTGTTGTTGCCCGGCAATCCCGGGATGTTGTTGGTGCGGGTGACGCCCATCTTGTCTTCGGCCTTGGCGTACCAGGGCTCCATTTCGGCAAGCGTGATCGGCCAGTCCAAGAGATTGGCGCCGGGCACGCCGCCGTACGTGCTCTTGACCCGGAATTCGTGTTCGTCGAACCGCAGCGACGCGCCGGCCCAATGCACCGTCGATCCGCCGACCGATTTGACGATCCACGCCGGCAGGTTGGCGAAATCCTTGGCGACGCGCCAGTTGCCGGATGTCGTCCGCATGTCCGTCCACGCCAGCTGCGTGAAACTCTCCCACTCGTTGTTGATGAAGTCCTGCAGCTCGACCCTTGGCCCGGCCTCGAGGATCACGACCTTGACGCCCTTCTGCGCCAGTTCGTTGCCGAGCGTTCCGCCGCCGGCGCCGGAGCCAACGATCACCACCACACCATCGTCATTCAGATCGAATTTTGCCATTTGATATCCTCCCAACTGATGTTCTGTCCGATGTCGTGTTCAGACCTTCGGCAGCCAGTCGATGTCGTTGAAACCGCGCTTGATGTAGCCGCCATGTTCGGCGGACGAGCCCTCGTAGCCGAATTTCGGCCACAGCTCTTCCTGGTTGTAGAGCGAGACCACGAGGTCGGAGCGGACCTTCTTGAAGAAGTCGGTCTGCTCGATGCCCTGCAGCAGCACGACGCGGTCGGCCTCCCAGGGGACTTGAACGTAGGCAACCTTGTGCCGGTCCTGCGCGTCCTGGTCGAGACGGCGAACGCCATCCTCCAGCAGCGCCTTGACGGCGGGATCTTTCGCCGCCTTGGCGTCCCACGGCTTGATGGCGGTGATGTAGTAGCTGTCGACCAGCATGTCGTGCGGATAGATATCGCGCGCCACTTTCACGAGGGTCTTCAACGTCGCGGGAGCAAGCGTGGTCGCGTCCGCGGCCCACGCGTCCTCGATGCCGAGACCGGCGCTCGCCGCAACGGCGGCGACCGGAACGGCGCTCGCCGCACCCTGCAGAAAGATTCGGCGATTGAATTTGCTTCGTCGGTCGATTTCTCTCATGGGTATCCTCCGTTGAATGTTTTTGGGAATTTTTTTGGGATGTTTTCTTGTTGGTTCTAAGCGCTCAGCCGAAGCGACCACCTTTCTGGATCACTTCGATCTTGTAGCCGTCGGGGTCGGAGACGAAGAAGAAGCGCGCCAGCGTGGCGCCGTCATGCTTGAAATCGCGCAGCGGCCCCGGCGATAATTTCTCCCGCGCGAAACGGGCGTGTTCGGCGTCGAGATCGTCGACCACCACGGCGAGGTGGCCGTAGCCGTCGCCCAGTTCGTAGGCCTGCTTGCGATCGAAATTCACCGTCAGCTCGACTTCGAAAGACGACGACGGATGACGCAGATAGATCAACGTAAAGTCCGCAAATTTGAGATGATCGGCGACCTCGAGCCCGAAAGCGCGGGCGTAGAAGTCGAGCGATCTGGCCTCGTCGAGCACGCGAATCATCGAGTGGACCGGCTTTGCCATTCAGTGCAGCTCCTTGAGATAGCTCACGATCGCCATGCGAATTTCGGATTTGGGCTGTCTGTAAGCCATGACCGCGCCCGGGATCATCGCTTGCGGATTCGTCAGCCACTCGTCGAGCTTCTGCTCGTCCCATTTGAATTTTGCAGTCGCAAAACCCGCCGAATAGCGAAATCCCTCGATCGTTCCGGCCTCGCGTCCGACGATATTGAAAAGGGTCGGTCCTTGCCGCGCCGGATCGGAGGCGTTGGTCGTGTGGCATGTCGCGCATTGCTGCCTGAACAGCGCGGCACCGTCCGCCGGCTTTGCCGCTGGCAGGGACATCTCTGCCGACGCGACAACGACCATCGATGTCGCGCTGCAAAATGCTAGACCCATGACAAGTGCCGCACGTCGTTTTTGCATGACTGTTACCGTTGGCGCGGATCAAGCTTAAGTCGTCGCGAACAAGCGTTGGTAGTAGCGGGCTGTTTTTGGTGGAACAAAGCGCCATCGCGTTGCACGCGGCTTAGCGCAAAATGGCCTCAATCGTCGAATCGCGCCGAACCGCGCTTGGCCTTGACGTCGCTGCGGCGCTTCTTGCCTTCCAGCCGGCGTTGTTTCGATCCCAGCGTCGGCCGGGTCGCCCGCCGCGGGGTGGGCCGCACCATGGCCTCGCGCAGCAATTCGAGCAGGCGGTCGATGGCATCGGCGCGGTTGCGCTCCTGGGTGCGGAAGCGCTGGGCATGGATCACGATCACGCCATCCTTGGTCATGCGCTGTCCGGCGAGCCGGTTCAGCCGCGCCACAGCATCTGCCGGCAGCGTGATCCGGCGCGTATCGAACCGCAACTGCGCGGCGGTCGAGAGCTTGTTGACGTTCTGCCCGCCCGGGCCGGAGGCGCGGACGAAGGAGATATCGATGTCGTTCTCGTCGATGGAGAGGTCGCGGGAAATCCGCAGCATGGCGTCACCGAAAGGCCGCGTATCCCCCGATGGGATTCGGC
>NZ_JADGRI010000158.1 GCF_017881085.1 Bradyrhizobium sp.
GCGGAGGATGCCGCGCGCGCTGAGGACGTCCGGCGAAATTCCTGTCCGCGAGGGAATAGTCCCCGAGGTGACGGGGTTCTTGATGCCGACCTTCCCGCGCGCTGGTTGCCTCGCCGGTCGAAGCCGGCATCCGTGCCGAAACGATAGCCGCGGCGCGGCCGTCAGAACGGAGACACCCGCCGCTTCGGGAGGCAGTTGGGCAGCTACCTCCGAAAGGCTTGCGATGGTCGCTATGTCACCCGCGCGCTCGATCTGCGCGAGCCGATCAACTCCCTCTCCGACGCATGAAACGAATGCCTCTTCGAGCAACTCTCCCGATCCGCTGAGGCTGAAAGAAACTCCAGCCGTCCCCTCCAGCGGTTGCGGTATTGTCTCGGCGCCGACGAAGCGCAGCCCGGGCGCCCATGGCGAGCGCAGCAAAAAAATTCGGCTTGCCAGGTGCGCGGCTTGAACAATCGTCGGGCCATATCGGTCGGATACTGCGCGCTGAAGCGCAAGGCCTTGCTGCGAAGTCAAATCGACTTCCAGGAACGCGGGTCGAGTTTGGCTCTCGGTCATCATGACACCAAGCATACACGATGGCTGACGCCATCATAAGACCTGCCGGCCCGGCCCTGGTTCCCTCAAAGTTTAGCGATCGGACGCCCGCGCCGGCAGCCGGCCACGGCCACAGGATCCTGCCTTGCCCTTCTTGGCAGGCGACGATCACACCTTGATCATCCGCTTGCCGCGGTTCTCGCCGGCCAACAGTCCGATCAGCGCTTTCGGCGTGTTCTCGAGGCCGTCGATGATGTCTTCCTGGACCTTCAATTTCCCGGAAGCGACCCAGGACTGCAGGTCCTTCAACGCCACGTCGCGCTGATCCATGTAATCCATCACGATGAAGCCCTGCATGATCAGGCGCTTCACCACGATGAGGCCGGGCACGCCGCGCGGCCCGTGCGCGGACGGCACGCCGTCATATTGCGAGATCGCGCCGCAGCAGGCAATGCGGCCGCGGTTGTTCATCTGCGCGAGGCAGGCTTCGAGAATGTCGCCGCCGACATTGTCGAAATAGACGTCGATGCCGCTTGGCGCGGCCGCCTTGAGCGCTTTGAACACCGCGCCGTCCTTGTAATCGACCGCGGCGTCGAAACCGAGTTCGCTCGTCAGCCAGTGGCACTTGTCCTTGCCGCCGGCGATGCCGATGACGCGGCAGCCCTTGATCTTCGCGATCTGCCCTACGATCGATCCGACCGAGCCGGCGGCGGCCGAGACCACCACGGTCTCGCCGGCCTTCGGCTTGCCGATGTCGAGCAGCCCGAAATAGGCGGTCAGCCCGGCAATGCCGTAGACGCTCAACAGATGCGTCATCGGCTCGAGCTTGGGCATCCTGGACAGATGTTTTGCCGGCACAACCGCGTAATCCTGCCAGCCGGTGTCGCCGAACACGATATCGCCGGGAGCAAGTCCCGGTGCCCTCGACGAAACGACCTCGGCGATGCCGCCGCCGGCCATCACGGTGTTGGCCTCGACCGCCGCGCGATAGGTCGCGCCGTGCATCCAGGCGCGGTTGGCGGCATCCAGCGAAATATAGCGCACCCGCAACAAGGCCTCGCCGTCCTTCGGCTCCGGGATCGGCGCCTCCGCCATCTTGAAATGCTCCGGCCCAAGTTTGCCGGACGGTTTTTCCACCAGCAGGACCTGACGATTGATCGTGTCGCTCATGGCATTCCCTCCCCAACGTGGCCGTTCTTGATGCAGCGGCCGCGCATGAAACGCGCAACTGCACAGATTGTGCACTGCGCAGATGACCGCGCACGTTCATCCCATATCGGGAACCGCGTGGCAAACGCGCCGGGAGGTTGAAGCGTGTTGCGCCGCTGCCGAAATCTGCCAAACTCGGCACCGCCGGAACTTTTGGGGGTCGCTGAATATGTCCAACAGGTTTACGCAGTACATCCTGATCGCGATGGCGCTCGGCATCGTGATGGGGGCGCTGGTCTTCAACTATCTTCCCGACATCCGGGCGGATATCGCAGCGGACGTCAACCTGATCGCGATGCTGTTCCTGCGCCTGATCAAGATGATCATCGCGCCGCTGGTGTTCGCGACCCTGGTGGGCGGCATCGCCCATATGGGAAGCGGCGCCAAGCTGGGACGGATCTTTGCAAAAACCATGGGCTGGTTCGTCAGCGCCTCATTCGTCTCGCTGCTGCTCGGCCTCGTGATGGTCAATCTGCTGCAGCCCGGCGCCAATTTCCCGGGCACGCTGCCGGACAAGGCGCAATCGACGGGATTGCCGGTGTCGGCGTTCTCGATCGAGAAATTCCTGACCCACCTGATTCCGACCTCGATCGCGGACGCGATGGCGCAGAACGAGATACTGCAGATCGTGGTGTTCGCGGTGTTCTTCTCGGTCGCGCTCGGCGCCATGCCGGAGCGCTCCAAGCAGATCCTCTCGGTGATCGACGACCTCGGCCATATCATGCTGAAGGTGACGAGCTATGTCATGCTGTTTGCGCCGATCGCGGTGTGGGCGGCCATCACGGCAACGGTGGCGAAAAACGGTCTGCTGGTGTTGTGGAAGCTCGTCGTCTTCATGGGCGGCTTCTATCTGTCGCTGATGATCCTGTGGGGCATCCTCGTCGTCGTCGGCTTCGTCGCCATCGGACCACGATACGGCCATTTGCTGCGGCTGATCCGTGAACCCCTGATGATCGCGTTCTCGACCGCGAGTTCGGAGGCCGCCTATCCCAAGACGCTCGAAGGGCTCAACCGCTTCGGCGCGTCGTCGCGGATCTCGAGCTTCGTGCTGCCGCTCGGCTATTCCTTCAATCTCGACGGCACCATGATGTACTGCACCTTTGCCTCGATCTTCATCGCGCAGACCTATCACATCGAAATGTCGCTCGGCACCCAGTTTGCGATGCTCGCGACTCTGATGATCACCTCAAAGGGCGTCGCCGGCGTCCCCCGCGCATCGCTGGTCGTGATCGCCTCGACCTTGGGCCAGTTCGGCATTCCCGAGGCGGGGCTGTTGATGATCATGGGTATCGACACCTTCCTCGACATGGGACGCAGCGCCACCAATGTGATCGGCAATTCGCTCGCCACTGCGGTGGTGGCAAAGTGGGAGGGCGAACTCGCCCCCGAGCATGCGCTTGGTCCCGACGACGTGGTGCCGCCCGACATGATCCCCGGCGAAATTCCCGCGATGGCCGGTCATTGACGGGAGCGATTCATGCGCCAAGCCATCGGGCGGACGATCGGGGCCTGCGGCCTGTTGCTCGCGGCATGCGCGCTGACCACGGCCGTCGACGCGCAGACCGGCGGCGAAGGGCTGAGCCCGACGCTTGCCAACATCAAGAAGGCGCATGTGGTGCGTCTCGGCTATCGCGAGGCTTCGCCGCCGTTCTCGTTCCTCGATCAGGCCAACCGGCCGATCGGCTACAGCCTGGAGCTCTGCGAGGCCATCGTCGACGAAATCGGAGTCGAGATCGACGACGCCAATCTTAGAATCGAATACGTCAAGGTCACCTCGGACGATCGCATTCCGGCGGTGGTGCAGAACAAGATCGATCTTGAATGCGGATCGACCACGGCCAACGCCGAGCGCGCCAGGCAGGTGGCGTTCTCGCCGCTGATGTTCGTGGCCGGCACCAAGCTGATGGTGCCGAAGGCCTCCGGCATCTCGGCGGCGGCGGACCTGAAGGGCAAGACCGTTGTCGTGACCAAGGGCACCACCAACGAGCAGGCGATGCACGCCGTCGACAAGAAGCTCGCGCTCGGTCTCAACATCATCGCCTCGCCCGACCACGAACAGTCCTACCAGATGCTGGTCGACGGCAAGGCCGATGCGTTCGCGACCGACGACATCCTGCTCTACGGCCTGATCGCCCGCCACAAGGCGCAGGACAAGTTCCGCGTCACCGGCGATTATCTCTCCTACGACCCCTACGGCATCATGTTCCGCAAGAGCGAACCGCAACTGGCGGCTGTGGTGGAGCGCACCTTCCGCAAGCTCGGCTCGAACCGCGACCTCATTCCGCTTTACAACAAATGGTTCATGGCGCGGCTGCCGACCGGCGAGAAACTCAACGTCGAGATCTCGCCGCAGCTCGAGGAAGCCTTCAAGGTGCTCAACGACACCGAGGGAACGAGCAATTAGTTTTCACGCGTCGTCCCGGCGAACGCCGAGACCCATACGCCGTGGCCTGTCGATTTTGGGAAGTGGTAGTTGCTACCGCCCGCCCCAAGCCGCATCGGCGGCTGGGTCCCGGCTCAAGGCCGGACACGATTAATCAAACACCTTGTCCAGCGCGGCACTGTAGGCCGCGTACACCAGATCGGGGTGCTGCCTGCCCAGCGCTTCCATCATCACCCCCGAATTGATCTCGAGGATTTTGAAGGCGCCGTCGACCTGAACGACGTCGACCGATCCGAATCGTATCCCGATCGCCTTCGCCGCCTGCACGGCGATTTCAACGCAGGCTTTCCTGACTTCACCCTGCGCCAGGAGTTCCGGTTCTGCGCCTGAATCGAGGTTATGCCGCCAGTTCAGGACGCGCCGCTGGCCCGCGGGCACGATCGCGTCGAGCGCGGCCCGATCGAGATCGCCGAGCATGCCCGGCAAGACCGTCGATCGCTGTCCAGCGGGCGTCGCCGCGAGCGCCAGTTCCAGCAGCGAGCGTCTGCCGTCGCCGGTGACCGCCGGACGGTTCTTGCTGTAAACGACCATTGGTTGGTGATCGAGCAAGACCACGCGGAATTCGTTTTCGATTTCCACGTAAGGCGAAATCGAAAGACCGAGGCTTGAAGAAAAGATCCTGTGCACGGCAAGCTCAAGGTCGGGCTCGGTCGACGCCTTGAAAACGGAATCGCCGCTGGTGCCCTCGTTGGGCTTGACGACGACGCCGGCAGGATTTTCCCGCAGCAGCGCCAGCATCGCTTCCCATGAGCGCTGCGGCGGAGTGTACTCGTTCATCTTCGGGCTCAGGAACAACGAGTGTGCGACGCAGGCGACGCCGCACGTCTGCAGCACTTCCGCGGTGGCGGCCTTGTCGTTCGCGATTCGGTGCGCCACCGCGCTGTTCAATCCGAGATCGTACCCGAAGGCGAGATGCCGGCTCGCGCCGCGCCGCATGATGATGAGCCAGCCCTGGGACCTGATTTCGATCCCGATGCCGTGGGCGGCGCAATATTTCCTGACGGCATCCACGAATATTCGCTGGCTGTTAAGCATCACAAGACCGTTCCGTTGCCGCAAGGGCGGATGGGGCTGTTGGGCCGAAGCCATATCTTAGCAATTTATTGCCCGTGCGACGCCGGTTTCAGCAAGTTAATTGCGCGCGGCCTTGCCGCACGATCAGGATATTTTGCGCCTCTCTTGCAAAACAAAGCCAGTCGCTTTTGGCTCTTCAGTTGCGCGCCGGCGCCGGTTGACTATCTCCGATATTGGCGTAGGTAAAACGCCAAATCCTCAATCGCTGCAGGGGTTTTTAGCCTCTTTCGGGGCCAAACAACTCGTTCGTTCTGCATCGGGCCAATCGGAAAAACCAAAACACATGAGCGCATTCCATCGAGAGAAAGTTCTTTCCGTCCACCACTGGACCGATACGCTTTTCAGCTTCCGGGCCACCCGCAATTCCGCCTTTCGATTCCTCAACGGACAGTTCGCCATGATCGGGCTGGAAGTCGACGGCCGCCCGCTGCTGCGCGCCTACTCGATGGCGAGCGCCAATCACGAGGACGAGCTGGAATTTTTCTCGATCAAGGTCGCCGACGGGCCGCTGACTTCGCGGCTGCAGAAGATCAGGGAAGGCGACACCATCCTGGTTGGCCGCAAGGCGACCGGCACCTTGGTCGCCGACAACCTGATCCCGGGCAAGCGTCTCCTGCTGCTGTCGACCGGCACGGGGCTCGCGCCGTTCGCGAGCCTGATCAAGGATCCGGACGTGTATGACAAGTTCGAGAACATCGTGCTGGTGCACGGCTGCCGGCAGGTCTCCGAGCTCGCCTATGGCGAAGGGCTGGTTGCAACATTGCGCGACGACGAATTGTTCGGACCGCTCCTGGCCGAGAAGCTCGTGTATTATCCGACCGTCACCCGCGAACCGTTCCGCAATCGCGGCCGCATCACCGACCTCATCACGTCGGAACAGCTGTTCAATGATATCGGCCAGGAGGCGCTGGATATCGCCCATGACCGCATCATGATGTGCGGCAGCCCGGGCATGCTGGAAGAGTTGCGCCAGATGTTCGAGGCGCGCGGTTTTGCCGAAGGGTCTGGCAACGAGCCCGGCCATTTCGTGATCGAGAAGGCATTCGTCGAGCGCTGAGTTAAGTCGTAGCCTCTCTCGGCCGGCATTCCGGGGCATCGCGATAGCGATGAGCCCGGAATCCGTAACCACGATCGGAGTATGGATTCCGGGCCCGCGACAAAAGGCAACGCGCATCGATGAAATCGAGGCCCGCGGCTCCGACGTCGAACATGTCGTGTTGCTGCCATTATGCCCCAGGTGGGCTCGCCTTACGACTTCTCGCGCACGTCGGATGATATCGAGCGCGCCGTCCGGTCGACCGATGCGTGGCTGGCGCAGAACGGCCTGGAGAAGCGCGGCATTCCCCACAAGATGCGCCCGCATAGTCATTGAGGCATCCGATCCCGGGACTCCCATCTCGGCCCTCGTCCTGGGGAGCGGCGTCTTCGCCGCGTCTCGAAGGATGAGGCCTCATGGTTGGAGACGGCGCTGGCGCGCCTCCTCACCATGAGGGTCTAACAGTTCGAATGGGCAAGCCCACGCTGCACTGCAAAAAGCGCGTCCGTCGCGGGATGGATTGATCGGGGCCTCGCGGATTCGCTAGCCTGACGGCCGTCATATCCACGACCTCTGCTTCAGATATTGTTTACAGCATTGTTCCAATAGTTGGATTAGGGTGCGGCCGAAAAGAATAACACGGCAGGATCTGCCCGAGGGGTGCCATGGAAACGCTGCTGCTTCCGTTCTCGCCACGCTTCATTGTGCTGACGATCTGCGCCGTCGTCACGGGGCTGCTTCTGGGCCTCGGGATCGTCGACCGCAAGGTGTTCGATCTGGTGCTGATACCGATCCTGATCTTCGGCGGCCTGACCGCGCTCGGCATTCGCGATCTCATGCAGAAGAGCCACGCCGTCCTGCGCAACTATCCGATCTCGGCGCATCTGCGCTTCCTGTTGGAAGAGATCAGGCCGGAGATGCGGCAGTATTTCTTCGAGAGCGAGAAGGACGGCATGCCGTTTTCCCGCGACACCCGCGCGGTGATCTATCAGCGCGCCAAGATGGTGCTCGACAAGCGGCCGTTCGGCACCCAGGAAGACGTCTATCGCGAGGGCTATGAATGGATCCACCATTCGGTGGCGCCGAAGGCACATGCCGCGGAAAAGTTTCGCATCACCATCGGCGGCCCGGATTGCGCCAAACCGTATTCGGCATCGGTCTTCAATATTTCGGCGATGAGTTTTGGCGCGCTCAGCCCCAACGCGGTGCGCGCGCTCAATGCCGGCGCGAAGAAAGGCGACTTCGCGCATGACACCGGCGAGGGCGGCGTCAGTCCCTACCATCGCGAAAACGGCGGCGACATCATCTGGGAAATCGGCTCCGGCTATTTCGGCTGCCGCAACCGCGACGGCTCGTTCAATCCGGAGGAATTCGCCCGCATCGCGTCTGAAGACCAGATCAAGATGGTCGAGCTCAAGGTCAGCCAGGGCGCCAAGCCGGGCCACGGCGGCGTGCTGCCGGCGGCGAAGGTCTCGGAGGAGATTTCCAAGATCAGGGGCGTGGCGATGGGCGAGGACTGCATCTCACCGGCCTATCACCGGGCGTTTTCGACGCCGCTGGAAATGATGGCCTTCATCGGCGACATGCGGCGGCTTTCCGGCGGCAAGCCCGCCGGCTTCAAGCTGTGCATCGGCCATCCCTGGGAATTCCTGGCGATCTGCAAGGCGATGATCCAGACCGGGATCTATCCCGACTTCATCGTGGTCGACGGCAATGAAGGCGGCACCGGCGCGGCGCCGCTGGAATTCATGGACCATATGGGCATGCCGATGCGCGAGGGCGTCAATTTCGTCCATAACGCGCTGGTCGGCATCAATGCCCGCGACCGCATCAAGATCGGCGCCGCCGGCAAGATCGCGACCGCCTTCGACATGGCGCGCGCAATGGCGATCGGCGCCGACTGGTGCAATTCGGCGCGCGGGTTCATGTTTGCGCTCGGCTGCATCCAGTCGCTGTCCTGCCATACCGATCGCTGCCCGACCGGGGTGACCACGCAGGACCCGACGCGCAACCGCGCGCTGGTGGTGCCGCACAAGATCGAGCGGGTCTACAATTATCACCACGCCACGCTGCATGCGTTGGCCGAGTTGCTCGCCGCCGCCGGGCTCGAACATCCGCAACAATTACGGCCGATCCATTTCTCGCAGCGGACCTCGACCACCGAGGTGCGGTCGTTCGCAACACTTTATCCGACGCTGCGTCCGGGCGAGTTGATCGACGGCACCAGCGATTCCCGCTACCGCGAAGCCTGGGCCATGGCGCGCGCGGATTCGTTCCAGCCGGCCTCATAGCCGTCATTCCGGGGCGCGCGGCAGCGCGAACCCGGAATCCAGAAGTCGTTGGGCCAGATTCTCTGATGTGCAATTGCACACCAGAGTTCGACGCGGAGCCTGTCATCGGGCCGCGCATGCGCGGACCCGTTGGCGTCGCCCCGGAATGACGGGCAGATTGGCTCAATGCGGATTTTCCAGGCTGAACGACTCGGTCTGCTCATCATAGGCGAACAGCTCGGCGTAACGGCCCCATGACACGATGGTCTTCAGTGTCTCGTCGGCATAATCCTCCGACATGTAGTCTTCGAGTTCGTTGCGGAAGCGCGCGGCGGGGGCGGCGTGGGAGGGCCGTTCGTCGAGCACCCGGCGGATCAGGCCCATCACCGGGACATAGCTGACAAGGTGTTCGGCGAACAATTTCTTGCGCGCGTCGGTTTCCAGATGCGCAAAGCGCTTTCCGGCGTCCGTCAGCATCAGGTCGCCTTCGCTCAATTGTGCGAATCGCAGCAGTTGCAGGGCTTCGCCGAGATGGAAGATCTCGTCGGCCTCGAGCTGCAAATGGCCCGCCAGCACCGGCAAGTCGGCATGCCCGTTATACGGAGGCCCCGCCAGCGTCTCGATCAGGCCGGACAGCACGTTGGAGGAGACGTGGTTGAGCACCATGCCGACGCCGGCGCCTGCAATGCCTTCCACTGACGGCAGTTTCGGCTCGGGCCGCTGGGTCATGCGCGCATAGATGCTGTCGACCAGCTGGCGGAATACCGGATCGAGACGGTTGCGCGGGTGCGGCAGGTCGACCTTGATCTCGGCGGCGACGCGGCCGGGATTGGAGGAAAACACCAGGATGCGGTCGCACATCAACACCGCTTCTTCGATGTTGTGAGTCACCATCAGCACCGACTTGATCGGCAGCCGGCCTTCGATCCAGAGATCGACCAGATCGGTGCGCAGCGTCTCCGCGGTCAGCACATCGAGCGCCGAGAACGGCTCGTCCATCAGCAACAGGTCCGGATGCACCACCAGCGCGCGGGCAAATCCGACGCGCTGGCGCATGCCGCCGGACAATTCCTTCGGATAGGCGGATTCGAATCCGTCGAGACCGATCAGGTCGATCGCGGCGAGCGCGCGCGTACGGCGTTCGGCGCTGTCGATCCCGAGCGCCTCCAGTCCCAGTTCGACGTTCTGCAGCACCGTCAGCCAGGGAAACAGCGCGAAGGACTGGAACACCATGGCGACGCCGTTCGGCGGCCCGACGATGGTCTCGCCGCGGCATTTGGCGTCGCCCGAGGACGGCGTGATCAGGCCGGCGATGATGCGCAGCAGCGTCGATTTGCCGGAGCCGGAGCGCCCGAGCAGGCCGACGATCTCGCCCGACTTGATGGTCAGGTCGACTTTCTCGAGCACCAGCAATTCCTCGCCGCTGCCCTTCGGAAACGACCGGCAGACGCCGTGGATATCGATCAGGCTGGCGGGCTTGGTTTGGTCGAGCATGGTTTTCTCCGGTCAGCCGAGGCGAAGACGGCGCTCGGCGAAGGCATAAAGCGGCCTCCACAAGAGCCTGTTGAACAGCGTCACCAGGATGCACATCACGGCGATGCCGAGCACAACCCTGGGGAAGTCACCGGCTTCGGTCGCGCTTGCTATATAGGCGCCGAGACCGGTGGCCGTCAGATGGGTGTCGCCCCAGCTCGCCACTTCCGCGACGATGGATGCGTTCCACGATCCGCCCGAGGCGGTGATGGCGCCGGTGATATAATAGGGGAAAATGCCGGGCAGGATGACCTTGACCCACCAGCGCCATCCCTTGAGGTGGAAAGAGCCGGCCGCTTCACGAAGGTCGCTCGGAAAGGCGCTCGCGCCCGCGATCACGTTGAACAGGATGTACCATTGCGTGCCCAGGATCATCAGCGGGCTGAGCCAGATATTCGGGTTCAGGCCGTAGCGGACGATGATCACCACGAACACGGGGAAGGCGAGGTTGGCCGGGAACGCCGCCAGGAACTGCGCCAGCGGCTGGATCCGTTCGGCGAGCTTGGGCCGCAACCCGATCCAGACCCCGACCGGCACCCATATCAGGGTCGCGAGCGCAATCAGCACAATGACGCGCAGGAGCGTCAGGAAGCCGTATCCGACGGCGCTGAGAACGTCCGACGGGCTCAGGCTCGCCGAGAGATATTGATAGGCCCGCCAGGCCGCATAGGTCGTGCTTGCGACGATCAGAGCGAGCCAAGCCGCGTCGACCACGCGCGAGGGCGGGCCGTGCCTCACGGATCCCCGCAGGGCGGCGGGCAGCGTGATATGCAGGTTGGAGACCGCCTTGTTCAGCGCCGCGAACGGATAGGTCAGAGCGCGCAGCGCGCGGGTGCGGCGGAACAAATCGAGCATCCAGGATGACGGTGCTGCGACCGATGCGATCTGCTCGAAGCGGAATTTGTCGGCCCACGCCACCACGGGGCGGAACAGCAATTGGTCGTAGGCGATGATCACCAGCAGCATGGTCAGGATGGCATAGCCGATCGCGGGCAGGTTCTGTTTCTGGATGCCGAGCGCGACGTAGGAGCCGATGCCGGGCAGGGTGACGGTGGTGTTGCCGACCGTGATCGCTTCCGAGGCCACCACGAAGAACCAGCCGCCCGACATCGACATCATCGTATTCCAGATCAGGCCGGGCATCGCGAACGGAACGTCAAGCCTCCAGAAGCGCTGCCATCCAGAGAGGTGAAAGCTCTGTGTGGCTTCCTCCAGATCCTTCGGCACGTTGCGCATCGACTGGTACATGCTGAAGGTCATGTTCCAGGCCTGGCTGGTAAAGATCGCGAACACGCAGGCGAGTTCGGCCCCGAGCACGCGACCGGGAAACAAATTCAGAAAGAACACGACGGTGAAGGTCAGGAAGCCGAGGATCGGCACCGACTGCAGGATGTCGAGCAGTGGAATCAGCACCATCTCGGCGCGCCGGCTCTTGGCCGCCAGCGCCGCATAGATGAAGGTGAATACAATCGAGCAGACGATCGCCAGCAGCATCCGCAGCGTGGTTCGCAGCGCATAGACCGGCAGATTGGCGGGATCTAGCGAGACCGGGGCGACGTCAAGCGCCGACAGCGGTAGCGCGGTCTGCTCGCCGCCATAGACGATCAGCACCATGGCGCCGATCACCAGGATCAGCGCCACCAGGTCCCAGATGTTGGGCCGCAGCGCTTGCCCCAGGGTTGGCGCGCGCATGTCTTGTAGGGCCATCAGAGCCGCCTTG
>NZ_JADGRI010000013.1 GCF_017881085.1 Bradyrhizobium sp.
GACCGGGTCGTAGCCGGGCGTGTCCATGAAGACAAAACCCTTCTTTGTCACAGGCTCGGCATAGTTCAGGACGTCGACGAGGTTGGTGCTGCCGGCTTTGGCCATCGCGCCGAGCGATTTTTCCAGAATGGTGGTGAGGCCGCCGGCCTTGTTGCCGGGGCTGGGATTGGCGTTCATCTCGGCGCCCTCGCGCGCGGTGTATTCCTCCCACCACCGCATCAGGGAGACCAGCTTCTCGCCGACCTCGCGGCTGACCGCCCGCCGCGTCAACAGATGCTCGGCGCCGTAGGTCTCGGGCGTCTCGGACAGGATCACGGTGCCGCCGTGCCGTACCAAGAGATCGCTCGCTGCACCCAGCGCCGGGTTGGCGGAGACACCGGAATAGCCGTCGGAGCCGCCGCATTGCAGGGCTACCGTCAACTCGCTCGCGGAGACGGGCTCCCGCCTCACCTTATTCGCGTCGGTCAGCGCCTCCCGCACAAAGGCGACGCCGGCTTCCACGGTCTTGCGGGTGCCGCCGACTTCCTGGATGTCCATTGCGCGCAGGCGCCCGGCGAGTTTTTGTTCGCTCATCAAGCCGCCGATCTGGTTGACCTCGCAGCCAAGCCCCAAGACGATCACGGCGGAAAAATTCACGTGCCGCGCATAGCCGCCGAGCGTCCGCCGCAGCAGCGCCAGCGGTTCGTCCTGCGTCATGCCGCAGCCGGTCTTGTGGGTGAGCGCCACCACGCCGTCGACATTGGGAAAATCCACCAGCGGATTGTCGTGCGTGAACGGGTTCTTCTTGAAGACATCGGCAACGAGGCCCGCGACATGCGCGCTGCAGTTCACCGAGGTCAGGATGCCGATATAGTTGCGGGTCGCCACCCGCCCGTCGGGACGGCGGATGCCGTCGAAGGTCGCCGGCAGATCGAAATTCGGCACCGGTTTGACGTCGACGCCATAGGCATAGTCCTTGGCGAAATCGCCCATGCCGCAGTTCTGGGTGTGGACGTGCTGGCCCGGCGCGATCGGGATCGTGGCAAAGCCGATGATCTGGCCGTAGCGGTGGATCGGCTCGCCCACGGCAATAGGCCGGATCGCGACCTTGTGACCGGCCGGAATCCGCTCGACCGTGGTGACGCCGTCGGCCACGACCATGCCCGGCGGCAGGCTCGACCGCGCGATCAGCACGCCGTCGTCGGGATGCAGGCGGATGACGGGAGCTGGGGTCATGGGAAGTCTCCTGGGTTTCTTGTCACCTCTCCCCGCAAGAGCGGGGCGAGGTGAAGTAGTCACGCCTTGCCGCCGGATTCTTTGCGGGTCTGGTTCACCTGCATCTTGGCGTAGGTCATCATCAATCCGCTTTCATTCGACAGCGTCACGAGCTTGAAACCCATATTGATGGCGCGCACCGCGCCGTCGGCGCCTGAGCAGTGAATGCCTGGATAGAGGCCACGCTTGCCGCATTCCTTCACGATCTTCTCGTAGATCTTCAGGATTTCCGGCTCGTCGCGGTCGAGCTTCGGCACCAGGCCGTAGGAGAAGCCGAGATCGGAGGGACCGATATAGACGCCGTTGATGCCTTCGACATCGAGGATCGATTCCATGTTCTCGACCGCGGTCCTGGTTTCCATCATCGGCAGCAGCACGATCTCGTCATTGGCGGTCTGCTGATAGGAGCCGGCGGAGCCGTACATGCCGGAACGGATCGGGCCGTTCGAGCGCGTGCCGCGCGGCGGATATTTGGAGTATTGAACGAGGTTCTCGGCTTCCTGCTTGGTGTTGATCATCGGGCAGATCACGCCATAGGCGCCCCCGTCGAGCACCTTGCCGATGATGCCGGGCTCGTTCCAGGGTACGCGAACCATCGGCGTCACCGGATGACCGTTCATCGCCTGGAAGCACTGCACCATCGACTGGTAATCCTGCACGCCGTGCTGCATGTCGACGGTGACGCTGTCGAACCCGCATTGCGCGATCACTTCGGCGGAAAACCCCGACGGGATCGCCAGCCAGGCGTTGACCACGGCCTTGCCCGAAGCCCAGACTTTTTTCACGTTATTTGCCACTTTGTTTCCTTCCCTGTTCCAAACGGGCCGTCATTGAAGCCTGGCGACGAATGAGGCTATCGCACTTTGGTGCTCGCCTGGCTCATGCCGACTTCGCGCGCGGCGTTCACTATCGCCGCCCACATCTCGTCCGGCAAGGGCACGCCTTATCCTTCGCTGGTTGTTCAGGCCCGTGCCTTGGCGTGACCGCCGAGATAGGCGGCGGCGATGGCCTCATTGCCCCAGAGTTCGTCGGGCTTGCCGCCGAGCACGATGCGGCCGGTTTCCAGCACGTAGCCGTGATCGGCTACCGAAAGCCCCATGCGCGCGTTCTGCTCGACCAGCAGCACCGTGGTGTCTTGCCGGATCTGCGCGATGATCCGGAACACCGCCTGCACGATGACCGGCGCCAGCCCCAGCGAAGGCTCGTCCAGCAGCAACAGCCGCGGCTTGGCCATCAGGCCGCGCGCGACGGCGACCATCTGCAATTGTCCGCCGGACAAGGTCCAGCCGAGCGAACTGGAGAACTGCCGGATATCCGGAAAGAGGTCGAACATCGCGTCGGCTTCCCGCGACAATTCGGCTTTCGCGACGCGCCGGTTCGACGCGCCGAGCATGATGTTTTCCTTCACCGTCAGGCCGGGGAAAATGCGCCGCCCTTCGGGAACGTGGGAAATGCCGAGCCGGACGATCGCTTCCGGCCCGAGGCCCGCGATCGATTTGCCGTCGAACAGGATTTCACCCGCCGCCGGTTTTGCCAGTCCCGAGATCGCCCGCAGCGTCGTGGATTTGCCGGCGCCGTTGGCGCCGAGCAAGGTGACGACCTGCCCCTCGTCGACGCTGAGCGAGACACCGCGCAGCGCTTCGATCTCGCCATAGAGCACGATCAGATCGTTGATCTGGAGCAGCGCCATCATTCGCTCCCGAGATAGGCGGAGACGACGTCGGGATGGCGCAGCACCGCCATCGATTCGCCGTCCGCGATGCGGCGTCCGAAATTGAGCACGGTGATGTGCTGGGCCGCCTCGGAGACCAGGGTCATGTCGTGATCGATGATCAGGATGGTCAGGCCTTGCGCGGCGATGCGCTTCAGCAACTCGTGCAGTTCGAGTTTCTCGGTCGAGTTCAGGCCGGCCGCCGGTTCGTCGAGCAGCAGCAGCGTCGGATTGGCGGCGAGCGCGCGCGCGATCTCGATCAGCCGCTGATGGCCGTAGGAGAAGCTCGAGATCAGTTCATTGGCGCGGCTGCCCAGCCCGACGAATGTCAGCGCCTCCATCGCGCGTTCGGTCAGCGCGGCGGGGCCGCCCTGCCCGATCAGCGTATTGCCGGGCCGCTCGGCGCCGATCTCGACGTTCTCCAGCGCCGTCATCGAGCGGAACAGGCGGATATTCTGGAACGTGCGTCCGAGGCCCGCCGCCGTGCGCTGATGCGGCGGCATGGTGGTAATGTCGGTGCCGTCGAGCAGGACCTTGCCCGATGTCGCCTTGTAGAGGCCGGATAGAACGTTGAGTGTGGTGGTCTTGCCGGAGCCGTTCGGCCCGATCAGCGCGTGAACGCCGCCGCGCTTGACCTGGATATCGACGCCGTCGACGGCCTTGAGACCGCCGAAATATTTCGAGAGGCCTTTGACTTCGAGCACGATATCGCCGCCGATGGTGGCGGGCTTCAATAGCAGCGGCGCCACCGCCGCGGGCGCCTTGATCCGGCTGCGCCAGCGATCGAGCGCGGCGCCGATAAATCCCCAGATGCCATCGGGCATGTAGCGGATGATCAAAATGACGAACAGCCCGTAGATTGCGAGATAAAGCCCCGGAATGCTTTTCAGAAACCGCAGCCATTCCGGGATCAGGATCAATAGTCCGGTGCCGATCGCCGAGCCGATCGGCGACGCGACGCCGCCGAGCAGCGACATCGTCAGGAACACGATCGATTCCGCAAACGAGAACTGGTCCGGGCTGACGTAGGCAAAACCGCCGGCGAACAGCCCGCCGGCGAGACCGCCGAGCGCGGCGCACAGCGCGAACGCGTAGACCTTGGTGCGGAACACATCGATGCCGCTGACGCCGGCGGCCAGCTCATTGTCGCGCACCGCGCGCATGGCCCGCCCGAGCCTGGTGTCCGGCAGGTGCCAGACGCCATAACCGACGATCGCCAGCACCGCGACGCAGAAGGCGAGATAGCCCTGCCCGGTCTGAAACAGATCGGGACGGCCGATGTTGGAAACGCCGTCCGGGCCGTGCGTCAGCCCGATGGCGTTGATCATGACCAGCGTGACGATCTGCTGGAACGAGATCGTCACCATGGCGAGGTAATGGCCGCCGAGCCGCAGCGTCGACATGCCGAGGAACGCGCCCGCGCCCAGCGCCATGACGCAACCCGCGACGAGACAGAGCCAGTAGCTCAGATGCAGATCGGTGGTTCCTATGCCGACGGCATAGGCGCCGAAGCCGAAGAACGCCGCCTGCGCGAGGTTGATCTGGCCGCACAGGCCGAGCACGACCGAAAGGCCGAACACCGCGATCGCGAACGTTGTCGCCTGCATCAGGACGTTGAGGATGTAGCCGTCGAACCGCATGGTGGCGGCCAGCGCCACCAGGATCGCCGCGGCGATGAAATACGGCAGATGGCGCAGCAGCAGCGGTCTGCTGCGCGGCGCCGCCGCCATCGTCATGTTGTCGCTGGGCGCGCTCATGCTTTCTCCGCGACACGTTCGCCGAAGATACCTTGCGGCCGGAAGATCAGGAACAGCACCAGCACCAGGAAGGCGAAGCCATCCTTGTAGGGCACTGAAATGTAGGCGGCGCCGAAGGTCTCGATGACCCCGAGCGCCAGTCCGCCGATGATCGCGCCGGCGACGTCGCCAAAGCCGCCGATGATGGTGGCGGCGAAGGCTTTCAGCGCGATCGTCGAGCCCATCTGGATCGAGACGAACAGCACCGGCGCCACCAGGATGCCGGCGAGGCCGCCCAGCACCGCCGAATAGATGAAGGTGATCATGATCATGGTGGAGACGGAAATGCCGAGCAGCGAGGCCATCTCCTTGTCCTGCGAGGTGGCCTGCAGCTTCTTGCCGAGCATGGTGTGCTCGAAGAACCAGTAGTTGAAGATCACCATCACGACGGTAACCGCGATGATCAGGAGGTACTGGCTGTCGAGATAGACCGGGCCGAGCTGGATGCCGGGCGTCTCGAACCATCCCTGCAGCACCTGCGGCTGCGGACCGTAGATCGCCAGCACCGAGTTCGCCATCAGGATCGAAGCGCCGATGGTGGCGATGATGACCGGCAGGAACGTGCGGTGGCGGAGCGGATAATAGACCCCGAGATTGAAGATCACGCCGAGCAGCGCCATGCCGGCCAGCGCCAGCAGGAACGACAGCCAGTACGGCCAGCCCAGGTCGACGGCGAACACCACCATCAGATAGGCCGCCACCATGGAGAATTCGCCCTGCGCGAAATTCACCACGTTGGTGGCGCGGAAAATCAGCACGAAGCCGAGCGCGACCAGCGCATAGACGGCGCCGATGCCGATCCCGGTAAAGAGCAGTTGCAGTACGAGATCCATGGATATGCTCGGTGGGAGAAACGAACCGGTCCGGCGCGCGATCGGATTGGCCCGACTTCGACAGGCGACGGGGACAGGCGCAGAGCGCGCCGGCACGACATCGAACTGCCTCGACGGATGCGAACCCGGCCCCTCCCGATCGGGAGGGGCCGGTGAAGCGATCAATCGTTGAATTCGATATGCTTGTCGAAAACGATGTTGCCCTTGTCGTTCTTGACGATGTTGTAGCCGTGCAGGCCGTCGCCGTTCTGGTCGAAATTGTATTCGCCTTCGGCGCCCGGGAACTTCTTGATGGCCAGGATCGCCTCGCGAATCTTCGTCGGATCGATCGAGCCGGCCTTGTTGATCGCCGCCGCAAGCACGGTGACGGCGTCGTAGGGCCACGAGCTCTGGTTATCCGGCGCGACCTTGACGACGTCGCGATACGCCTTGCCGAACGCCTTCGACCCTTCGCTGGAATCCTCGGCATAGTCGGCGACGCCGTAGGTGCCGTAGAGCGCGGGACCGGCGAGCTTCAGCGCGGTGATGTTGACGATCGAGGGCGACCCCACCCAGGGAATGTTGACGCCGAGCTGGCGCAACTGACGGGCAAAGATGCCGAGATCGTTTTCGAACGTGAAGTAGGAACCGAGGATGTCGGCGCCGGACTGCTTGATCGCGAGCACGACCGGCGTGAAGTCCTGGCTCTGGTTGGCATAGCCCTGATCGAGAACCGGCGGCGCGCCCAGCTTCTCCAGCGCCGAAGTCAGCGCCTTGCCGCCGGCGGTGCCGAACGCGTCGGTCGAATGCAGCACGGCCCACTTCTTCTTGCCGAGCGTGTTGACGCCGTAGTCGGCGATCACGCGGCCCGAATAGCTGTCATTGGGGCGAAACCTGAACAGCCATTGGTTGCCCATGTGGGTCAGGTTGGGATCGGTGCCGCCGATCATCACGGGCTTGCCGAGCTTGAGTACGTCGGGCGCCATCGCATGCACCTGCGTGGAGCGGATCGAGCCGAGGAAGGCCACGATATCCGACTGCGCGGCGAGTTTTGAGAAGGCCAGCACGATGCCGGGGTTGGTGGTCTGATCGTCTTCGATGATCAATTCGGCCTGCTTGCCGAGAATGCCGCCTGCCTTGTTGACGGCTTCCAGCGCGAGCTTGGCGCCCTTGATGGCGTACCCGCCGGATTCGGCGGCCGGACCGGTTACAGGTGCGCACATGCCGATCTTGATGGTGGCGGCTTGCGCGCGTGCGTTGCTGATGAGGTAGGGTGCGGTAATACCCACGGCCAAGCCGGCCGCGAAATCGCGTCTCGTAACCTTCATTCGTTCCTCCGTGAGGCCGGGCTTCTTTGTCGGCCTTTCTTGATGTTTGCAGTCCCAGAGGACGCGACACCGTCCGCGTATCTACGGACTCTCGCGTCCAGAGTAAATTGCTATCGCGACCATTTCGACTAACGGTGAAGACGTATCGCCAACTGGAACCACCACCAAAGGTTAACGCCGGCCGATCCGACTTATTCCCGTCGCCTGGTTGCCCCGCCAATTGCCAGCTTCTTGCCCAAACAATATGCACGGCGCGAGCTATGCGATGACCTTACCAACATCATGCAAATTTGCGCTCACTCCAATTCGTCGGCCTCGGCGCCTTCCCGGGCCTGCAGCTCCGACAGCCCCTCCTCCAGCTCACGCAGCATTCCCTGCAACTCGGCGAGCTTGCGCGCGCCATAGCGGCGGGTGATGGCGGCGTAGATGGCCTCCGAGGTCGGCGCGACGGTCTCGATCAGCTTCACCCCCCTGGCGGAGATCGACACCAGGCCGCGGCGCTGGTCGGCTTTCACTACCCGTCGCTCGATCAGATGACGCCCTTCCAGGTCGCGCAGAATCCGGGAAAGGCTGGGGCCGAGCAGAAAAGCGACGCGGGCCAGTTCCGTGACCTCGATGGTGTCGACGGAGGCCAGCGCGCGCAAAATCCGCCATTGCTGCTCGGTCAGGCCGTGGTCCCTGAGCGAGGGACGGAACTGCCGCATCACGGCCTCGCGGGCGCGCAACAGCGACATCGGCAGCGAGCGGGAAAATTGGCGCATCGGCCCCCGCCGGACGGCCGCTTTGTCAGGGGATTTTTTCCGCGCCACGCTCGATTATCCGCCAGTCCCCAACCGTCCGAATGAATTCCGGCAACGCGGCAGCTTGCACCGCAGCAAACCCCAATTCGGTTTGCCCCGATACATTTAACATGTTAATCATATTTGCGCATCCCGCTTTTTGCTTCCGATGGCCGACCCCAGCATGGCTCTGACCAGAGAAGATATCCGTCTTGCCGCCGAGCGGCTTCAACAGGCGGAAAAAACCAAGCAGCAGATCCGGCAGCTGTCGCAGGAATATCCCGGCATCACCATCGAGGATGCCTATGCGATCCAGCAGGCGTGGATCGAGATCAAGGTCGCCGAAGGCCGCGTCGTCAAAGGCCACAAGATCGGGCTGACCTCGAAGGCGATGCAGAGCGCGCTTCTGATCGACGAGCCGGATTCCGGCGTGCTGCTCGACGACATGTTCTTCGCCGATGGCGGGCTGGTGCCGTCGGACCGCTTCATCGGCACGCGGGTCGAGGCCGAGCTTGCCTTCATCATGAAGACGCGGCTGGCCGGGCCCGGCTGCACGATGTTCGACGTGCTCAACGCGACCGACTTCGTCGTCCCCGCCCTGGAAATCCTCGACACCAGGATCGAGCGGGTCGATCCTGTGACCAAATCGACGCGAAAGATATTCGATACCATCGCCGACAACGCCGCCAATGCCGGGATCGTACTCGGCGGGCGCCCGTTACGTCCGCTCGATGCCGATCTGCGCTGGATCGGCGCGCTGTGCTATCGTAATGGCCAGTTGGAAGAAACCGGCCTTGCCGCTGGCGTGCTCAACCATCCCGCAACTTCCGTGGCATGGCTCGCCAACAAGATCGCTCCGCTCGGGCTTGCGCTCGAGCCCGGCCAGGTGGTGCTGGCGGGATCGTTCATTCGCCCGATCGAGACCCGCAAAGGCGACACGATTCAAGCCGACTATGGTCGTTACGGGTCGGTCAGCTGCTACTTCGCCTGATGCCGCTCTGACAAATGATTGGGAGGCCGGACATGCCGCATTTCACGATCGAATATTCCGCCAATCTCGATGCCCGCGTCGAAATGGACAAGGTGGTCGAGATCGTGCGCAGGGCCGCGGTGGAAACCGGGATCTTTCCGCTCGGAGGCATTCGCGTTCGCGCCATCCGCTGCGAGCATTACGCCATCGCCGACGGGTCGGCGCAGTCAGGCTTTCTCGCCATGGTGCTGCGGCTCGGCGAAGGGCGCGACCTCGCGGCGCGCCAGAAGGCCGGCGAACATATCTTCAAGGCGCTCTCCAGTCATCTCGACCCGGTCTTCGCGGCAAGCAGGTTCGCGCTGTCGTTCGACATGCAGATCAACGACAAGGAAACCAGCTGGAAGCGCAACAACATTCACGAGGCTCTGAAGGCGGAGGTTGCGCATGGATAAGGTCACGCCGAAATCGGATGTGTTCAAGGCCAATCTCGATCGCGCCGCGCCACTGCTCAAGGCACTGCGCGCCAACGGCATCGGCCATGTGATCGACGGCAAGGTGGTGACGTCGATCTCGGGCGATACGTTCGAGACCAGATCGCCGATCGACGGCGCGGTGCTGGCAAGCGTCGCGCGCGGCAACGCGGAGGATATCGACCTCGCCGCGACGGCGGCAGCCTTGGCCTTCAAGGGCTGGCGCGACTTGCCGGCTTCCATGCGCAAGAAACTGCTGCACCGGGTGGCCGACGCCATCGAGGACCGCGCCGACGACATCGCGGTGCTGGAATGCATCGACACCGGCCAGGCCCATCGCTTCATGGCCAAGGCCGCGGTCCGGGCGGCGGAGAATTTCCGGTTCTTCGCCGACAAATGCGCCGATGCGCGCGACGGGCTGAACATGCCGAGCGAGGAGCACTGGAACGTGTCCACGCGCGTGCCGATCGGCCCGGTCGGCGTGATCACGCCGTGGAATACGCCGTTCATGCTCTCGACCTGGAAGATCGCGCCAGCGCTGGCGGCCGGCTGCACCGTGGTGCACAAGCCGGCGGAATGGTCGCCGGTGACGGCCGATCTTCTGGCGAAACTTGTCAAGCAGGCAGGCGTGCCCGACGGCGTCCTCAATACGGTACACGGCATCGGCGAAGAGGCCGGCAAGGCGCTGACCGAGCACCCCGCGATCAAGGCGATCGGCTTTGTCGGCGAGAGCGCGACGGGATCTGCGATCATGGCGCAGGGCGCGCCGACGCTGAAACGCGTGCATTTCGAGCTCGGCGGCAAGAATCCCGTGATCGTGTTCGACGACGCCGATCTGGACCGCGCGCTCGATGCGGTCGTGTTCATGATCTATTCGCTCAACGGCGAGCGCTGCACCTCGTCGAGCCGATTGCTGATCCAGCAAAGCATCGCGGACAGATTCATCGAAAAACTCACCGCGCGCGTGAAAGCGCTGAAGGTTGGCCATCCCCTCGATCCCCAAACCGAAATCGGACCGCTGATCCACGAGCGCCATCTGGCAAAGGTCTGTTCCTATTTCGACATCGCGCGGCAGGACGGTGCCGTCATCGCGGTCGGCGGCAAGCCGTATGACGGCCCCGGCGGCGGCCATTATGTGCAGCCAACGCTGGTCACCGGCGCGCAGCCTAAGATGCGGGTTGCGCAGGAGGAAGTGTTCGGACCGTTCCTGACAGTGATTCCGTTCCGCGACGAGAACGAAGCCATCGAAATCGCCAACGACGTCAGATACGGCCTCACCGGCTACGTCTGGACCAACGACACCGGCCGGGCGCTACGCGTGGCGGATGCGCTGGAAGCCGGCATGATCTGGCTGAATTCGGAAAACGTCCGCCATCTGCCGACGCCGTTCGGCGGCATGAAATCGTCAGGGATCGGCCGCGACGGCGGCGATTATTCGTTCGACTTCTACATGGAAACCAAGCACGTCTCGCTGGCGCGCGGCACGCACAAGATTCAGAGGCTGGGCGCGTAACACCAGCCGTCATTCCGGGGCGCGCGCAGCGCGAGCCCGGAATGACGAACCGAACCAGGGAAACACCGCATGCCCGTTCCGCAACATGTCTTCGACCCGCCCTTCAACATTATCCGGTGCAGCCATGTCGTGTTGGACGTGGTGGACCTGAACAGGAGCCGCGAGTTCTACGAAAACACGGTCGGGCTCCATGTCGAGGATCGCGACGACAAGGCCGTGTATCTGCGCGGCGCCGAGGAGCACCAGCATCACTCGCTGGTGCTGCGCGAGGCGCAGGCCGCCGCCTGCAACCGGCTCGGTTTCAAGGTCGGCAACGAGAGCGATCTCGACAAGGCCGCCGCGTTCTTTTCCGAAAACGGGATCGCATGCGCCTTCGCCAACGCGCCGTTCCAGGGCCGCACGCTGCAATTCACCGATCCTTTCGGCTTCCAGATCGAGCTCTACGCCACCATGGAGAAGCGCCCGCATCTGTTGCGTCGCTACGATCTCTACAAGGGCTGCCACCCGCAACGGCTCGACCATTTCAATGTGTTCGCGGCCGAAGTTCAGGACACCGTCGACTTTTACGCGCGGCTGGGCTTCCGGCTCACCGAATATGGCGAGGAAGACGGACCGAACGGGCGCATCGCCGCGGCCTGGATGCACCGCAAGGGCAATGTGCACGATTTCGCCATCACCAACGGCCGCGGCCCTCGCCTGCACCATTTTGCCTATTGGGTGCCGACCGCAATGAACATTCTACACCTCTGCGACGTGATGGCGTCGAGCGGTTATCTCAGAAATCTCGAGCGCGGCCCCGGCCGCCACGGCATTTCCAATGCCTTCTTCCTTTATATCCGCGATCCCGACGGCCACCGGCTGGAGCTCTATACCAGCGATTACTTCACCGGGGATCACGACCACGAACCGTTGCGCTGGTCGTTGAAGGACCCGCGGCGGCAAACATTGTGGGGCGCGCCCGCGCCGCGCTCCTGGTTCGAGCAGGGATCGCCGTTCACGGGCCAGGCCGTGCGCGAACCGCTGTTTGTCGCCGACGTCACCATCGCGGACTGAGATACGAATGCCGTCCACCGCGATCAAATGGGGGTCTCATGAAAAGGCTGTCGCTGGCTGCCGCCTCGATGCTTGGTCTCGCGCTTATGACGTCAGCCATGACTGATCTTCGGGCCGCCGAACTCAAGGTTTTGGCCGGCGGCTCCACGACCGGCTGGATGAACGAACTCGCCCCTCAATTCGAGCACGCCTCGGGCCACAAGCTTGTCATTCACTTCGACTCAACCCCCAATCTGATCAGGCAGATCACCTCCGGCGCGCCGTTCGATCTCGCGGTGGTGCCGGTCGATGTTTTCAAGGATGCCGCCGCGAAGGCCCGCTTCGTCGCCGGTCCAACCATCGATATCGCCCGCGTCGGCTATGGCGTCGCCGTCCGGTCCGGTACGCCGAAGCCCGACATCGGCACGTCAGAGGCGCTGAAAAAGACCCTGCTCGACGCGTCGTCGGTCGCCTTCGTGCCGGAGAGCGCGGCCGGGGCCCATGTCCTGAAGACGTTCGACCGCCTCGGCATGGGCGAGGCGATGAAAGCCAAGACGAAACCGCTGGGCTCGCCGGCGCAGATCGCCCCTGGCGTCGCCAACGGCGAGGCCGAACTCGGGGTGTTTCTCGTCAACGTGCTGATCGCCCCCGGCGTCGAACTCGCCGGCCCCTTCCCCGCCGAACTGCAGCAGGAGCTGGTTTTCGCCGCCGCCATCGCGGCGGACAGCAAAGAAACGGAAGCCGCCAGGGCGTTCATCGACTTTCTGACCACTTCCGCCGCCAAAGCCGTGATCGGCGCCAAGGGCATGAACCCTGGCTAAGCGACTCGCGCAACATCATTGGATATCTCATGACATCCCACCGCCTCGCCACTTTCTCCATCGACGGCTCGACCAAATACGGCGCTGTCGTCGAAGGCGGGATCGTCGATCTCTCCGCCCGCTTCGCCACGGATTTTCCGACGCTGCGCGAGGTGATCGCCGCCGGCGCCCTGACAAAACTGGCCGAGGACGCCGCGCAATATCAGCCGGATTACGCGCTGGACGCCATTACCTGGCTGCCGCCGATCCCTTCGCCGGAAAAGATCATCTGCATCGGCGTCAATTACCCCGACCGCAACGCCGAATACAAAGACGGCCAGGATGCGCCGAAATATCCGAGCATGTTCATGCGCACGCCGCGCTCCTTCGTCGGCCATCTGACGCCGCTGGTTCGCCCGCGCGCCTCTTCGCAGCTCGATTACGAGGGCGAGCTGGCTCTGGTGATCGGCAAGGCCGGCCGGCATATCGCCGAAAGTACCGCGCTGGATCACATCGCCGCGGTGACGCTGTGCAACGAGGGCACCATCCGCGACTGGGTTCGGCATGCGAAATTCAACGTGACGCAGGGCAAGAACTTCGACTCGACCGGCAGCCTCGGGCCCTGGCTCGTCCCCTACACCGACGAGGCTGAGATCGCCGATATCAGGCTGACGACGCGGGTCAATGGCGAGACGCGGCAGGACGACCGCACCTCGCGGCTGATCTTCGGCTTCCGCTATCTGATCAACTACATCTCGACCTTCACCACGCTGGTCCCCGGCGACATCATCGTGACGGGAACCCCGACGGGCGCCGGCGCGCGGTTCGATCCGCCGCGCTATCTCAAGCCCGGCGATGTCGTCGAAGTCGAGGCCGAGAATGTCGGCATGCTGCGCAACGGCGTGATCGACGAAGCCATCATGAATCTGCCCGCAAGCGAAGAGAAAACGCAATGACAGTGAGTTCCGGCGGCGAAGCCATCGTCTCAGGCCTGGTCGCCCACGGCGTCGATACGGTATTCGGCCTGCCCGGCGCGCAGATCTACGGCCTGTTCGACGCCTTCCAGCAGGCGCAGCTCAAGGTGATCGGCGCGCGCCACGAGCAGGCCTGCGGCTATATGGCCTTCGGCTATGCGCGTTCGAGCGGCAAGCCCGGCGTGTTCAGTGTCGTTCCGGGTCCCGGCGTTCTCAATGCGGGTGCCGCGTTGTTGACGGCATTCGGTTGCAACGAGCCGGTGCTGTGCCTGACCGGCCAGGTGCCGACGGCCTTCCTCGGCAAGGGCCGCGGCCATTTGCACGAGATGCCGGACCAACTCGCGACGCTGCGCACCTTCGTCAAATGGGCCGACCGCATCGAATATCCGGACGCGGCTCCGACGCAGGTCGCGCGCGCGTTCCAGGAAATGCTGTCGGGACGCCGCGGACCCGTTTCACTGGAAATGCCGTGGGACGTGTTCACGCAGCGCGCCGAGGTCGGCGCGGCAAGACCGTTCGATCCGTTTCCACCGCCGCTGCCCGATCCCGACCGGATCAAGGCCGCCGCTGCCCTGATTACGGGCAGCAAGACGCCGATGATCTTCGTCGGCAGCGGCGCGATACACGCCCGCGACGAAATCCTCGAGCTCGCTGAACTGATCGACGCGCCCGTGGTAGCGTTCCGCAGCGGCCGCGGCATCGTGTCCAACGCGCATGAACTCGGGTTGACCATGGCCGCGGCCTACCGGCTGTGGCCGAAGACCGATCTCATGATCGGGATCGGCAGCCGCATGGAATTGCCGGCGACATCTTTTCGCTGGCCGTTTCAACCGGCCGGCCTGAAATCGATTCGGATCGATATCGACCCGTCCGAAATGCGGCGGTTTACGCCCGACGCCGCCGTGGTCGCCGATGCCCGCGCCGGCACGCGCGAGCTGCTCGCAGCGGTCGGCAAGGCCGGCTACAGGAAGACCAGCGGCCGCCGCGCCGCGATCCGCGAGGCCTCGGCGGCGGCGCAGCAGGAGATCCAGAAGGTCCAGCCGCAGATGGCGTACCTCAACATTCTGCGCGAGGTACTGCCGCCCAACGCCATCGTCACGGACGAGCTGTCGCAGGTCGGTTTTGCCTCCTGGTACGGCTTTCCGGTCTATGAACCGCGCACCTTCATCACCTCGGGTTATCAGGGAACGCTCGGCTCGGGTTTCCCGACCGCGCTCGGCGCCAAGGTTGCCAATCCCGACCGGCCGGTGGTCGCGATAACAGGCGATGGCGGCTTCATGTTCGGCGTGCAGGAGCTTGCCACCGCGGTACAGTTCAACATCGGCGTCGTGACGCTGGTGTTCAACAACAATGCCTACGGCAATGTGCGGCGCGATCAGCGCGAGCGTTTCGAGGGCCGCGTCGTGGCGTCCGACCTGGTCAATCCGGATTTTGTGAGACTTGCGGAGTCCTTCGGCGTGGGCGCGGCGCGGGTGACGTCGCCGCAAGGGTTTCGCGCCGCGCTGGAAACAGCGCTGGCGCATGGCGGGCCATATCTGATCGACGTGGAAGTGCCGAAGGATTCCGAAACCACGCCGTGGACGTTCATCCATCCGGCGAAGCCGTGAGCAGATCAGGGATTTGACGGATCGATTGACGCAGATGTCTTCACGCCGATGTCGATTCCGTGCGGCTGGGCGATTTCAGATGCCGCCGGCCGATCCAGCGTCTCCGCCAGCACCCGAATTCTGAAAACGGTCCTTTGGGACTCGTCCAAAAGCTCCATCCGCCATTCCGATTGTTGCTTCAGTTTACGGGCAATGCCGCCGACAAGATCGCCGCAAACCCTGGTCATCTCCGCCCAGGCGGCTTCCTTGTCGGCAAGGTCGAACCCCTCGCCGGAAGTGCCCGAATAATCCCCATTGCAGATTCGGAAGTAAAACAGCGGCACGTGCCGTCCAATTTTTCTGAGGGCACCACGGCCCGGCGCTGATCCACGATATCAGACGTATGGAATGACCTCTGCCGGCCGCCCTTCAAGCACGCGCCAAGCCGTGAGCGGATTATGAATGAGTCGCCATCAGGTCAACATCCTCCAATTGGAGGGCGACACGAGATACACACGCGGGGGTTGCCCTGACCGACGCCGCCAAATGGGGTGCGATGCGGCTGGATTGTTCGGGAGGCCTGAAAGCCGCGCCGCACCCACTCACCATTTCCCGGGCTCTTGCCCATGTTTGCCGGCGCCCGCGGCGCGGCGGGCATGAGATAGATCAAAAAGTCTGGGGCCGAGGCGGGCATAATTCCACCAAGAAAGGTCCTCCCAACCAGAAAGCGGTCGAGCATGTTGAAAGATATCTCTGTCCTTCTTCCCG
The DNA here is from genome assembly GCF_017881085.1 of Bradyrhizobium sp. Taxonomy (GTDB): domain Bacteria; phylum Pseudomonadota; class Alphaproteobacteria; order Rhizobiales; family Xanthobacteraceae; genus Bradyrhizobium. The sequence goes on from NZ_JADGRI010000013.1 coordinate 15,794, forward strand.
TTGACCGGCCTGCCGGCGCTTTGATCGATTGCGCAGCTTCGGTCGCAACCCTGTTTGAAGCGCATCTCGATGGCATCGCCTGCGTCTATCAGGCCTTGAATCCGATGATCGCCTCCGAGGCGGCGGCGGTCGTCATGGCCGCCGAGTACGAAACCGGTGTCGAGCAGGCCGCCGCCGTGCTGGACCAGTTCGAGATCGCCACGAGGCGGCTCGACATTCCCCATGACGCCAAGAGCACCTTTGACGTATCCTATGCGGCGACCCGCACGCTGACGCAGATGTCGCGGCTTTATGATTTGAATATCGTCGCGCAGCCGGACCGCTCGAATCCGAGCCAGACCGATTTCCTGTCCGAGGCCGTGCTGTTCGGCTCCGGACGGCCTATGCTCATGGTACCCTACATCACCCACGCTCCGATCAAGACCGATCGCGTGTTGATCTGCTGGGATGGCGGCATACCGGCGACGCGGGCCGTCCACGATGCCTTGCCGTTTCTTCGCAAGGCGAAGACGATCGACGTCATTACCGTCAACGAGAAGGAAGGCGAGAGCGAAGCATCCTCGGCGGCATTGCTGGCCCACCTCGCCCGGCGCGATCTGTCCGCTACGCCTTACCGTATCACGGCCGACGGTCCCAATATTCACAACGCCATTCTGTCGCTGGCGGCCGACAACAATACCGACCTGATCGTGATGGGCGGCTATGGCCATTCCAGACTTCGGGAGTTCATCCTGGGAGGCACGACGCGCGGCATGTTCGAATCCCTCACCGTGCCGGCGCTGATCTCACACTGAATTGGAAGACGGCGTGACCTATCGATCCCTGATGGTGTATCTCGACCTCGAACAAGGCAGCGAGCCTGCCTTGCGGGCCGCATCCGAACTGGCCGGTCGATTCAAATCCAGGGTGATCGGCGTCACGGCCGGACTTCCGGCCGCGCCGATTCATGCCGACGGCATGATCGCCTCGAGCGTGCTCGAAGTCGACTACGAGCAACTCAAGCAGGCTATCGGCCGCTGCGAAGCCCGCTTTCGATCGGCGCTCAAGGATTTTGCCGGCTCGCTGGAATGGCGCTCCGCTGCCGCATACCCTGCGGACTTCCTCGCCGCCGAGGCGCGCGCGGCGGATTTGCTGGTGGTTGGCCGTTCGGAAAACTACACGGCTCTCGGTCCGCATCAGTTGCTCGATATCGGCGATGCCGTCATGAAAGCCGGTCGTCCGGTATTGGTGGTGCCGCCCCGCCGCACCAGCCTGGCGCTGGATCGCGTTCTGGTAGCCTGGAAGGATACCGCCGAATCCCGCAAGGCGATTTCGGCCGCCCTGCCGCTGCTGAGAAAAGCCACCGATTTGACGATCATCGAGATCGTGGCCGAGGAAGGTGGGCGCGACGCCGCGACGGCGCGCGTTGCCGACGTGGCCAACTGGCTGTTGCGCCACAATGTGCAGGCGTCGGCGCGGGTCGAACTGTCGGCCGGTGACGCCGGCAGCCAGCTGGATGCCATCGCCTCGGAGGCCCGGATCGATATCATCGTGGCCGGTGCTTACGGACATGCCCGTTTGCAGGAATGGATCTTCGGCGGGGTCACGCGTCATTTGCTGCAACAAGGCTCTGCCTGCGTGCTGCTGGTCCACTGATCCCCGCGCGCTGCACGCCAATGGCGGAACGCTTTCATCGACGCAACGGCCAAAACGATCATGGACATGAGAGTTGCACCGACCGAAGTCCCGGAAGCCGCGCCCGCGCAGGCCGCTCCCGTTCGCCGTCTGTCTGCCCCGAAACTCCTGATCGCGGCCGCCATCATCGTCGCGCTGGCGGCGATCGTCTGGTGGCTGTCGCGCGGACCGGCCATTACGGTCGCCCGGGTCACCCGCGGCAATGCGGCGGAAATCGTCTATGCGACCGGGGCGGTCGAACCCGAAACGTGGTCCCGCTCGACCCCGCTGGTGCGCGGCCGCATCGTCGAACGCTGCCGCTGCGAGGGCAAGACCGTCCAGAAGGGCGATCTGCTCGCGCGCCTCGACGACAAGGAAGCGCTGGCCACGCTGAACGACCTGCGCGCGCTGGAGGAGTTCCAGCGCCGGGAATTCGATCGCCAGTCGCAATTGCTGGCGCGCGGGGTAGCGACCTCGCAGGCCTATCAGCGCTCCGAGAGCGACCTGGCGCGCATCCAGGCGCAGATCGCCGCGCAAGCCCAGCGGCTGGAATACTACAAGCTGGTGTCGCCGATGGACGGCACCGTGCTGAAGGAAGACGGAGAGGTCGGCGACATGGTCGACCCCGGCACCATCCTCTACCGCATCGGCCTGGAAAGGCCGCTATGGGTCGTGGCCGACGTCAACGAGGAAGACATTCCCCGCGTTCAGGTCGGCCAGAAGGCGCTGCTGCGCACCGACGCTTTCGCCGGCCAAGTTCTGGCCGGCTTCGTCAAGCAGATCACGCCGGCCGGCGATCCCGTCTCCAAGACGTTCCGCGTCAGGATCGGCCTGCCCGACGACACCCCGCTGCGGGTGGGAATGAGCGTCGAGGCGAATATCGTCAGCCGGGAAAAGCCCGACGTACTTCTCGTCCCCGCCAATGCCGTGGTCGACAACAACCTGCTGACGATCGAAAACGACCGCGCGCGCTTGCGCAAGGTCGAGATCGGCATTCGCGGCACCGGCTTTGTCGAGATCGTCCATGGCGCCAGCGAGGGCGAACTGGTCGCCTCCCCTGCCACCACCAACATCAAGAACGGGTCCCGGGTCCGGCCGGTGCTGAGCGAGCAGGCCTCGCCATGAACCTGATCCTGACCATCGCCTGGACCCATGTCCGCTACCGCGCCCGTCAGACGCTGGTGGCGATCCTGGGCGTCATGACAGGGGTCGGCTTTTCCATCATGATGGCGGCGATGATGGAGGGATCGCAAGATGACTTCATCAAGACCCTGGTCGACGCGCTGCCGCATATTTCGGTGACCGACGAGCTACGTCAGCCGACGCGGCAGCCGGCCGAGATGACCTATGCGGCGGTCGAATTTCACGGCCTCACGCCGGAGGTTCGGCGTCCCGGCATCAAGAACCCGTTTGCCACCATCGCATCGCTGCAGACCTGGGTGGCGGGCGCGCTGACGCCCTCGGTGCAGTCGAAGGCCGTGCTGCGCTTCGCCGGCCGCAACCTGACGGTTTCGATCATCGGCATCGATCCCCGCACCGAAGCCGATGTCTCCAATCTGGCGACCCACATGAAGCAGGGAACGCTGAAATCCCTCTACCGCTCGTCGAACGCAATCCTGCTCGGCGACCGTCTCGCCAACAAGATCGGCGCGCGGGTCAATTCCAATATCACGCTGGCATCCGCCGAGGGCGCCACCATGAGTTCCACCGTCGTCGGCACGTTCCACACCGGCTTTCGCGTCACCGACGAGACCACCGGCTATGTGCTGCTCAAGACCGCGCAGATCCTCGAAAAGCAGACCGGCATCGTCAACGAAATCCGTGTGCGCACCTCTGACCCGATGCAGGCCCGGCTGATCAGCGAGAGGATCGGCGAGCAGACCGGATACAAGTCGATTTCCTGGCAGGAGGCCCAGGAAGACCTCTTGTCCGCGATCACGCTGCGCAACGTGCTGATGTACACCATCGTCGGCGCGATCCTCCTGGTCGCAAGCTTCGGCACCTACAACATCATCTCAACCATCACCCACGAGAAGACGCGCGATATCGCCATCCTGAAATCGCTGGGCTTCAGGGATCAGACCATCCGGGCCATCTTCATCCTCGAAGCGCTGCTGGTCGGCCTCGTCGGCGCCGCCCTTGGCTGGGTGCTCGGCTATCTCCTGACCCGCGGGCTGGCGTCGCTGGAGTTCAAGACGCCGTTCTCCGATTACAACCACCTGCCGGTGCTCTACTCGGCCAAACACTATCTGCTGGCGACCGGCGTCGCCCTGTTCTCGAGCCTGATCGCCGGTTATTTTCCGGCCCGCGCCGCGGCGCGGCTGCATCCTGTCGACATCATCCGGGGCGCCACATGAGCACGGCGCTGATCGAGGCCCGAAAGGTGACAAAAATCCTCGGCGGGATCGTGCCGGTGACGCTGGTTCAGGACATCACCCTTTCCATCATGCCGCGCGAGTTCATCGCCATTACCGGCCCTTCCGGCTCGGGCAAGTCGTCGCTTCTGTACTTGCTGGGGTTGCTCGACCTGCCGACCAGCGGCGACGTGCTGATCGACGGCCGGTCGACAACGGGGATGACCGAAGGCGAACGCGCGGAGGTGCGGCTGTCGCGGCTTGGATTCGTGTTCCAGTTTCATTTCCTGCTTCCGGAGTTCACCATCACCGAGAATGTCGCGCTGCCGATGCGCGCGCTGGCGAAACTGTCGCCGCGCGCCATCACCGCGCGGGCCGAGGAACTGCTGGCATCGCTCGGGCTCGACGATCATCGCCACAAGACGCCGGATCAATTGTCCGGCGGCCAGCGGCAGCGGGTGGCGGTGGCCCGCGCGCTCGCCAACGATCCCCCCGTCATCCTAGCCGACGAGCCGACCGGCAGCCTGGATTCCGCCGCCACCACGCAAGTATTCGGAATTCTCAGGGATCTCGTGGCGCTGCGCGGCAAAACCGTGGTCGCGGTCACGCACGATCTTCACCTCGCTTCCCAGATGCACCGCCAAATCCGCATCGTCGACGGCCGGTTGGCCGACGATGAACCGGTCGTTGCGCCCGGCACGCCCTCATAATGTCGGGCAATGCCCATATGCGGCGCCTTCATTCCTCGAAGGCCGGTGCCGCCGGCCGCTCGCGCGGCTCGGTACGCTCGACCGGCTGATTGTCATCGGCGGGGATGTCGCGCTCGATCTCGACCTCTTCGCTCTCGATCAGGCCCGGGGCTTCGTCGGTCTGTTCGGAAGGAGAATTGCGAGGGTTCCGGGGAGGTGCCATTTCGAAAACTTCCTTTGTGCCGGTACCGCGTATCAGGCTTCCGCCGTGAGATGCTTCTCGATTTCCCGGACCGGGTGCTTGGTCAGATCCTTGTTGATTTCGGCAATGACGCAGGCCTTCACGTCGGCATGGAATGCGTTTCGCAAGTCGGCGAGCGTCCGTGGCGGAGCCACCACAATGAGGGCTTTCACCTTGCCCGCCCGGACCACCTGCTCCATGGCGGAGGCGACCTTGCGCGCGAAGTGATGCTCCTCGATATCATGCCAGTCGGTCGGCTCGACTGCGCTGCGCTGCGATCCCTTGCCGAGGTGCCCGGGCCGGTCGGTGCCTTGCGCGTGGCTGGGCGGATTCTCGTCCTCGAAAACCTTTTCGGTCTTCAGATTGGGAAATTTCTCGTCGCCCTCGTTGCGCAGGAACAGGGCTTTTCGGCCGTCGCCGACAAACACGAAGGCGTTATGCGGAATCCTGAGCTTGTTCATTTGGTCCTCGTCATTGATCTGTCGTCCCCGATCTCCGTCGAAAAAACGCCTGCGGGTTTCTGCCGTCATGAGGGATCGGCCGAGCCGCGAAAGTCGCGCAGGAAATATCCCGGGAAGCGCGAATTGCAGGCCATGACATGCGTGATGGCTTCGCGATCATATTCATCGCCTGACCGGAAGCTATCGAAGAATTCGTTCAGCCGCAGCACGCGTTGGGGCATTTCCCGCACCGCCTGAAGTCCGACCGAGACGCCATAATTGGTAAAAGCAATCTTCACGTCGGGCAGTTCCGGTTCGCGACAAAAATAGCTGCCTCTTCGCCACATTGCGTCGAGCTGCCTCAGGCAGCGGCCCCGCTGCGACACCGCCCATTCCTCTTCCGGGAAGAAGTGGGTCATCCATAACATCATCCCAAGACCCAGATCCTGGGTGATGAACAATTCCGGAGCAGCCTGATCGATCAGCGCCTTCATCTCCGCGATTTCCCGGCGCAGCAGTTCTTCGCCGAGACACCGGTACGAGATATAGCCATCGAACGCGTCCAGCGCGCCCAGGCCATAGCCGGGATAAGGCCCGGACAAATCTTCCTGCATTTTCCAGATCACGCCCCGGCCCGGCAGGACAAATGCGCGATGGGTCTGGCGCACGAGATCGATGCCTTTGCCCCGGTATGCGGGCCGATAGCGGGCAAGCACGGCGAGAGCGTACAGCCAGACGGCCAAATAGTGGAAATACTGCCCATCGCGATCGGGCGCCTCGCCGATACGAACGCCGCGAGCACGCCCGAGAACCCGGTCCACCTCGGCGACTAACCACTCGGCCTGGTCGAGGAATTTCTTGTCGCCGAACTCCGCGTAGAGCGAAACCAGCAGGACGAGTCCAAAGGCATCCGTCCACAAATAGCGCAGGCCATTGGGCCATATCCGCTCAACGCGCATCCAGTCCATTTTCTTCAGAACATAGGCAGTCGCGTCTGTGCTCATGATCGGATCACACCCCGAACGGATAGGTGTCCGGAAGTCCCTTTATTTCCGCGGTATCCAGCGGGGTTACGGCGTGGGTATCGTCGAACCAGACATACTCGTCGAATTGCCGCGGCAGGTTGGCCTGGAAATAATGGCTCGCCAGTTCGGTTTCGGGCCGGTAGATCACGCCGATCGCCCGCTCCAGACGTTCCTTGCCGAGACCCTTCGGGCCGTACAGATCGCCCCGGCCGCGCAACCCCACCATGAAGCGGGCCAGCCCGGTCGCGTGACACAACTGCTCATAGCTGTTGGGATGCGCCGGCCGGACCTTCTTCACCTCCATCGGGCCATCCCATTCGGACGCCGCGGCAACCGTCCCGCTGTTGGTGCCGAAGCCGACCAGATAGGCCTGCTGGCCGAACTCCTCGCGGCAGAGCTGACCGATATTGTGCTCGCCGCGCGCCGCCATCTCGGTTGCGGCGGCATTGCCGACATGGGAGTTGTGCGCCCAAACCACCGCCTTGCTATCCGCGCCATGAAACGCCAGCAGGTTCTTCAGGGTCTCGAACATGTGGGTGTCGCGCAAATTCCACGACGCGCGCGAACCGTAATACATGATGCGGTAGTAGCGCTCGGCATTGGCGACCAGGCGGGCATTCTGCTCGGCATCGAGGAACCGCTCGCCGTCACGTTCAGCATAGGCCCGGCGTTTCGCCAGCAGATCGGCGAGCGTGCGCGCCACGTCGGCCTCGCAGGTCGGATAGGATCCGGTCAACGCGGCATGACCGTAGGTCGCGGGATCGCGCTGCCACGGCGTCAGGCAGCCATAGCGTTCGCGGGCGACCCTCGCCGATTCCGGATCGATTTCGTCGAGATAATTCAGAACCGACCGGATCGAATCGTAGAGGCTGTAGAGATCGAGGCCATGAAACGCGACGCGCTCGCCCGCCTCCGCCGTGCCATTGTGCTTGCGCAGCCAGCTGACGAAATCGCGCACCTCGGTGTTCCGCCACATCCAGGTCGGAAACCGCGCAAAGGCGGTCCACTCCGAAGGCGGATACTGGAAATGCCGCACATAGTGATCGACGCGGGCGGCATCCGGCCAGTCCGCCTCGATCGCCACGAAGCGGAAGCCCTTCTTGACGATCAGCTCGCGGGTGATGCGTTCGCGCATCCGGTAGAATTCGGAGGTACCGTGGGTCGCTTCGCCGAGCATCACGATGCGTGCCGACCCGATCCGCGCCATCAGCGGATGGAGATCGGCGGTCTCGATCGAGGCAAACGATTCGGCGGCGTCGGCGAGGTTTCGCACCAGCGCTTCCTCACCTGGAGCAACCGGCCGCAGTGGCCGGCGCGCCGGCGCACGGCCCTCGCCCTGCGCGCCTTCCCAGCCCTCCTCGCCGATCAGCGGGACGAAGCGAACGTCGGCAATATCCTCGCTGAGATATTCGTCTTTCGAAACCCTGACGACCCTCACCAGTTCCTGGGTTCGCTGATCGGCACCGACCGGAATCACCAGCCGTCCGCCGATCTTCAACTGCTCCTTCAGCGATTCCGGAACCTGCGGTCCGCCGGCGGCCACGACAATCGCGTCATAGGGGGCGTGCTCCGGCCATCCCTTGGTGCCGTCACCATGCAGAACGTGAACATTGTCGTAGCCGAGTTCGGCCAGCAGGCCTGCGGCCTTGTCCGCGAGTTGGCCGAGACGTTCGACCGTGTAGACATGGGCCGCGATCTCCGACAGCACAGCGGCGGCGTAGCCGGAGCCTGCGCCGATCTCGAGAACGTTCTCGCCGCCCTTCAGCATCAATGCTTCCGCCATGAAGGCGACGATATAGGGCTGCGAGATCGTCTGCTCCCCGGCAATCGGCAGCGGCGAATCCTCGTAGGCGAATTCGCGGAGATTCTTCGGCAGGAACAACTCGCGCGGCACCTTGCGCATGGCGTCGAGCACAAGGTCGTCGCGCACGCCGCGCGCCGCGATATTGCGCTCGACCATTTCCGCGCGGAGTGCGGCATACGGCTTCAATTCGCCGGAGCGGCTTTCCCAGGACGCCGGAGATCCCATGGCGATGGCTCCTACATCTCAGCAATTCCCATCAACAGCCTACGCCCCCTGCCGGTCGACCGGTTTGATCGGTATCAACCCTGAAGCGGCGGGCAAGAAGCAGACTGTTTACTCGGCTGCTTTCTGTTGCATCGCCACCGGGCGCAACGGGGCAAATTCCTCCGCGGTCAGCGTCTCCCTCGCGATCAGGAGCGTCACGCCCGCGTCGAGATCGGCCCGGCGCTTCTCGAGGATGGCGCGCGCGGTGGCGCCGCCGGCCTCGATCAGGTCGCGTACCGCCAGATCGATTTCACGCCCCGTCGCCTCGGCTGCGCTGACGACGGTGTCCTGCGCGGCCGCCAGAAAGGTTTGCGGCCGTGGCGCGTAGGTTCGCTGGCCGACTTTCGCGTCCATTCCGTATTTCGTCACCATCTCGATGGCGATCTCGGTCGCCCGCTGCAGGTCGTCGGCGGCCCCGGTCGATACATCGCCGTCGAAGATCATCTGCTCGGATGCGCGGCCTCCCATCAAGACCGCGATCCGGTTCTTCAGTTCGCTGACCGCGAGCAGGAAGCGGTCCTCGGTCGGACGCTGCATGGTGTAGCCGAGCGCCCCGACGCCGCGGGGAATGATCGATACTTTCTGCACGGGATCGACGCCCGGCAGGTTGGCGGCGACGAGGGCATGGCCCATCTCGTGGTAGGCCACCCGCCGGCGCTCGTCCTTGCTGAGCACGCGGCTCTTCTTCTCGATGCCGGCCACGATCCGCTCGATCGCGACCGTGAAATCATCGAAGGACACCTCATCGGCCTTGCGCCTGGTCGCGGCAATCGCCGCCTCGTTGATCAGGTTGGCGATATCGGCACCGGTGAAACCCGTGGTGAGGCCTGCGACCTTGTCGAGATCGACATCCTTGCCGACCCGAATCTTGCGGACATGCACCTTGAGGATGGCGACGCGGCCGCTCTTGTCGGGACGATCCACCAGCACCTGGCGGTCGAACCGGCCTGCCCGCAGGAGCGCCGGATCGAGGATTTCGGGACGGTTGGTGGCCGCGAGCAAGATGACGCCAGAACTGGGATCGAAACCGTCAAGCTCCGCGAGCAGCTGGTTCAGGGTCTGCTCCTTCTCGTCGTAGCCGCCGAACGCGCCGGGAGAACGGCTGCGCCCGAGCGCATCGAGCTCATCGATGAAGATGATGCAGGGCGCCGCTTTGCGCGCCTGCTCGAAGAGATCGCGAACGCGCGCCGCGCCGACGCCGACGAACATCTCGACGAATTCGGAGCCGGAAATGGAAAAGAACGCGACCCCGGCCTCGCCGGCCACCGCGCGGGCGAGCAGGGTCTTGCCGGTGCCGGGCGGCCCGACCAGCAAAATCCCCTTGGGCACATGCGCGCCGAGCCGGCCGTAGCTCTGGGGATCCTTGAGAAACGACACCACTTCCTGCAGTTCGAATTTTGCTTCCTCGACGCCGGCCACGTCGGCAAAGGTGACCTTGGTATCCTTCTCGACATAGACCTTGGCCCGCGACTTGCCGATCGACATCAGCCCGCCAAAGCCCTGGCGATCCGCCAGCTTGCGCCCGAGGAACACCCAGATCAGGTAGAACATCAGCGCCGGCACGATCCACGACAGGATCGTCTGGAACAGCCCGCCCGACGGCACCCCCGTGACCGTAACGCCCTTCGCCGCCAGCTTTTCGGCCAGCGCCGGATCGACCCGGGCGGTGACGAAGGCCGACTTCCCGCTCGGCAGCTTGTCCTTCAACTTGCCCTGGATCGTATCCTGCCCGACCGCGACCTCGGTGACCCCGCCCTTGGCGACGAGCTGCTCGAACTCGCTATAGGGAATAGTGTCGATGGTATTGTAGGTCGTGAACGCCCATTGCAGCAGCACCATGCCGATGGCGGCGGCAAAGATAAAGCCGATGGTAACGGCCTGTTTTTGTGACGATGAATCCGATTCCATTGCATTCTCCGGTTCAAATCGGAAGCCACAAATGACAGCACGATCAAGCAGATATAGACGACGATTGAGGAATTTTAGCAGCCCAGGTTCACGCCGGCTTGCTCTGGATCAATGAGCGGAGTTGGCGGTACCGCGCGATCCCGGCTGACGCGGCGCTGCGGCCGGGTACGTGCAGATTGATCCCGATCAACATTGGCGCCGCCGAAGGGTGCCATTTTTGATTTGCTTCAAGGAGCCGCGAGCATGATTGGCATTACATTGACGACGGAGCAGATCCGGGCCGCGCCGCCCGAGGTCCGGCGTTGGATCGAGCGCGAGGTGATGGCCTCATTCGGCCAGCCGTCCCAGCCGAAAGAGGAGCCCCATGGGGAGCATTTGGCGGTTTGCAGCGACAAGGAAGCTGAAGCCGTCCTGGCACAGATTCAGGGCGTGTTGCCTGTCGTCAACGTGTTCTTCGAGCTCGGCCGGCAGGGCGCGATCTTCGGCCAGCCTAACATCGAGGCGTTCCGGCTGCTCGACATCGCCCATCACACCCGCCTGCCGGATGCGAACCAGGTGGTCGCCTGCCTCGACATCATCAACCAGGCCTTCAGCAACGCCTGCGGCGACGTGACCGCGAGATTCTGCGCGCTCGACCGCGAAGGCCATTGCTTCATCGCGCTGGAAACCCAACAGAACATTCTACGGCTTTGGCAAAAGATGATCGCCAGGCAGCAGCTTTCGCTTGAGGAGGATCCTGCTCCTCAGGCGGCACACGGGCAGCAGACCTTCGCTGACAAGGACGCGGCTGCCTGATTGTGTATATCCGGAGTAAGCGAAGCAGCCGGTTTTGTCGGCTGCTTGTAGTGTGTGTCCTGGCCACCGGTTCGGCGATCGATGCCGCACAAGCGAGCATCGCCGTCCGAATCCAGCTTTCGCGGCAAACCATGAGTGTCGCGGTCGACGGCGCGAATCTCGCGACCTGGCCGGTATCGACGGCCAGACGCGGCTATCGGACGCCGGTCGGCAGCTTCACGCCCTATTCGCTGCAATGGATGCACTATTCCAGGCTCTACGATGATACGCCGATGCCGTATTCGATCTTCTTTCGCGGCGGCTACGCCATCCATGGCACCACTGAACTCCGCAACCTCGGACGCCCGGTTTCCCATGGCTGCGTCAGATTGAGCCCCGACAATGCAAGAACGCTGTTCGAACTGGTGCAGAGCCACGGACGGCAGAACACGACGATCGAGATCGTCCGGTAACGATCGAGTTGAGTGACGCTCGAGATCGTCGAATGGCGGAAAGGTAATCAGTCCGCGACGTCATGCGCCGCGGTGCGACGATCGACCTGCTCCGCAAGCGCTATCAATCCCGCCGCCACGATGACCGGGAATCTTGCTGCCTCCTCATCCAGGCGGCGCAATGGCTCGGGCAACTGGGCAAGCCCGCGCGCCGCCTTGTTCCGGATATCGTCCAGCGTCGGCGGCGCGCCGAGGCGCTGGCCGTTGCGCATGACAGGGATCAGCAGCGCTTCGCCCGTATGCCGATCGTCCTGAAGCGAAAGCACGTCGCCGGCCATCCGTCCGTCGTTTCCAAAGCTGCGCCAGACCTGCTTGCGGCCCGGCCAAGTGGCCTTTCCGGCGGATCGCTTGCGCCGCGCTATTCCGGCATATTCCTGCAGCTTGTAGGCACAATCGAGTGCCGGCACGTCGGACGACGTGGTCAGGCTGGTGCCGACGCCGAAACCGTCGATCGGGGCATTCGCATCCATCATCCCCGCAAGCTCGTCTTCGTCGAGCCCGCCGCTTGCGAAGATTGTCACATCCTGCAAACCCCCATCGTCCAAGATGCGCCGGACATGCTTCGACAACATGATCAGGTCACCGCTGTCGAGACGGACCGCGCGCACGATAATTCCCGCTTCTTTCAAGCGAGGCGCCAGCCTGACGACTTTTCGCGCCGCGGCTTCGGTGTCGTAGGTGTCGATCAGCAAGACCAGATGGTCGGGCCGCGAATGGGCAAATGCCGAAAAGGCTGATGTTTCGTCGTCGTGCGCCTGGATGAAGGAGTGGGCCATCGTTCCGAAGATCGGAATTCCGAATTCCTTCTGCGCAAGAACCGTCGCCGTTCCGGCAAATCCCGCCAGATAGCTGGCGCGCGCGGCCATCAGCCCGGCCTCGGCGCCATGCGCCCGTCGCAACCCGAAATCGACCAGCTGCTTGCGTGGTGCCACAAGAACCATTCGCGCCGCCTTGGAGGCGATCAGAGATTGAAAGTGAAGGATGTTGATGAGTCGGGATTCGACCAGTTGCGCCTGCGGAAGCGGCGCGATCACCCGGATGATCGGTTCGTTCTCGAAGAAGACAGTGCCTTCGGGCATGGCATCGACATCACCGGTAAAGCGCAGGCGCGCGAGGTAGTCGACGAAACCGTTCGAGAACCGTTTGCTGTGCCGCAGCCAATCGATCTCTTCGTTGGAGAATTTCAGGTTCTCGAGAAAGTCGAGCGCCTGCTCGAGCCCTGCGGCCATCAGGAAGTGCCTGCGCCCCGGAAGCCGGCGCACGAAGAACTCGAACACGGCCGTTTCCATCTGGCCATGGTCCAGGTAGGCCTGGAGCATGTTCAATTGATACAAATCGGTCAGCAGAGGGCTTGTCGCAGGATACATGTGGCCAATCCCGTGAGGCGGCATCAAACGCCGGGTTGCCGGCTTTATCCTTGCGGAGGGACAATCCGGGCAGTCTTACCTGCCGTATCGAAGCGCTACATTACCGCATCGCCGAATTCCCGGCCGATTGATCTCGCTCAAGCCCCGGCCGGGCAAGAAGGCTCATAAAGCTTCGGTCATTTGAAGTTTCGTGAGGCGTGTGATGGCCGAACTCCCAACCCTGTCAATCTCGCCGGAAAAAGCATACTTCATCGTCGCGAAAGCCCGCCAGTTCGACGCCAAAGACGGCGTCACCGATCCGGATTCGGGCTCCAATTCCAGCGACGATGGCATGCGCTCGGTGCTGGAAGACCTTCCCGACGATCCGGTCCGCGCTGAACTGGTGAGCTTCATCCACGACCTGAACGACGACGAGCAGATCGATCTCGTTGCCCTCACCTGGCTCGGACGCGGCGACGGCGATATCGAAAATTGGGACGAACTTCGGGCCGAGGCCGCCCGCGCACACAATAAGCGAACCGCCACCTATCTGTTGGGAATGCCGATGCTGGCCGATCACCTGGAGGAAGCACTGTCGAAATTCGGCCATTCAGCGGAAGAATTCGAGGACATGCCCTGATCGGCAACCCTCACCGCCCGGGGAAGACCCATGCCGTACCGCACCAATTCCGATCTTCCTGCATCGGTCCGCGACCACCTTCCGCCCCACGCGCAGGACATCTATCGCGCGGCCTTCAACCATGCCTTCGCGGCGCACGCCGGCGACATCAGGCAAGAAGAAGCCGCTCACCGCATCGCCTGGGCCGCCGTCAAGCGATCCTATGTCAAGGACGGCGACCATTGGGTGCCGATCGGATAAAGACTCAGCTGATCGAAGTCGTGCCCTTGATCGGAAACCGCCGGAGGATCGCCATGACCTCCTCATCGCTGACCTGCTGGAAGTCACGATAGAAGCACCCGATCGCCAAGAATGGGTCTGGCGTCTCCAGGCAGATCAGGGCATCGACTTCCCCACGCAATTCCGCGACCGTTTCGCGCGGAGCGACGGGAACGGCGAGCACCAATTCCTTCGGCTTCTGCTTGCGGATGGCCTGCAATGCCGCCCTTGTCGTCGTCCCGGTCGCGATGCCGTCGTCAACGACGATCACCACCCTGCCCGCGATCTCCGCCCGGGGCCGGTCTCCGATATAGAGCTTGCGACGGCGTTCGATCTCGGCGCGCTCTTTCTCGCATACCTCGTCGAATTCGCTTGCCGTGGTGCCCGAAACCCGCAGCACTTCCTCGTTGCGGACGACGATCGGCGCAAGGCCATCCACCACGGCTCCCATCGCGAGTTCCGGTTGAAACGGCACCCCGATCTTGCGAACCAGGATCAGATCAAGGGGCGCATCGAGCGTCGCGGCAACCTCGGCGGCGACGGGAACGCCGCCGCGCGGCAAGGCGAGCACAACTGCGTGCCGGCCCTTATACTCCGCGAGCGCCTTGGCTAGTCTATGGCCCGCATCCGCCCTGTCCCGAAATTCCGTCATCGACGTGCATCCGCTTTCGAAAGCCGATCGCCGGCCAGACGGCTTTCGAACCAGTCTGCGGCGAGTTCGATGACGCAGTCCAATGCGCCGGCTTCTTCAAAGAGATGCGTGGCTCCCGGAACGATTTCGATCGTCTTTTCACCCTTGAGGCGTTCCAGGGCCCATTGGTTGAGCTCGATCACGCCAAAATCGGCACCGCCCACGATCAAAAGCGTCGGGACCTTGACATGGGCCAGCGCGTCACCGGCGAGATCAGGCCGACCGCCACGCGAAACCACGGCGCCGATGCGATCACCTAGTTCGCTTGCGGCGACAAGAGCCGCCGCCGCGCCCGTACTGGCCCCGAACAATCCGACCGGCAGATTGCCGACGTCCGGCTCGTCCATCGCCCAGCGCACCGCCTGGGTCAGCCGTTGAGCCAGAAGCTTGATGTCGAACACATTCCTGCGATCGGCCTCCTCCTCGGGCAGCAAGAGGTCAAACAATAATGTCGCGATTCCCCTGTGATTGAAAGCTTCAGCGACCCGGTTATTCCTTGGGCTGAACCGGCTCGATCCACTGCCATGCGCGAAGATCACCATGGCGCGGGCGCCTTCCGGACGGTTCAGGGTGCCGGCCAGATTGAGCGGCGGGATCAGTATCTCCCGCGATGGGATAGCCGCCTTCTTCTTGCCTTTACCGTTGGCCCGGGAAACCTGTGGCATGGGCCGGTTCCTCCATCTGACAGCCAAACGCTACCCCTTGGAGCTGGAACCCGTCTTGATCAGCGTCAAACCGAAGCGGCTGGCGCCGGCTAGTTTATTTTAATGGAGCCATCGCAAACGCTGCCGCAGTCCGGCGGCC
Organism: Bradyrhizobium sp.; assembly: GCF_017881085.1. GTDB lineage: Bacteria > Pseudomonadota > Alphaproteobacteria > Rhizobiales > Xanthobacteraceae > Bradyrhizobium. Next base: position 31,197 of record NZ_JADGRI010000013.1, read on the forward strand.
AGGACGCGCCTACCCTCGCCGACAAAGTGCGGTTTCTGAGCTGCCCGGCAACGCATGTATGCGCGCCTGAACAAATGGCCGTACGCGAGACCCATATGTCCTGGGTCTTCATGGCGGGCGAACGCGTCTACAAGCTCAAGAAGCCCGTTCGCTTCGCCTATCTCGATTTTTCGACCCTGGACCGGCGCGCGGCTGCCTGCCGCGCGGAATATCTGCTTAACCGCCGGCTCGCTCCGGATGTCTATTTGGGCGTGGTGCCGCTGACCGCTTCGACATCGGGTCTGGCGATCGGCGGTGACAGGCCTGTCGTGGATTGGCTGGTGGTGATGCGCCGGCTCCAGGAGAATGAGACGCTTGAAGCGGCTTTGCACGGAGGCTGGCTGAAACCGTCGCAGGTTGACCGGCTCGCCGCGACGCTAAAGGCATTCTACGCGCATGCGCCGCGAGTCCTGCTTGAGCCAGCGCATTATCTGGTCGGATGGCAGGACGCACTGGCCGCCAACTGCCGCGTGCTGTTCAACGCCCGCTTCGGCCTTCCGCAAGGCGCTGTGGAACGGATCGCCCAGGTTCAGCGCCGGTTTGTCCAAAAACGCTCCGCCCTGCTGCTTGAGAGGATTCACAAGCGACGGTTCGTCGATGCCCATGGCGACCTCCGCCCCGAGCACATCTGGCTGCGAGAGCCTTTGACCATCATCGACTGCCTGGAATTCGACGCCACACTGCGGGCGCTCGATCCGCTCGATGAAATTGCCTTCCTGCATCTGGAATGCGAGCGCCTTGGCGGCCTGCCAGCTGCCGAGCAGATCCGGCGGCGCCTGGCGCACGCCCTGGACGACGATGCCAGAAGCGGGCTTTTTCTGTTCTATCGCAGCCATCGGGCGATGCTGCGGGCGCGGCTGTCGATCGCGCATCTGCTCGACGCAAATCCGCGAACGCCGGAAAAATGGCCCCGCCTCGCCCGGGTCTATCTCACATTTGCCGCAGCCGACGCCGTGCGCCTCGAACGCATTCTCGGCAGCCGTGGAAAGGCAAAGCAGCGCTAAATCTCAAGCTGTTTTCAGAATACCAGGAGATCGGTGAGCGGCTTGTCCTCATGCAGCCGGCGGATGGCCTCCGCCAGCAGCGGTGCCGCCGGCACGATGTCGAGCTTGTCGCGCACCGGGCCGGCCGGCAGACGAAACGCCGGCACGGCGTCGGTGGCAATGATGCGGTCGATGGCCGGGTCGGCAAGCGCCGTTTCGGCCCCCGGCATGAACAGCCCGTGGGCTACGCACGCGAAGACACGCCGGGCGCCACGCCCACGCGCGGCCCGCGCGGCCCGCACCAGCGTGCCGCCCGTGCTGATGAGATCGTCGACGATGACGCAGGTGGCTCCGGCGACGTCGCCTACGAACAGGTCGCCCGAAACCACGCCCGCGCTGCGGTGCTTTTCGGCAAAGGCCTTGCCGATCGGACGGCCCATCGCCTTTTCCAGCGCTTCGCGCAGCAGGTCCGCCCGCTTGCCACCTCCCAGATCCGGGGAGATGACGCAAAGC
>NZ_JADGRI010000399.1 GCF_017881085.1 Bradyrhizobium sp.
GCCGCTCCGGGCGTCAGGTCGGCCGCACTTGCGGCACTCAAAACGCCTTTGAACAACTGATTCGGATCCTGACGACATATGGTTAACAAAATCTGATTCCTCTTCGCAAGGGTTCTAAGTGCAATTTTTAGCGAATCGCTCTAAGACTTTGCTCTGAAGCAGCTTTTGGTATCCATTTCCATTCAAGTTCCACCTTAAGAGCCGGGCCTAACCGACTCCTGCGTCTCGCCCTTCGTTCTGAGGTCGAGCGCGCTCTCAGTCACCCAAGACAGTGACGCAATGATTAACGATGCGGGTAAACACGAAGTTAAGGTCGGAACCACAAACCGTGGAAACTTAAGGTTTTCGCAATGAAGGCGCTTGCCGAACAGATCAGCGATATCGACGGCGTCAACATCTACGGGCGCGTGGTCGGCGTGCGCGGCCTGATGGTCGAGATCGCCGGTCCCATCCACGCGATGTCGGTCGGCGCCCGTATCGTGATCGAGACCGGCGGCAACCGCTTCATTCCCTCGGAAGTGATCGGCTTTTCCGGCAACAACGCCGTGGTGATGCCGTTCGCTGGCCTCGAAGGCGTGCGGCGCGGCTGCCGGGCCGTCATCGCCAATGCTGCCAGCCAGGTGCGCCCGTCGCCGCTGTGGCTCGGCCGCGTCATCAACGCCATGGGTGAGCCTATCGACGGCAAGGGGCCGCTGCCGCAAGGACCGTCGCCGATGCCGTACCGCAATTCGCCGCCGCCGGCGCATTCGCGCAAGCGGGTCGGCGCGCCGCTCGATCTCGGCGTCCGCGCGCTCAATACGTTCCTGACCTGCTGCCGCGGCCAGCGGCTCGGTATTTTCGCGGGTTCCGGCGTCGGCAAGTCGGTCCTGCTGTCGATGCTGGCGCGCAATGTCGATGCCGATATCACGGTGATCGGCCTGGTCGGCGAACGCGGCCGCGAGGTGCAGGAATTCCTGCAGGACGATCTCGGCGACGAAGGCCTGGCGCGCTCGGTGGTGGTGGTGGCGACCTCGGACGAGCCCGCCTTGATGCGGCGGCAGGCGGCCTATTTGACGCTGGCGATTGCCGAATACTTCCGCGATGAAGACAAGGATGTGCTTTGCCTGATGGATTCGGTGACGCGCTTTGCGATGGCGCAGCGCGAGATCGGCCTGTCGGCGGGCGAGCCGCCGACCGCCAAGGGCTATACGCCGACCGTGTTCACCGAATTGCCCAAGCTCCTGGAGCGCGCGGGTCCCGGCGTCGGCGCCGGCACCATCACCGGCATCTTTACGGTGCTGGTGGACGGCGACGATCATAACGAGCCGATCGCGGACGCCGTGCGCGGCATCCTGGACGGCCATATCGTGATGCAGCGTTCGATCGCCGAGCGCGGGCGCTATCCGGCCATCAACATCCTCAAATCGGTGTCCCGCACCATGCCGAAGTCGGCAGATCCGGCCTATCTGCCCGTCATCACCCGCGCGCGTCAGGTCATGGCAACCTATGCGGATATGGAGGAATTGATCCGGCTCGGCGCCTATCGCGCCGGCTCCAGCGCCGAGGTCGACGAGTCGATCCGGCTTAATCCGGCGCTGGAGGGCTTCCTGCGCCAGGCCAAGGACGAAGTGACCGGCCTGAACGAGGGTTACCGCCAACTGGAACAAATCCTGAGGGATTTGGAAACGGAACGCTAACTTTGTCAGGCCATCATCCCCGCCACACAACTAGCGATGCCGGTGGGGCCCCTTGGGGGTACCGGTCATGTCCCGCGTCCAGATCGGGACTTCTGGGGAGTACGAGTCGATGAAGTCACGTGAAACGCTGATCCGCCTGAAGAAATTTCAGGTCGACGAGAAGCGCCGAAGGGTCGCCCAGATTGAAGGCATGATCGCCGATTTCCAGCGTATGTCGGTCGACCTCGAGCGCGAAATCCAGTCCGAACAGGAGCGCGCCGGGATCAACGACCCGACGCACTTCGCCTATCCGACCTATGCCAAGGCCGCGATCCAGCGGCGGGAAAACCTGACCCGCTCCGCCGACGAACTGCGGATCCAGCTTGAGGACGCCAAGAGCCTGTTGGGCGAGGCGTTCGAGGAACTCAAGAAAGTCGAGCTGCTGGACGAGCGCGACCAGGCGCGCGAGCGCGCCGAGGAAAACGCCCGCGAACAGGCCGATCTCGACAGCATCGGCCTGATGCGCGCGCGCCTTGGGGCGATCGCCTGAGGCTTTAAGCGTCTGCAAGCGCAATATCGAAGACCCGGGCCGCGAGGTCCGGGTTTCTTGCGTGGTCTTTTGTGGTCTGCTGGCCGAATGTCCACAGGCGGGGGCACCGTGACTTGGAGGCCAGGTCCGGCGCAGGATATGATACGACACGTCAGGAATGCCGCTTGGCTGTGCGCAAGAGCGACGGGACATCGCGTTTTGGGGGAGTGAATGCTGACGCCAGCTGAGTTGGTCTGGCTGATCGCCGCGGTTGCGAAGGGGGATGAGGCAGCCTTCGAGCGCCTCTACGCCGCGACGCGGGCGAAACTCTTCGGCGTGGTGCTCCGTATCTTGCGGCGACAGGATCTCGCCGAGGAGGTCATTCAGGAAGCCTACGTCAAGATCTGGAACAGCGCCGGCCAATTCAACCCTGGCCTGTCGTCTCCGATCACATGGATGGCGTCCATTGCCCGCAACCGGGCCATCGACGTCGTGCGCAAGAAGGGCGAACTCTCGATCGAGGAGGAGCCGTCGGCCATGGAAGTGGCCGCCGACAGCCCGGATCCGCTGGCGCGCCGGGAAATGACCGAGGAATTGAAGCGGTTGCTCGAATGCGTCGGCCGTCTGGAGCCCGACCGGCAAAAGCTCGTGCTGCTGGCCTATTACAACGGCTGGAGCCGCGAGCAGCTGGCGGCAAAGTTCGAGACGCCGGTGAATACGGTGAAGACCTGGCTGCGCCGCAGCATGATGGACATCCGGGAGTGTCTTGGACTCTAGATGATGGCGTATAGTGAAGATCATATCGCGCTCGCCGCGGAATACGCCCTCGGCACCCTCGATGCCGAGGAGCGGGCGCAGGTCGAGAGCATGATGTCCGCCGACAAGGATTTCACGGCGCTCGTGCAGGCGTGGGAGTTCCGGCTCGGCGTGTTGAACCAGATGGTCGGCTCGGTCGAGCCGAGCCCCGAGGTGTGGGACCGGATCAGGGCCGCGGTCGGGCTTTCCGAACAGCAGGCGCCACTACAGCTTCCGGAGCCGCCGGTCGCGCACGACGTCATTGCGCCTGTCACCCCTGCGGACAATTCGAACGTCCTTCGCCTGTCCAGACAGGCCCGGCGCTGGCGCAACGTCGCAAGCTTCAGCACGGCGATAGCGGCCGCCCTGGTCGCGCTGATTGCGGTCGGGGCCTATCAGCCGGACCTGTTGCCGGATGCCGTCCGTCCCAGGCCGCGCGTTCGGGTGGTCGAGGTCAGGACCCCGCCGACGCCGGCGCCGCCGTCCGGCCAGTTCGTTGCCGTGCTGCAAAAAGACGGCGGATCGCCCGCCTTCATTCTCACCGTGGATGCGGCAACCAGGAATTTCACGGTTCGCCGGGTCGGCGCCGCGCCCGAGCCCGGCAAGAGCTATGAGCTTTGGATCGTGTCGGACAAATTGCAGCGGCCGCGCTCGCTCGGCGTTATCGGAGGCAACGAGTTCACGACGCGGCCGGTGCTGTCGGCATACGATCCCGAGGTCGTCAACCAGGCCACCTATGCGGTCACGGTTGAGCCGCCGGGCGGAAGCCCGACCGGGGTTGCGACAGGTCCGATCGTGTTCACCGGCAAGCTGGTCGAGACCGTTCCGCCATTGGCGCCGGCGAAGGACCGCTGAGATCAAGACCCCACAAAAAGAAAACGCCCGTGGGGAGCGGGCGTTTTCGGTAGTCAACTTGGGGGTAGTTGGGGTCTTCTAATATCCACGAGGCGACTTTGGGGGGCTGGTAAAGAGCCGCGTGAATTCCGTAAATTCCTGGTGTTAGCGCACCACCATCGCGTTGGTGCTGGTGACCGCCATCGGCTTGCCGGCCTTGATAACGTGCGCCGTCTGGGTGTACTCGTCCGAATTGGTGCGAGCCGAGATGCCGAAGCCCGCCACCGCGATACCTGCGATGAGCGCCATGACCACGATCTTGAGATGGGTCGAGCGATCGGCGCTGTAGATCGAGTGGTTCATGGAAGCCTCCTGCCGCCTTCTCCTGCCCGTTCGCGGATTCGTCTGCTCCGCGTGCCGGCAGGTTCAACATCTCAG
>NZ_JADGRI010000159.1 GCF_017881085.1 Bradyrhizobium sp.
TGTCCGCCGACGCCGCCTGGAATCCGGCCGAGCGCGCCGCGCCGCGTCTGCCCGATATCGGGCCGGCGATCGTAACGGCGGACACGATCGAAGACGTCGCCAGGCTGATGTCCAGCGGCAAGAAGACGGCAATGTTGCTGCGCGGCCGCGCCCTTGTCGGCGCCGGGCTGGAGGCGGCGGGGCGCATCCACGCCAAGACCGGCGCGCGGCTGTTGTGCGATACTTTTGCGCCGCACTCCGAGATGGGCGCCGGTCGCGTGCCGGTGGAGCGCATTCCCTATTTCGGCGAGCAGGTCACGGCGTTTCTTGCCGGAACCGAGCAGCTGGTCCTGGTCGGCAGCACCCCGCCGGTGTCGTTCTTTGCCTATCCGAACAAGCCGAGCTGGTGTGTGCCCGAGCCTTGCGAGCTGATTTATCTTGCGCAACCGCACGAAGACGGCGCCCGCGCGCTGGAGAGTCTGGCCGACGCACTGGGAGCGCCGCAGGAGATATCGGCCCGTGTGCCGCTGCAATTGCCGGGCCTGCCGACCGGTTTGTTGAATTCGCTCAGCATCGCCCAGATCATCGCCCAGCTGACGCCGGATCATGCGATCTATGCCGACGAATCCAACACCTCCAGCCTGCCGCTGCTGATGACGCTGACGCGCGCGCGGCCGCACACGCATTTGCCGCTGGCCGGCGGCTCCATCGGTCAGGGATTGCCGCTCGCCGTCGGTGCGGCTTTGGCCGCTCCCGATCGCAAGGTGGTCTGCCCGCATGGCGACGGCGGCGCCGCCTATACGATGCAGGCGCTGTGGACCATGGCGCGCGAAAAGCTCGATGTGACCACGGTGATCTACGCCAACCGGTCCTATGCGATCCTCAATTATGAACTGTATCGGGTGGGTGTGACGACGGTCGGCGAAAACGCGCGCTCGACGCTCGATCTGCACAATCCGGAGATGAACTGGACCCAGATCGCGAGCGGTTTAGGCGTCGAAGCCAGCCGTGCCACCACGGCCGAAGAATTCGCCGCGCAATATCAATCGGCGATGAAGCACAGAGGGCCGCGCCTGATCGAGGCGATGATTTGAGGAGGGCTGCCGTGGACACCGTCGAAGCGCTGCGGGCCGTCGTTGGTGAGACCGGCGTATTGAGCGCGGCCGATATCGCGACCCGATCCGCCGGCATTCTGCGTCCGGACACCCTCAAGGCGCGGGCGCTGGTGCGCCCCAGGGACACTGGCGAAGTTTCGAAAACCGTCCGCTGGTGCCATGACAACGGCGTGCCGATCGTGACCCATGGCGGTCTCACCGGTCTCGTCCACGGCGCCGATGCCTCGCCCGAAGAGGTGATCGTCTCATTGGAGCGGATGCGCGCCATCGAGTTGATCGATCCGGTGCAGCGCATCGCCGTGGTGCAGGCCGGGGTCACGCTGCAGGCGCTGCAGGAAGCGGTCGAACCGCACGGCCTGAGCTTTCCGCTCGATCTCGGCGCGCGCGGCAGCGCGACGCTTGGCGGCAACGCGGCAACCAACGCCGGCGGTAATCGCGTGATCCGCTACGGCATGATGCGCGACATGGTTCTGGGTCTCGAGGTCGTATTGGCCGACGGCAGCATCCTTTCGTCAATGAACCGCCTGATCAAGAACAATGCCGGCTACGACCTCAAGCAGGTCTTTGTCGGCTCCGAAGGCACGCTCGGGATCATCACGCGGCTGGTACTGCGGTTGCGCGAGAAGCCGAGTTCGCAGGACGTCGCCATCGTGGCGGTGCCGTCGTTCGAGGCGCTGACGAAATTGCTCAAGCATATCGACGGCAGTCTGGGCGGATCGCTCTCGGCCTTCGAGGTGATGTGGCAATCCTTCTACCGCCTGGTGACGTCGCCGCCGGCCAGGGGCAAACCGCCGGTTGGTCAGGACCATCCATACTACGTCCTGATCGAAAGCCTCGGCGCCAATCCCAAACCTGATTCCGAACGCTTCGTCGCGGCGCTGGAATCCGCGCTGGAAGCAAAGCTGATTTCGGATGCGGCGGTAGCGCAGTCGGAGAGCGACCGCCGCGCCTTCTGGGCGCTGCGCGACGATGTCATGCAGGTCGTGGTCGGCGGCATGCCGGTCGTGTTCGACATTTCGCTGCCGTTGGCGGCGATGGAACGATATGTCGAGGACTTGCGCCGGGATCTGAGTGCCGGGATCGGCGAACACAGGCTCTGGATCTTCGGCCATCTCGGAGACGGAAATCTGCATGTGATTGTTCAGGTCGCCCCGCAGGACTACATGACGTTGCGGCCGAAGATCGAGGCGCTGGTCTATGGTCCGCTCGGCAGGTTCGGCGGATCGATTTCGGCGGAGCATGGAATCGGGCTAGAGAAGAAGCCCTATCTTTCGGTATGCCGGAGCGAAAGCGAGATCGCGCTGATGCGGCTGATCAAGAAGGCGCTCGATCCCGAGGGCATCCTGAATCCCGGAAAAATCCTCTGACTGGTCTAAGTGATGAAAAATCTGCCGTTGGGAAAAGTCTATCAACTCTTGGAACCCGGCCCGGTGGTGCTGCTTACGACGGCACGGAAGGGCCGCGCCGACGTCATGACCATGTCCTGGCATATGATGGTCGAATTCGAGCCGCCGCTGATCGCCTGTGTCGTCAGCAGCGCCGATTACAGCTTTGCGGCGCTGACGGCGACCAGGGAGTGCGTCATCGCCATTCCGGCGCGGCACTTGGCGCAGAAAGTCGTCGACGTCGGCAACAGCTCCGGCCGCGACGTCGCGAAATTCGAAAAGTTCGGCTTGACGCCGGTCAAGGCCAGGGACGTCGGCGCGCCGCTGATCGCCGAGTGCTTCGCCAATCTCGAATGCAAGGTGGTCGATAGCCGCCTCGTGAACAAATACAACCTGTTCGTGCTCGAGGTGGTGAAGGCCTGGACCGATCCGAAGCAGCCCAATCCGAAGACCATCCACCACCGCGGCTATGGCAAGTTCGTGGTGGATGGCCCCGTGATCAAGCTGAAATCGAAAATGCGATAACAGGTCCGCAACGTCCCTTCCGGCAAATCTTCCGCTAGCGACAAACGCTGGATGCCTGACGTATGCTGCGGCTGTGTCGCCGCTCTGGTCGCACCGGGAGTGCGAGCTGGCCGGATGCGAAAGTGACGGCCTTATTTCCTGCAATTACGGAAGCTAAGCATGAGGCGGCGCGAAACAGCTCCGCGCGTTCCGATTTCATTGTTCTTCGGGGAGTACAAGATGATCACATCGTTTAGAATGGCGCTTGCTCTGTTGGGCCTCTTTGCCGTTGCGAGCTCCGCGCCGGCAGCCGCGCAGACGCCGTCGCCGGAGGGGGCCAAGGTTTACTTCATCAATCTGAAGGACGGCGCCGAAGTGGATAGTCCGTTCCTGGTGCAGTTCGGGCTCTCCGGTATGGGCGTTGCGCCGGCCGGCGTGGAAAAACCGAACACAGGCCACCACCATCTGCTGATCGATGCCACGTTGACCGCAGAGCAAATGCAGGAACCGATTCCGTCCGACGACAATCACAAGCATTTCGGCGGCGGCCAGACCGAAGCCATGGTGACCCTGCCGAAAGGCCAGCACACTCTGCAACTCGTGCTCGGCGATTGGACGCACATCCCGCTTGCGCCGCCGGTGATGTCGGAGGCGATCACCATCACGGTGCGCTAACTCGCCGGTAACGTCGACCGGTTCCTCGCCATCCGTGGCGCGGTCGCCTTCGAGCCCGACGACCAGCGCCACCGCTCCCCTTCGTTCAATTCGGCCTGAAGGCAGCAACATGTGTGCCACCTCGTTGGCCTGCGCAAATCCGAAGCATGAACAAATTCCGCTCAGCGAATGAGCAACTGCACGTCATAAAAGCTGCGCTCAGGGAATGAGCAAGGCAGCCTCCAAAATCCAACTCGCTGAAAATACGAATGATTTTTCGTATCGGCATTGCATACAGTCATTGTACACAATGGCACGCGCCTTGCTTCATTCACTCCCGAGAGTTCTCGCGCGCGGGGTGCGAACGTCATGGCGAACCCAAGACCGCCGTCCAGCGGTACCGTCGTTGCGGAACCAGAACCGATCGATCTCGACTGGTCAGCGACAGCTCTTCTCATCATCGACATGCAGCGCGATTTCATGGAGCCGGGCGGTTTCGGCGAAACGCTCGGCAATGACGTCTCGCAACTGGCGCGCGCGGTGAAGCCGATCGCATCCGTGCTCGACGCCGCGCGCGAACTCGGCATGCTGGTCGTGCATACCCGCGAGGGCCATTTGCCCGATCTGTCCGACGCGCCGCCGGCCAAGATCGAGCGCGGCGCGCCAAGCTTGCGCATCGGCGATCCCGGCCCGATGGGACGGATCCTGATCCGCGGCGAGGCCGGCCACGACATCATTCCCGCGCTCTATCCGCACGACAGCGAGATCGTCATCGACAAGCCGGGCAAGGGCGCGTTCTACGCCACCGAACTCGGCGATACCTTACAGAAATACGGCATCGAGAATCTCCTGGTGTGCGGCGTCACCACCGAGGTCTGCGTCAATACAACTGTGCGCGAGGCCAACGACCGCGGCTATCGCTGCGTGGTGCTGGCCGACGGCTGCGCTTCCTACTTTCCCGAATTCCACGAGATGGGCCTGAAAATGATCAAGGCCCAGGGTGGCATCTTCGGCTGGGTGTCCGACTCGGCCGCGGTTCTCAAGGCAATGACAACGGAGACTTCGAACAACTTGGCAGCGGGAGCTTCGCGATGAGCACGAGCATGACGGGGACTGTCGGAAAGCCCGACTTCAAGCCGGTATTGTGGACATCCGGCGACTGGAACGCGTTCTTTGGATTCGGTACCAATATCCTGGTCAACATGCTGGTGCTTACCGGCCTGTTGCGTTTCGTGCTGAAGATGCCGGACTCGCTGGTGTTCAGCCGCATCCTGCCGGCGCTCGGCCTGATGATGTGCCTCTCCACCTTCTATTATGCGTGGCTGGCCTACCGGCTGGCGCAGAAGACCGGCCGCACTGATGTCTGCGCACTGCCTTCGGGCGTCAGCGTGCCGCACATGTTCATCGTTACCTTCGTGATCATGCTGCCGGTCACCATCAAGACCGGCGATCCCATGAAAGGCTGGTCGGCGGGCCTGGTCTGGGTGTTCTTCCAGAGCTTTATCCTGATGATCGGCGGCTTCATCGCGCCCGTCATTCGCAGAATCACCCCGCGCGCGGCGCTGCTCGGGACGCTGGCCGGCGTCTCCGTGACCTTCATCTCGATGCGGCCGGCGCTGGAGATGTACATGACGCCGCAGATCGGTCTGGTCTGCTTCGCCATCATCCTGGTGAGCTGGTTCGGCGGCGTGAAATATTTCAAGGGAATTCCGGCAGGCCTCGTCGCCATCGCGGCCGGCATGATCATCGCCTGGGGCTCGAACCTGTTCGGTCTCGGGCTCGGCGGGCTGAGCGTCAAGGGCGTCGGCGACGCCTTTGCGAGCTTCGGCTTCTCGGTGCCTATCCCGGCGGTCGGACAGGTGTTCTCCGGCTTCGAATTCCTCGGCGTCATCCTGGTCACGGCGATACCCTTCGGCATCTACGATCTCGTCGAGGCCATGGACAATGTCGAGAGCGCGGAAGCCGCCGGTGACGAATATCCGACCACGCGGGTCCTGACCGCCGACGGCGTCGTCAGCCTGATCGGCTGCCTGATGGGCAATCCCTTCATCAACGCAGTCTATATCGGCCATCCCGGCTGGAAGGCGATGGGCGGGCGGATCGGTTATTCGGCCGCGACCGGCATCATGGTGGTCGTGCTGTCGTGGTTCGGCATCATCTCGGTGCTGCTGGCGCTGGTGCCGGTGGTCGCGATCTCGCCGATCCTGCTTTACATCGGCATGCTGATCGGCGCGCAGGCGTTCCAGACCACGCCGGTCAAGCACGCGCCGGCGATCGTGCTGGCGCTGACGCCGCATCTGGCGGCCTGGGCCAAGCTCCAGATCGACACCATGCTCGGCTCGACCCTGAGCGCGGCGCAGACGGTGGGCGGCCTTTCCGCCGACAAGGTGGGCGACGTCAAGGCCGCGGCGCTCGCGGCGCTGCCGCAACAGGGAGTGCTCTATCACGGGCTTGAGGTGCTGGGCGGCGGTTCGATCCTCGCCGGCCTCATTCTTGGCGCGGTCGGCGTGTTCGTGATCGAGCGCGACTTCGTCAAGGCTTCCGCCTTCGCGCTTGCGGGCGCCGTACTGACCTATTTCGGCTTCATGCATGGCGAGGCCGTCGGCATCGGCGGCGGATTCGGCGTGACGCCCGCGGTCGCACTGGCCTATGCGGTCGTGGGGGCCGGACTGTTCGCGCTCAGCAAGCTGGAGACGAGCGCGCACTACGTCCCGCATCCGGATATGTCGATGGCGGCGCCGGCGGAGTGAAATTTTGGAACTGTGCGAGCCTGGCGTGATTGTCGACGCCGGGCTCGCCAAAACTGAAGACGTTACGTCGCCAAGTCCAACAGCCGCGGCGAGCCGCGCAGCAGCACGCTGCGGCCTTTCGGCGTCAGGACGGCGCGGCTGTCGGTCGTCTCGGCAAGCCCCAGCGCGATGAGATTTTCGACAACGAATCGATTCAGCGCGCGAGCCCTCGGGGCGGGCGCGCGCAGCGCCTTCAACATCTCCCATTGATCCGGCGTGAGATCGTAATCGAATTCCGGGTTCATACTGCCTCGAATGCGCTGGTGACTTTCGCGGGTGTCTTACAAACCGTGCGTGAACGGCATGCGACCATAATGAGTCCGGATTTCGATTAACACGCATCTTAGAATGCTATTCTTAGAATTGCTGTGAGTTCGCCGGTAACGCGCCTGTCACAACAACGTGTCAATGGAGGCTATCGACCATCCCGAATCAGGCGGTGACGGCAATGCCGTTGCCCGATTGGATAGACACTGGAAGCCATAGTGCCGCAAAAGACGTCCGGCAGCGGCTCCCGATTGAGAGGGCTGGGGGTCGTCGTCGGCATTGCCATCGCGGCAATCGCGATATTCGCGCTGACGCACGCGCTCAAGCACGTCAACTACGACGAGGTCTTCGCCATCGTGGAACGAACCGACGCCGGCGTCCTCGCGCTGGCGCTGATGCTGGTGGTGTTCTCCTACGGCAGCCTGACAATCTACGACCTGCTCGCGCTTCGCACCATCGGTCGGCCGGACATTCCCTATCGAATCGCGGCGCTCGCAAGCTTCACCAGCTATCCGATCGCCCATGGCATGGGCGCGGTGGCGCTGGTCTCGCCGGTCATCCGGTATCGGATCTATGCCTGCAACGGTCTCGGCGCGCTCGACGTGGCGAACATCTGCTTCCTGACCGGGCTGACATTCTGGCTGGGCAATCTGACCGCGCTGGGGCTCAGCCTGTTTTACGAGCCGGGGGCCATCGGCCTGGTGGATTATCTGCCGCCGCAGATCAACCGCGCGCTGGCGGCCGCGGTGCTGGTCGGCGTCGCCGCTTTTCTGGTCTGGAGCTGGCGTGCGCCGAGACGGCTCGGGACGCGAAGGTGGCCGGTCCGGCTTCCGTCAGGGCCCATGGTGCTGCTGCAGATCGCCATCGGGCTGTTCGATCTCGGCGCCGCGGCGCTTGCGATGTATGTGCTGATCCCAGCCGGGATGAATATCGACTTCTTCCGCCTCACTGCCGTATTCATCGCCGCGACGCTGCTCGGCTTCGCCAGCCACACGCCGGCGGGATTGGGCGTGTTCGATGCCGCGATCCTGCTCGGCCTCGGCGGTGTGGACCGGGAGCCGTTGATCGCTGCGCTCCTGATGTTCCGCTTCCTGTATCATTTCCTGCCCTTCGTGATGGCGCTCGGCCTGTTCGGAGGTGTGGAAGCGTGGCGGAGTTTGCGCATGAAGCGTTAGCCGCGCTTCGATCTCACACCGGCGAATTGAGCTTGAGCCCGACCATTCCCGCCACGATCAGTGTCAGGCACAGCAATCGAATCGGATCGGCCGGCTCGCTGTAAACCAGGATGCCGACCAGGATGCTGCCGACGGCGCCGATGCCGGTCCACACCACATAGGCCGTGCCGAACGGCAGCGATCTCAGCGCAACCGCCATCAAGCCGAAGCTCAGCGCGATGGCGAGCGCCGTCGCCGCGGTCGGCCAGAACCGCGTGAGACCATCGGAATATTTCAGGCCGAACGCCCAGGCGATCTCGAGCAATCCCGCCGCAACAAGTGCCAACCAGGCACTCACGGCGCGTTCGGCTCGCGCGGCAACGTCATCACGGCGTATTGCGCATAACCGCGGAACGGACGATCGAACCTCAGCCTTGCGCCGTTGCTTTTGGCCATCGCCGCCAGCATGGCCTCGAGATCGTCGCGCGGCGTGACGTCGAATATCCTGAGCCATTGCAACAGCAGCGCGCGAGCTATGGAGGGCAGTCGCTCCTGATTGCCGAAATCGACCACGTGCAGACGCCCGCCGGGCGCGAGGCGCCTTGTGGCCGCCTGGAGAACGCCGCGCCAGTCCGGGATCATCGAGAGGCTGTAGGAGATCATCACGTGATCGAAGCAGGGCAGCCCGAATAAAAGCTGTGGATCGAAGGCGATTCCATCGCCGTGCGCGACGCGAATTCGGCCGGTCAGGCCGCGCCGCGAGATTGCCGAGATCGCCGACGTCAGCATCTCTGTCGAGACATCGATGCCGAAAAATCGCGCATCGGGGTAGAGGCCGGCCGCCAGCACCAGGTTTCTGCCGGTGCCGCAACCGATTTCCAGCACGTTCGAGCCGGAGGCAGGTTGCAGCCCTGAGATCAGCCGGTCCCGGCCGAGCAGATAATATCGTCGCGTGCCGTCGTAGATGTGGCGTTGCCGGCGGTACATCCGGTTCATGCGGCTGGTGGCCTCGTCCGGCCACGCGGCGTCGGCGTCGAGTTCCGGGGAATAGAGAGACATTGCTGCACCTCCTGCTCGCCTGTCGCATATTCCCTTCGGATGTTCGCGCGACAGCGGTGTGACAGCCGCGCGCGCCCTCATGAATGGTCCCGTAATTCCACCGATGACTCGCGTCGCCATAACGCCGCGAGCTGTCGCAAAACTGCAGTGAGCCGGCGATACCCTCATCAGATTGTTGATTCGAGGGATGGATGAACACGCAATTGATCGCGGACGCGGTTCGCAACTCCAGGGATGAGGCCGAGGCGACGGTTTGGGACAGGCTGTTCGCGTTCTGGTTCCGTCGTCTGGTTTACACCCAGATCTGGGAGGACCCCGAAGCCGATCTCGCTGCGCTGCAACTGCCACTCGGCTCGACCATCGTCACCATCTCCTCCGGCGGATGCAACGCGCTGTCCTATCTCACGGCGCAGCCGGCCCAGGTCTATGCGGTCGATCTCAATGAGGCGCATCTGTCGCTGCTCAAGCTGAAGCTTGCCGGACTTCGGGCATTTTCCGGTTATGCCGAGTTCTGGCAGTTCTTCGGCGAGGCCGCTTCCGCCTCCAACTCGCAGCTCTACCGCGATCGGCTGTGGCTGATGCTGGACGCCGACACGCGCGCCTATTGGGACAAGCGCAACATCGTCGGCCGTCCGCGGCATGCCTATTTTACCGACGGGTTTTACCGTCACGGCATGCTCGGCCGTTTCATCGGGCTCACGCATCTGCTGGCGAAATTGGCCCGGATCGATCTCACGGCGCTGCTGACCGGCAAGGCCAACGACCCCGGACGCCTGCAGGCGCTCGATCGGCTGGACCGGCTGTTTCACTCGCCCTTGGCGCGCCTGCTCACCGGCACCCCGGCGCTGCTGTTCAGTCTCGGTATTCCGCCGCAGCAGCGGGCGCTGCTCGGCGCCGGCGCCCCGCTCAACGAGGTGCTGCATCAGCGGTTGCTGCGCCTGATCAACGGTCACCCCAATGAGACCAATTATTTCGCCTGGCAGGCGCTGCATCGCAGTTATCCCGGTCCCGGCGATCGCTGCCTGCCGCCTTATCTGCAGCGCCGCCAGTTCGAACGGATGCGTGACGGCGCCGGCCTGATCATCCCGGTGCACGCCAATCTCCGGCAGTTCCTGGAAAATCTTCCGGCGCGCGAGGTCGATGCCGTGATCCTCCTGGACTCGCAGGATTGGATGGCGCCAGACGAGATCGCAGCACTCTGGAACGCCATCGATCGCACCGGGCGCGACGATGTTCGCGTGATCTTCCGCACCGCCGGCACCGAGTCTCCCCTGGAGAGCGCGGAGCTGGCGGACCTGCGCCAAATCTGGCGCCGCGACGAGGAACGAAGCGCCATCGGCTTCGCGCAGGACCGCTCGGGAATTTACGGCGGCTTCCACTGCTACGTCAGGCGCTGATCGGTTCGGCGGCGTCGCGCGGCCGAGATCCTTCGTCACGGCTGGCCGGAGCCACCGGCGGAGCCATAGACCTGGCCGGTAGCAAAACTGGCGTCGGCGGCCGCGAGCTGGACATAGATCGAACCGAGTTCGGCGGGCTGGCCGGCGCGGCCGATCGGGGTCTGGCCGCCGAACTTTTCCAGCTTCTCCATCGTCGCGCCGCCGGAGACCTGCAGCGGTGTCCAGATCGGCCCCGGCGCGACCGCGTTGACGCGAATGCCTTTCGGCGCGAGCTGCTTCGCCAGGGACTTGACGTAGTTCATGGTCGCCGCCTTGGTCTGCGCATAGTCATAGAGATCGGGGGAGGGGTCATAGGCCTGCTCGGAAGCCGTGCCGATGATGACCGAACCGGGCTTCAGATGCGGCAGCGCCGCCTTGATGATCCAGAACGGCGCGTAGATGTTGGTCTTCATCGTCGCGTCGAAATCTTCCGTCGTGATATCCAGGATCGAAGCCCGCGTCTGCTGCCGGCCGGCGTTGCTGACCACGATGTCGAGACCGCCAAGTCCCTTCACCGCGCGGTCGACCAGTTCCTGACAGAATTTCTCGTCCCGCAGATCGCCGGGAATGGCCAACCCGATACGTCCCTCCGCCTTGATGAGATCGATGACTTCCTTCGCGTCGGGCTCTTCGGTCGGGAAATAATTGATCGCGACATCGGCGCCCTCGCGCGCATAGGCGATGGCGGCCGCGCGGCCCATGCCGGAATCGCCGCCGGTGATCAGCGCCTTGCGCCCCAACAGCCGGCCCGAGCCTTTATAACTGGTCTCGCCGTGGTCCGGCCGCGGATCCATCTGGCTCGCGAGCCCCGGCCAGGGCTGCGACTGCCTTTTGTAGGGCGGCCTCGGGTATTTATCGGCCGGGTTGCGCAGTTCCTGCTCGCGCGTCATTTCGTCGTTTCCTTGTGCGATCGAGGGAGCCAGCGATGTAGCGGCGCCGACCGCCGCCATGCCGGCGCCGCCGACGACGGTCCTTCGCGATATCGGGGGCTTGCTGTCCGTGGTCATTTCGCAACTCCGCTGGTGACAATCATCAACCCCCGGCGTCGAATTTCGTTTCGTCCGACCGCCGTTGAATCCGCAACCGGCGCCGCTCTCGAGAATGCCGCCAGGACGCGTCTTCACGATCTCGCGGCGTGATGCGCCCGAGCTTTGCCGGAAATTTCCTCGTCCTCCGATCAGAGGGCGCAGGGAATGCCGGGCGCCCGATGCGCCCGATAGCCGCGTGTGCAGGGGTAGTGTGAGAAGTGCACACGCGTTAGTCAGGTCACACCGGAATCACCCGGCATTCCCCGCGCAATGGTTTACGGCTTATAACGCGCTCTTGTGTCTGCAAAATCTGGCAGAATGTGCGAACGGGCGGCTCTGACCAGCCGCCCGTCGCTGGATCTGAGCCCGTTCG
>NZ_JADGRI010000160.1 GCF_017881085.1 Bradyrhizobium sp.
TGACGTTGTCGCGGGTGCAGGGCTCGCTGACCCGGCCCTGCAGATCGATGCAGAGGCGGTTCACCGCGTTGCGCGCCCAGCCGCGGCCGTCGCTCTGCAATTCCAGCGCCTGTTCCGAGGCGAGAACGCTGCGGCCGCGCGCGCTCTCGGTATGGAGCAGAAAATCGCGTTCCTCGCGGAACAGCCGGAACCGGTTGCGGACCTCCCACGAGATTTGCATTGGGCTGTCCGGCCCGGCTTGCACCGCCTGTTGTGCGGTGCCGGGCGAGACCGGCGGGGGGACGCTGGGGGCCGGTTGGGCCGCCGCAAACCGCAACGGCAGCGCCGCCGGCACGGCCGCAAGCAGCGCGACGGCGACTATCGAACGAAGGCGAATTCGGATCATGACGCGTTTGACGTTACGGATGGGGCGGAAATAAGAGAGACGACGCCAATACCCAAAGAGTCCGGACGCGCTTGCCGTCACCCCTGCGACTGGCGGCTCTTCACCGGCGGCTGCGATGACCGGCTCTTCACCGGCTCCGGCTGCAGCGACGGCCGGCCCTTCAGCGGCACTGCGCCGGAGTTTGAGCAGGCCTCGTTGAGCCTGCGGCGTTCCTGCCAGGGCCGCACCACATTGAGCCAGAGCTCGCGCGTTCCCATGATGCTGATCGAGATTCCGAACGGAATCAGGAAATACAGGATGCGGAACACCAGCAGCGTGGCCAGCAACTGTTCCCTTCCGAATTCGGGCAGCGCCACCAGCATCGCGGCGTCGAACACGCCGAGGCTCCCGGGCGCATGACTGGCGAAGCCCAGCAGCGTGGCCAGGATGAACACCACTGCCAGCGAAACAAAATCGATGCCGGGCTGGGGAGGCATCAGCAGATACATCGCCATCGCGCAGAACCCGAGATCGACCACGCCGATCAGGACCTGCAGCAGCGTCAGCCGCGCCGAGGGCAATACCACTTTCCAGCCGTTCTGACCGAGTTCGCGGCGATGCTTGCCCATCACCAGCCAGACGAAATAGGCCGCGATGCCGGCAAGGCAGCCGATCGCGATCAACCGGTTCATGGCCCGCGGCAGCAGGTCCATCGCCGACGCCGCCCAGGGATGCCATGCCATGCCGAAGCCGAGCACGACCAGATTGCCGAGCCAGAAGGTGAGGCCCGAGAGAAAGCAGATCTTGGCGACGTCGATCGCGCTCAGGCCGTAGTCCGAATAGATCCGGAAGCGGATCGCGCCGCCGGTAAACACCGTGGCGCCGATATTGTGGCCGATCGTGTAGCTGGTGAAGCTCGACAACGCGGCGATGCGGTAGGGCACATGCTTCTTGCCGATGGTCCGCAGCGCGAAGAAGTCATAGAACGTCAGGGTACAGAACGCGCCGACCACGCAGAGCGCGGCGAGCCCGATGTGGTGCGGCGGCAGTTCGGTCAGCGCGGTCAGGATCACGCCGGTATCGACGCCCCTCAAGGTGCGCACCAGGGTCGTGATCGCAAAGGCGATGATAAGGAGGCTCGCCGCGATTCCGAGCCGCTTCCAGCCGATCCGTCTCTTGAAGCCACGCCCGAGCGTGGTCAGCAGTCCGTGCATTCATCCTCCCGGCGGGGCGGCAAAAAGTAAAAAGGCCCATTGAAGCTAGTGCGGCGGCCGTTCGCTCTACGTGAGAAAGACCCATAGGACAAAAACGCCGCGTTGTGCAGTCCTTGACAAGACCGGCTTCAGCCTCCGAGCGGCATGGCTGTCACATGCCCTACATATGTCTTAACGCGGCAGATTCGAGTCTCGTTCACGTCCTGGCATGCGACGGCCTTCTGTTCCATTTCCGCGATGTTCCCCGTTCCACCATGAGGATTTGCCGCTTCTCAGGAACAACCCCGCTAGTGGCCGGTTAGCGACCGTACCAGCAATCGAACATCGGCGTGCCGGCGACCACCGGACGGCGCGGTTGTGTTCCCGCAGAACGAAAAAGGATGAGCAATGGGACTCTTTACCAAAGACATCAAGACCATGAACGACCTGTTCGTGCACCAGCTGCAGGATATCTATTATGCCGAGATGCAGCTCGTGAAGGCGCTGCCGAAAATGGCGGAAAAAGCGACCGACAAGCAGCTCAAGCAGGGCTTTCTGACCCATCTCGATGAGACCAAGACGCATGTGCAGCGACTCGAACAGGTGTTCCAGATGCACGGCGCTAAGGTGAAGGCTGTCGACTGCCCGGCGATCGACGGCATCATCAAGGAGGCCGACGAGGTTACGAGCGAAGTCGCGGACAAATCGGTGCTGGATGCGGCTCTGATCAACGCCGCCCAGGCCGCCGAGCATTACGAGATCACGCGCTACGGCAGCCTGATCGCGTGGGCGAAGCAGCTTGGCCGCAGCGATTGCGCCAGCGTCTTGCAGAAGACGCTCGATGAGGAAAAGGCGACCGACAAGAAGCTGACCACGCTCGCCGAAAGCAAGGTCAACCTGCGCGCCGCGAGCTGATTTTCGACTGGAAGCGAGAATGAGACAAAACGTCGCGCGGGCAGCCGCGCGGCGTTTTGCGTTGCGTCATCGATCACCCTGTCGGCAATTACGCCCTGCGCAGCGCAAAATGCGCGCCGCAAAATGCCATCGCGGCGCCAAGACAGAGCGCGGCGACGCCCGTCAGCACGCCCGAGAGGGTGGGGATCGGGCTGGGGGCGGCGGCCGCCTGGCCTGCGCCCGCCAGCACCAGCACGCCGACCGCAATCAGGAACTGCCGCATCCGCAACGGGATCTCGCCCGACACGGCGCTGTCCATCAGCGTTGCGGTGAAATAGCCGCCAGAGAAGCCGACGGTGGCGATCAGCCACCACGCGATGGCGGCGCCCGCGGGCATGAAGTCGGTCGTATCGGATCGCCACAGACCGCCGAGGTCGAGGCCGTAACGCGCCCCCAGCATGTGCACGGCGAGCGCCAGCAGCACACCGGAAATCATGGCGCCACCGAGGATCAGGCGGCGCGGAAAATAGGTCGTCTCGGCCATGCTCCGCTTGTAAGATAAAGCCGGCGGTGGGCGCAAGCCGACGCTATCAGCCGCTACCGGGATTATCGAATTGCCAACACCGCTGCAGGACCAGGCGACGACGTCGACCGACGGCGCGACCGGCCGCCGTTATGCCTACAAGGCGTCGCTGATCGGTGCCGCGCATCAATTCGAACTGACGGACGACGGGTTGTCGTGGCAGGCCGGCAGCAAGTCCGGGGTTTGGCCCTATCTGGATATCGCAACGATCCGCCTGTCGTACCGGCCGGTGTCGATGCAGTCGCGCCGCTTTCGCGCCGATATCGAATCCGCTGATGGTCAGCGGATCGTCATCCTCTCGACAAGCTGGCAGACCGTCGCATTGATGGCGCCGCAGGATCGTGCCTATCGCGCCTTCATCACGCAGTTGCATGCGCGGATGCGGCAGGCCGGAAGCAAAGCTGTCCTGATCGGCGGCATCGGGCCGAAAACCTATGCCGCCGGCATCGTGCTGCTGGTGCTTGTCGCGATCGCGATCGCGGGGCTTCTGGTCCGCGCCATCGCCACCGGCGAATGGGCGGGCGGGCTGTTTCTGGTCGGCTTCGCCGCGCTGTTTACCTGGCAGATCGGCGGCTTCGTCCTGCGCAACCAGCCCCATGCCTACACGTTCGACCACCTGCCGGGGGCGTTGCTGCCCTAAGGCTTGGGCTTCGGGCGCAGCCTATGATGCCGTCGCCACAATCCCCCATGGCGTAGCAAAACCCCGGCCGTCGTCGGAGTGATCGGGATTGCGCGGCCTCGCTGAGCGGGCAGGGGTGCGCCGCGCGCGCAGACGGTTGATGCGCGACACCGGCTGATTGACGGCGGCTCTCGACACGCGCATCGCAAAGCGGGCAAGTTGCGCGGCGAGGCGCAGCGCGTGCAGAAGGTGCTCCCTGCCGGCCGCGAGCCGGATGATGACCACGATCTCCAGATACATCAGGGTATCGCCGGCGAACAGGATCGCAAGGTCGATCGGGAAGGTCTGCGCAAACGCGATCACAAGAATGGCAATGGCAAAAAATTCAAGCACCCGGCGCAGCGTCAGCCGGCTGAGGAAGGTGGCGAACTGCACGACCAGCACTTCCCAAAGTGCGTCCCCGAACGCCAGCGGGATTTCGTAGCTCCACTTTCGCCACCAGTTCTTCACGCGGGATCGCCGTGGTTCGGTCATTTTAAACCTAATTCAGATCCTCAACTAAATTCGATAAATCAAAAGCGCCAACGATGTTTCTGTTTGGGCACGATTTTTTCCGGTTCGGGCCGGGATCATGCCCTAGTGCCGCACCACCAGCACCGAGCATTTGGCGTAGCGCACGACGTGGCCGGCGTTGGAGCCGAGGAAATAGGTGCGCATCGCCGGCCGGTGCGAGGTCATCACGATCAGGTCGGCATGCATGGCAGCGGCCTCTTCGAGAATCTCGTGGTAGATGCCGCCGTGGCGCACCACGCTGGAGATCCGCTGCGGCTCGATGCCCGATTCGCGCGCCACGATGGCGAGCGCTTCTTCGGACGCCTGGCGCTGCTGGGCGTCGAAATCGGCGGGCACGTATTCCGCCAGCATGACCGGCGTCATCGGCAAGACGTTGAGAAGGCGCACCGTGCCGTTCCAAGTCTGCGCCAGCGTCGCCGCCGTTGCAATTGCCGGCTTAGCCAGTTCGGTATCGGCGAGATCGATCGGGACGAGAATGGATTTGAACATCTCACGCCTCCCTGTCCGTCGTCAGCCTAGCATAGTTTGACGGTCTGGCGACGCAGGGAGCAACTAACTTCGCTATTCGTCCGAAGCGTGTTTGAGCAGCTTGGGGCTGACGAACAGCACCAGTCTGCCGCGGCGGAATGCCACGTCAGCCCAGTCGTCGATATCGAAGTCGAAGATCGCAAGACCCGATGTCGGCAGATTCTCGGCGAGCGCCTTGCGTGCGGCGGGGTCGCCGCTGCCGGCCAGCGCCAGCGCCAGTTCATGCAGGCCGGGATTGTGACCGACGAGCAACAGCCGCTGCGGATCGGCTTCCGATGCGGTCCGGATGATCTTCAGCAGCTCGGCCGCGTCGGCGCCGTAGAGTTCCGGCATCAGCTCGACCCGCGGCTCCGGAGCGAGATCCTTCATCGCCTCCCAGGCGACTTCCCAGGTTTGATGCGCCCGGATCGCGTGCGAAACCAGCACGAAATCGGGAAACGGCGGGTGGTGGCCGATCCAGCCGCCGATTTCGGCGGCATCATGGCGACCACGATTGTCCAGCCGGCGGTCCTGATCGCGGCCCGACGAAGCGTCGTGTTCGGTCTTGGCGTGACGCAGCAGCATCAAACGGCGCATGGCGCAATCTCGATTCGTTTCAAGTCCGGGGGATTAATGTACAAGCTGCTCCGCCAGACAAGGTGACAAGCGCCCGATCGGTCCGTAAGAAAACGATATGAACGAGAGTTCTGCAAGCAAGATCGTCGGACCCGATGCCGCAACCCTGACGGAGCGCTCGCGGCTGTCGTTCGATCTGGATATCGACATCGCCGTGGTCGGCGCCGGCCTTGCCGGGCTGACGGTGGCGCTGGAAGCGGCAAGGCTGGGCGCCAGCGTCGCGGTGCTCGAAGGCCGGCATGTCGGCTGGAACGCTTCCGGCCATCAGCTCGGCACGGTGATGCCGGGCTACGGTCTGCCGATCGGCGATCTGATCGCGCGCATCGGCTTCGAAGACACCCGCGAACTCTGGGCGCTGTCGCGGGAAGGCGCCGAATTCGTCCGGGCGAATGCGACCGAAGAATGGATGCCGGGCATTGCGCTCAGCGAAGGCGCGCTGGTCGTGTCCAACGTCGAGGCTGGCGATGAGCTGATCGCCCGCCTGCAAATGCTCGGCGAGGATTTCGAGACGGAAGTGGAGGGCTGGCAGGTCGATCGCGTGCGTGCCGAGCTCAGGACCGATCATTATTTCCACGGCGTGTATTATCCGAAAGCGTTTCAGATCGACGGCCGCAAATACGTCCACGGCCTTGCGGCGCTGGCGCGGCGGGCGGGCGCGCGGATATTCGAGGAAACCCCGGTTGTCAGCATCGATCCGTCCGGCATTCGCAAGCGCATCGTCACGCCGTCGGCGCGGTTGCGCGCTTCCCATATCGTGCTGGCCGGCAATATTCACCTCGGCGCGCCGCTGCGGCGGTTGTCGGAGACCCTGCTGCCGGTCTGGCGCTATGCGGCGGTGACCGCTCCGCTCGGCATGCGTCTCGCCGAGGCCATCGCGTTTCAGGGATCGGTGACCGACAGCGACGGCATCGATCAATTCCGGGTTGTCGAGGGCGATCGGTTGATGTGGGCCAGCCCGGAGACCACCTGGGCGGCAAACCCTGCGCGTTTTGCGCCGGCGATCGCGCGCCGGATCCGGACCATCTTCCCTCAGCTCGGCGGGGTCGAGATATCAGAGGTCTGGAGCGGCGCGATTGGGCAGACCGTGCACGGCATGCCGCAGATAGGCCAGCTGCGGAAGGGATTGTGGGTCGCCAGCGGCTTCGGCCGCCACGGCCTGAACACGACGGCGATGGCCGGCCAGCTGATCGCCCGCAGCATCCTGTGGGGCGACGAGCGCTGGCGGTTGTTTTCGCCGTTCGAGCTGGTCTGGGCGGGCGGCGCCACCGGCCGGGTCGCCGGCTACGCCATCGGCATGTGGGAGCGGGGCAGTTCCGCCGCCGCAGGGGCGCTCGCCCGCTACCGTGAGCGGGCGCGGAGCAGGGAGCGCGCTGCCGAGGCGCGGCTGGCGGAAGCCAATCGCAAGGCCGGAACCCGGCCGCCGCAGCGCCGCCCGCCGCCGGGCCGGCCGCGTCCGCAGCCGCCGGAGCCGGCAAACCGCGAAGGCGAGGGGACTTCTTGACCTTTCCCCACAACAGAGGGGTAAGGGAGCGGATGGGCTTTCCGGCGCCACTCGCAGGAAAGTGAGAAATTTCCTTCCCAATCGGTGTAACTTCAGCCAGCGCGCCCCGTATTTGACAGCGAACCAATCGGTATTCGCTTCAACCGGAGACCATCATGATCGACCGCCGTATCCTGCTCGCGTCCGTGGCCAGCCTGCTCGGCCTTGCCGCCTTCCGCTGGCTGCGTGCTTCCCCGGCACAGGCCGCGGAGAAATTCGAGGTCGAAAAGACCGATGCGGAATGGCGCGCGCAGCTGACGCCGCAGCAATATGAGATCCTGCGCCAGGAAGGCACCGAGCGCCCGGGTTCGAGCCCGCTGCTCAAGGAGCATCGCAAGGGCATCTTTGCCTGCGCCGGCTGCGACCTGCCGCTGTTTTCCTCGGAGACGAAATTCGAGAGCGGCACCGGCTGGCCGAGCTTCTATCAGCCGCTGGAAAACGCCGTCGGCAAGACCGAAGACCGCACCTTCGGAATGCTGCGGACCGAAATCCACTGCCGCCGCTGCGGCGGCCATCTCGGCCACGTCTTCGACGATGGGCCGAAGCCGACCGGCTTGCGCTACTGCATGGACGGTTTTGCACTGGTGTTTCATCCAGCTTCACCGTCGGCAACCTGAACGCGATCTCTGTCTTGACGCGTGTTCTTCACGCGAACCGGCATCCACCCCCGGATCACGTCCGAGGGCATGCTTCGCTGGAAACGCCATGTACGCCCGGCAATTGTTGCCCGCCCGGCAAATCTGCCCCGGTCCCTGGACCGGGGCATTTTCATTTAAGGCATTGAAATAAATACATTTTCGATATTGGCATAGCGCTTGCGACAGTCTCCTTCGACTGCGGTCATGGTTGTGCAAACCGGCAGGCCGCCCGGATCGAGCTGGAGACGATGTTATGGGTATTTTCGACGCTCTCAATACCGCGGTGGGCGGCCTTCAGTCGCAATCATTCGCGCTGCAGAATATCTCCGGAAATATCGCGAACGCCTCGACCACGGGCTACAAGGGGATCGATACCAGCTTCGAGGACCTGATTCCGGACTCGACGTCGCCCAGCAGGCAGGTCGCGGGCGGCGTGACCGCCTTTGCGCAAGCCACGATCACCACCCAGGGCACCGTCTCGACGACGACGGTCGGCACCAATATGGCGATCAACGGCGACGGTTTCTTCAACGTGCAGAAGTCCAACGGCACCGTCGACAACGTGCCCACTTTCTCCGGCGTCACGGACTATACCCGCCGCGGCGATTTTCAGGTCAATGCCAACGGCAACCTGGTCAACGGCGCCGGATATTATCTGATGGGTGTCGCGGTCGATCCGAAGACAGGCAATCCGCTCGGAAACGTTCCGAAGGTACTCCAGTTCCAGAACAATTTCATTCCAGCCCAGACCACCACGTCGATCAACTACGCCGCCAACCTGCCGTCCACGCCGACCACGGCCGTCAGCGCCACTTCGACACCCGGATCGATCAACGCCCTCGGCGGCCTCAATGCATACGATTTCACCGTCAATCCCCTGACCACCAGCACGCCGGCCGTGCCCTTTGGCGACAATACCGTTAACGGCAGCGCTGCGCTGAATCAGCAGTCGCCGCAGGTCCCGATCACCACGGCGACGGTGCTGTCCGGTACATCTCCGAGCGATTCGCTGACGTCAAGCTTTATAGCCGGCGACACCCTCAAGGTCGACGGCACGCTTCCCGCGAACACCATCACATTCGTCGCCGGCGTCGCCGTGGGCCCCAACCAGGTCAGCGTGAACGACAACATCGGCACGCTGCTCGCCAAGATCGACTTCTTGAGCGGCGGTACGGGGTCAACGGTCGGAGCCGGCGGCGTGATTACGCTGCACACGGGCGCGACGCAGAATCTGTCGGTTGTCAGCAGCAATACGACCGCATTTTCGGCGCTCGGATTTGCCGCCGGGTCCGTCGCACAATCGCGTACACCCCCGCTCGCGGCTGGAACGGGAACGGTCATCGCCAACGATCAGGCGACGTTCCTGAACGAGTCGGTCAGCGGCGGCGCCCTCACGGCCTACGACCAGACCGGAACCGCCGTTAACCTGCAGTTGAGATGGGCAAAGACCGACAGCGCGGCCCTGGGCGGATCGCACACCAATACGTGGAACCTGTTCTACCAGGCCAATCCGAACGCGTCGGGCACGCAGGTCGCCTGGGTCAATGCCGGAACCAATTTCACGTTCGGTCCGGCGGGAGCGCTGATCAGTCCGGCCACGCCCTCCATCACGATCCCCAACGTCTCCGTTGGCAACCAGTCGCTCGGAAACCTGGCGTTCAGCATCGGCTCCGGCGCCCTGACGCAATATGCCTCTACCGGCGGCAGCGCGACGATCAATGCGGTCACCCAGAACGGTTACGCCGCCGGTCAGCTTCAATCCGTCGCCATCAACAACAACGGCATTGTCGTGGGAACGTTCTCCAACGGGCAAAATCTCGATCTCGCGTCGGTCTCGCTGTCGCACTTCAACGGCACCAACTACCTGAAGGCCCTGGACGGCGGCGCCTATGCCGTCACCGAGCAATCCGGGCCGGCGATTCTCGGCGCTTCGGGCACCATCAGCGGCTCGTCGTTGGAAGGGTCGAACACCGACATCGCTTCCGAATTCACCAAGCTGATCGTGACCCAGCAAGCCTATTCCGCAAATACCAAAGTGATCACGACAGCCAACAGCATGGTTCAGGATCTCCTGAACGTGCTGCGCTGATAGTAAGTGCAAGGGGTCTGCACGGTCTGACCTGAGGCGTTCAATATGGGTTTGGGTTCAGCACTTATCACCGCGATGTCTGGTTTGCGTGCCAACCAGGCTGCGCTTTCGATCGTGTCGTCGAACGTCGCGAACGCGCAGACGCCCGGTTACATCACGCAAAGCGTCAATCAGATTGAGGTGACGACCGGCGACACCGGTGCAAGCGTCCTTGTCACCGGCGTCAATCGCCAGCTCAATCAGTACGTACAGTCCCAATTGCGGACCCAAACCGCCGGCGGCGCATATGCCGACCAGATGGCGAGCGTTCTGACCCAGCTGCAATCCATCTACGGAGCGCCCGGATCTGCCGGGTCGCTCGAAACCGCTTTTTCAAATCTGACGACGGCCGTGCAATCGCTGTCGACGACTTCGGGGAGTTCGTCGTCGCAGATATCCGCCCTGACGGCGGCCCAGGCGATGGCGCAGCAGCTCAACTCGACGACGCAGGGCATTCAAACGCTGCGTACCAATGCCGAGCAGGACCTCAATATCTCGGTCGGCCAGGCCAACGCCGCGATGAGCCAGATCGCGAAGCTCAACACCCAGCTTCAGGGAATGAGCGCAACCGATCCGACCGCCGCCACGCTGATGGACCAGCGCGACCAGGCCATCAACCAGCTGTCGCAGCTGATGGATATCCGCGTCTCCACCACCGGCAACAACCAGACCTCTGTCTATACGTCAAATGGCGTCGAACTTGTCGGAGCCCAGGCGTCCCAGCTCACGTTCAATTCAAAGGGAACGCTGAACGCCAATTCGCAATGGAACAGCAATCCGGCGCTGTCGTCCGCCGGCACCATCATCTGCACGCTCGCCAACGGCGCCAAAGTCGACATGATCGCCACCAACTCGATCAGCTCCGGCCAGATCGCCGCCGACGTCACGCTGCGCGACAAGACGCTGGTCCAGGCGCAGGCCCAGGTCGATCAGCTCGCGGCGTCGATGTCGAGTGCGCTGTCGGACAAGACCACCGCCGGCACCGCGGTGACCGGACCGCCCGCGGGCTTCAGCCTGGATGTGTCGAACGTATTGCCGGGCAACACCATCAGCCTGACCTACACGGACACGGCTACCAACACCCAGCACCAGGTCTCGATCGTCAACGTGACCGATCCGGCCGCGCTTCCGCTGCAAAATTTGCCCAACGCCAATCCAAAGCAGATCGGGATCAACTTTTCCGGCGGGATGGCCTCGATCGTTACGCAGTTGAACGTGGCGCTCGGCAGCAGCAATCTGCAGTTCGCCAACCCGTCCGGTTCAACCCTGACGGTGACCGATAACGGGACCAGCACGGCGACCGTCAACGCGGCTTCGGTCACGAAGACCGCCTCGTCGCTTGCGAACGGCAACCTCCAGCTTCCGCTGTTTACCGACGGGAATGCGCTGTACACGGGCGCGATCACGGTGAACGGCTCGCAGCAGACCGGCCTGGCGGGGCGCATCACGGTCAATGCCGCGCTGCTCACCGATCCCTCGAAGTTCACGACTTACAACACCTCGCCTGTGACGAACGCCGGCGACACCTCGCGTCCCGACTATCTCTATTCACAGATGACGGCGGGCACATTCACCTACTCGCCCCAGACCGGACTCGGCACGACTGCGTCGCCCTTCAAGGGAACGCTGAGCGGGTACATGCAGCAGTTCCTGAGTCAGCAGGCCAATGCGTCGAGTTCGGCGACCCAACTCCAGCAGGGACAGGATGTCGTCGTCAGCGCTCTGCAGCAGAAAATGAATTCCACCTCCGGCGTCAATATCGATACCGAGATGTCCAACCTGATTTCAATCCAGAATACCTATGCCGCGAATGCTCACGTGATGTCTGTGGTTCAGACCATGATGACCAGTTTGATGCAAGTCCAGTTGTAAGACGACAGGTGTAAGGCGGTCGATATGGCAATCAATGGCATCACTTACGGCACCTCGTCGGTCCTCAACCAGTCGGTGTTGAGTCTCAAGAACCAGATGACGGTTCTGCAGTCGCAGCTCACGACCGGCGAAAAATCGACCACCTATGCCGGCATGGGCGTCAACGA
>NZ_JADGRI010000161.1 GCF_017881085.1 Bradyrhizobium sp.
CTACAACAGCCGATCAGCGAATCCACAGTTCCGCGCGGCTTGGAGTTGCGCACCGAGCCGCGGCTGATAGGTCATGCCGCCGCGGCATGGGTGGTTGTCTGGGATCAGCCGAAGCGTCAGCGCCAGCCGCGATTCTCGCCGGGGAAAAGGTTCTGAGCCCGCGTCGCTCCGAGGTTGCGCCAAGCCGAGATAGAATCGCCGTTCGCGGTGAGCGCCAACTGCAGGATTCCTCGATATGATGAGATCACTGTTCGCAGCCATTTGCATGGTCCTGTTTGTCACGGACGTGCAGGCCGCCGGCGTCGCCGACCTCAGGGCTGCGCAGGCCGCGGCTGAAAAGGGCACCGGCGACGAAGCCATCCAGCTCTTCACCCAGGCGCTGGCCGCGGGCGATCTCTCGGCCGACGATCAACTGATCGCGCGCAAGGGCCGCGGGCGCGAATACTCCGCCAAGAGCCTGATCGCCGATGCCTTCAACCGGCTCGACGACGGCAAACGCCTGCGCGACAACGCGATCGCGGATTTCTCGGCTGTGCTCGCCGCAAAACCCGAAGACGTGGCCATTCTCACCGAGCGCGGGCAAGCCTACCATATGAACCAGCAGTTCGATCCAGCGGTCGCTGATTTCAGTGCTGCACTGAAACTCAAAGCTTCGCCTCCCACCTTGCTGCAGCGCGCGACCAGCCTGCGCGCGAAGGGCGCCTATGACCAGGCGATCGCGGATTGCACCGCGGCGCTTGCCAGCGATATCAAGGACGCCAATCTTGACGTTTGGGATATCTACAATGAACGCGGCTACGCCGAATTCCTGGCAGCCCGTTATGATGCGGCGGCCGCCGACTTCGACAAGGCGCTTGAACTGGGAGCGAGTTCGCGGGCCGACGATGTGTTGTGGATGCCCTACCAGATCGCCTGGTTGCATCTTGCCGATGCGAGGGCGGGCCACGACGACAGCAAGAAACTTGATGGCCTTGCCGGCAAGGTCAACCTGAAGCAATGGCCGGGAACGCTGATTGCGTATTTCCTCGGCCAGATCAAGCTGGAGGAGGTTTCCGCCGCATCTAACCACGGCGCGATGGGACGCGGCCGCGAATGCAGTCTCTCGCTGTTTGTGGGCGAGGATGCCCTGGCCAGGGGCAATCGCGAGCAGGCCCGGCAGCCGATGCTGCGCGCCCGCGAAGTGTGCAACATTCATACCCTGCAATATCTCGTCGCGGGCACCGAGCTCGATCGCATGAAAAATTGAATGAGGTTGACGGGGAAGCCACCGAATTGAAAATGCGTCAGTTCAGCAACCGCCGCTCATATTTCTGCAAGCGCTTCTTGATCTCGGCCAGATTCTTCAGCGCGTCGGCGACCGTCAGCACCCTGAGCCGTTCAGGCCCTGTCTCGATCCGCATGGCCCAGGCCATTTGCTTCTCCGCCAGCGTCTCCAGCTCCTCCGGGCTGAGGTGAGCGCTTAACGCAGGTCTTGCTGGTGCTGGCGTGCCCGTACTATCGAACATGAAAAGCTTCCTTTCCGACGACCTGGTTGTCCGTTCGGTCTCAGGTGATCCATAGCGCTGGCAGGGCCGAGCCTGCGATCGTCAAATCTGCGGCTGATAAGTTCTCCCCGTCACCATAAGCGTATGCTCCAGGCCGGTCAGGAACACGCCTTTCGGAACGATGCGAATGACGTTCTTTTGTTCGAGCTTGGCGAGCGTCCGGCTCACGGTCTCGAGCTTCAGGCCGAGAAAATCGGCGATATCCTGACGCCGCATCGGCAGCGGCACCGTTTCCGAAAACGGCGTGATGCGCGCCAGGCGGTTGCGCCAGCTGACCAGGAACATCGCGACCTTTTCCTCGGCCGATCCGTTGCCGAGCAGCAGCAGCTGGTCCTGCGCCATGTCGAGTTCGCGGATCGCGAATTCGATGATCAGCCGCATGATGTTGGGGCTGGATTGAATGAACCTGGTGAGGTCGTCGCGCGAATACCGGCACAGTGAGACTTCGCCGATGGCGTCGGCCGAAAAATTATACCGCTCGGCGAACGGCATGCCGAGGAAATCGCCCGGCAGCGCGAATGCCAGAACCTGGCGGCGTCCGTCCGGCAGCAGCTTGTAGAGGCGCACCACGCCTTGCGAGAGTCCGAATACGGTATCGGCAACGGCCCGCTCCGAAAATATCGTTTTTCCCGAGCGGAAATAGACCTGCGTGGCCAACCGCTGAAGTTCACGGAGCTCTGGCACCTCGGCGGTTTTTCCGCTGAACAGAGAGGGGAAAAGAGCACGTGGCATTCGCCACCCCGTTTTTGGCGTCCCGGACTGAGTTCTGGAGGAATCCGCCAGCATGACTTCATATGCCCACTATTGCCGCGATGCGTCTTGACCCAAGTCAACTGATTGGCCGGACACGGAGAAAAGCCTGCACGGTGGCCGCGAGCGACCGGCCGGTTGCGCCGGGCCGCTGCGGAAATTCGCCGGCGAATTGATTTAGCGCAATGCCCGCTGTCGAGCCGGCGCTAGCGTTTGGTAGGCCCCGATTGGTCGAGGGTATCGATGCCGAAGATCA
This sequence comes from Bradyrhizobium sp., assembly GCF_017881085.1. Taxonomy (GTDB): domain Bacteria; phylum Pseudomonadota; class Alphaproteobacteria; order Rhizobiales; family Xanthobacteraceae; genus Bradyrhizobium. The sequence continues at coordinate 2,551 of NZ_JADGRI010000161.1, forward strand.
TTGAAATCCTGCTGGAAGAGCATCAGAACATCGAGAAATTGCTTCTGGTTCTCGAGCACGAACTTGAGATATTCGATTCGGGCGGGCGGCCTGATTACGAGATCCTGCAGACGATGATCCAGTATTTCCAGGATTATCCGCAAAGCTGCCATCACCCCAAAGAAGAGATGATCTTCGAGAAGCTGAAGGCGCGGGATCCCGCCGGGGCAAAGCGCTTCGGCGACGTGGAGGCGGAGCACGAGGTTGAAAGCCGGCGCCTGCAGAGCTTTGCCCGGGCTGTCGATTCCGTGCTGGCCGACCAGGAATTCCTGCGCGAGAGTTTTCATCTCGCCGTGCAGGAATTCGTCAAGCATCAGCGCGAGCACCTGCAAAAGGAGGAGCGCCTGCTGTTCCCCGCCGCCGCGAAGGCCTTGCGAAGCGAAGACTGGGCGGAAATCGACGCCCGGCTGGACGATCGGAAGGATCCGCTGTTCGACAGCGTGGTCGAGGAAAAGTTTCATAATCTGCAAAAGACCATCCTGCGATGGGAGCAGGAGACCGAGGAAACCCGCGCAGCCTTGCTGCGCGCAGGGTCCTGAGACGAAACGACCGTGCTGGGTCCGGGCCGTCCTCAGCCTTGTTGCGCCCTGCAGGGTGCAGACGCCGGCGAGATTTCGTGAGCTAGATCCGATCCGGCTGGCGGCGCCTGAATTGATGCGGATCAATTCAGGCGGGACCATTCGGCGCTATTGATGAAGTGCCGGGTAATGAGTGTGTCGCGTCAATTCCAAGATGCGAGGAGCTGTCCATGATTACGTCCAACCTGGCCCGGGTACCTGCCGAACTTCCGCACGAGAAAGATCTGACCGAAGACAGCGGCGCCCGACGCCCGATGTCGCAGCAGGATGCCGCCGACTGCCATGGTCACGACATGCATCCGCAGAAATTTGTCCGGCTGGTCGGCTGCCATGAATCAAATTCAGCACGGGACCAAGTCCCCTATCGCTTGCATTAGGGCGTTTTCAAGCGAAGTGGACACCGGTTCGCGCAAAGAAAACGCGTCAAGAATCTGGAGCTTCGGTTCTGATTCAATCAGAACCGATCATGCTTGAGGCGCTGCCAAGCAGAGAAATCGATTTCGCGGCCGCTCAGCCCAGCTGGCTGATCTGCTCTTCGGTCACAACGCGCTCGACCTTTTCGGCCTCGCACTTGATCCGGTAACGGGTGCGTCCGTCCGCCTCGATCGGCAGGCGCGCGGTAACGGTATAGACATTGCGCTGCTTCGGAATTTCGCGACCCTGCGGTCCCTGAAATTGCAGGAGCACGCTGTCGTTGATCGCGTAGCTGTAGGGCATCTCTCAGATCATCCCCTCGGTTTTGGCAGGTCAATACGCTCGTCGGCGAATTCCGGCGGACCCTCCGTGAGCCGGCGGATGCGACGTTCGCGTTCTGCGGTGGGAAGCGACGGATCAAGCGACTGATCGATCTGCCTGACTGCCAACCCTTCGATATCGACGGGGTCGCGCCGGGCTGAAGCGTGCGGAACCGCCGATGCCGACGCGTCGAGGCCGAGCTGCACCAATTCCCTGATCGCGTCGGAGCGGTTCATGTCATGTGCTTCCGCCCAGCTATCGACCTCCGAGGTCACCGCTTCCGACAGCTTCACCGCGCTGATGGCGTCCCGATCCGCACTGGGACGGCGGATCGTGTGGTCGGGATTCTTCCTGCTGGAGTCGGTCACATTTCAAATCCGCCAGTCGACAGACTAACATTTAGGCGCGTTTTTCGCCCGGCGATTTGACCTTGATCAATGTCGCCTCCGCGAGCTCCGCCAGCCGAAACGCTTCCTGGAGGCCCAAGGCACGCCGGAAAAATGGAAACGGATTTTCCGAAAAGATCATGATCTAATGCCTGTTGCGGGCGTAGATCTCATAGAACGCGATGACGATCTCGAACGCGATCAGGAATACCACGATGATCTCGAGGCGCAGCGAGCGCTTGGTGTCGACGATGTCGGCCAGCGTGGTGGCGGTGTCGGCAATGACCGCAAGCTTCCGGTTCAACGTCTCGGCGCGTTCGCTGAGCTCATATTCGTCTTCCAGCCGCGCATAGAGCCGTTCGAGGTCGGGCCGGTCCCACAGCACGTCCGGCTTCTCGCTGACGGCGACCCGGCCTGACAGGCGATGCTGCACCAGCAAGGCGTTGCCCATCAGCTTGAGAAGGTCGGTTCGGTTTCTCGAAGTCTTCCCGAATGTTGCGAGTTCGCGGGCAAACGGCTCGATGGTATCGAATACGTTGGTCACCTCCCTTTCGTCGCGTCCCAGCACAACGCTCTTGGCCAGCGCGTCGGATACGACGAGCAGCCGCTCCAGGGAGAATTCCCGCACCAGGATAGGTCCGCCGACCGGGATCGGCTCTTCGGCCTCCTTTGCGACCTGTATCTTGGCCCACTCTTCTTCCGGAGGCGTGATCTTGCCGAAGGTGCGGGCGCTCAATCTCTCGAGGAACTCCGCCTCTTCGGCGACCGACAGGCCGATGAACACCGCAACGCCATAGCGAAATAGCACCGCCAATCCATTCGAGCCCACCTGCACAGCCAGCGGGGCGCTCGACAAGACCTGGCCTTCGAAGCCGGCCGTATTGATGCGATCGCCGATCAGGAGGGCGTGCGCGGTCAGTTGCTGGGCGGTCGGATCCGGCTTGGTCATCCTCTGAACGTATCAGACGGCGAGGGATTTTCGATGACGCCGATCAAGCGCCTCGCGTAAAGGCGCAGGGATCAAAAATGCCGCCAAGTCGATGACTTGGCGGCATTCTTTTTCGAAACCCTCGATTTTCCGACCTCAACCGGCCGTCACGAGGTCGTCGATCCCGATCGGAAAACGGCGCACCCGGATGCCGGTGGCGTGCCAGACGGCGTTGGCGACCGCGCCGGCCGAGCCGGTGACGCCGATTTCACCCACGCCCTTGATGCCCAGCGCATTCACATGGGGATCGTACTCGTCGATCATCAGGGCCTCCATCGGCGGCACGTCGGCATTCACCGGGACGTAGTACTCGGCAAGGTTGGCGTTGAGGATCCGGCCGGAGCGGTGGTCGATGATGGCCTTTTCGTGCAGCGCAAAGGACATGCCCCAGATCATGCCGCCGAAAATCTGGCTCTGCACCATGCGGGGATTGATGATCCGTCCCGTGGCGAAAGCGCCGACCATGCGGGTGACGCGGATCTGGCCGAGATCGGGATCCACCTTGACCTCGGCGAAGACAGCCCCGTGGGCATGCATGGCGTAGGTCGATTGCGCCGCGGGGTCGGCGGCGCCCTTGCCGCTGGCCTCGATCTGCGCAAGGCCGGCGCGCTTGAGAATATCGACATAGCTCTCGCTGCGACTTTCATCGTCGCGGCGGAACAGGCGGCCGTCACGCGCGGTCACCCCGGCGTTGCCCGCGCCGAACAAGGACGAGCGCTCGTCGCCGGTGGCGAGATCGGCGAGTTTGGCGATCACCGCTGCGCCCGCATTGTGGATCGCCATGCCCGCGGTGGCGGTGTGGGCCGAGCCGCCGGCGATGCCCGCGTCCGGCAGGTCTGATGTTCCCGACCTGAACTCCACCCGATCGACGTCGAGCCCCAGGCTGTCGGCCGCGATCTGCCCGAGCGCGGTCCAGGCGCCCTGACCCATGTCGTGCGCTCCGATCTCCATCAGGCCGGAGCCGTCGCCGCGCAACGCGGCGCGCGCTTCGGCCGCGAACATCAGCGCCGGAAAGGTTGCGGTACCCATTCCCCAGCCGACCAGCAGGCCCGCTCCGTCGCGCATCTGGCGCGGCTCGAGCGGGCGCCTGGCCCAGCCGAAGCGCTCGGCGCCTTGCGCGTAGCACTGGCGAAGCGCCTTCGAGGAGAACGGCTTGCCGGAAATCGGCTCGACTTCGGCGTAGTTCTTGATGCGGAAGGTGAGCGGATCGATCCCGCAGGCCCATGCCGCTTCGTCGATCGCGCTCTCCAGCGCAATCGAGCCTGTGGCCTCGCCGGGCGCGCGCATGAATAGCGGCGTGCCGGCGTCGACCCGGACCGCGTCGTGCGACGTGGCGATCGCCGGGCTCGCGTACAACGTATGCGAGGCGTCGGCGGCCGGCTCGAAGAAATCATCGAAACTGCTCGAGGCGATCCTGGCGTGATGGTCGATCGCCGTCAGCAAGCCGTCGCCGTCGAGGCCGATGCGAAGCCGCTGCCGCGAGGCCGAACGATGGCCGACCGGTCCATACATGTGCTCGCGGCGCAGCACGAGTTTCACGGGCTTGCCGACCAGCCGCGCCGCCAGGATGCCGAGCACCTGCGGCCCGGACATCAGGCCCTTGGAGCCGAAGCCGCCGCCAAGGAAGGGGCTGCGAATATGAATCTTGTCCGGCGAGATTCCGAACAGTCCCGCCAGCCGCCCCTGGGCGATGGCGAGCCCCTGGCTCGGCGTGTCGATCGACAGTTTATCGCCGTCCCACGCCGCAACGATGGCGTGCGGCTCCATGGCGTTGTGGTACTGGGCAGGTGTCTCATAGGTCGCATCGATGCGCTTCGATGCCGCAGACAAACCTGCCTCCACATCGCCGCGCCGCATTTCCGAAGGGTTGCCGACGCCGACGGCGGGTGGCACGAAGCTTTCGCCGCTATCCAGTCCCACGCGGGCCGGCAGCACGTCGTAGCGGGGCGAGAGCAGCGCCGCGCCTTCCGTCGCAGCCTCCAGCGTCTCGGCGATCACGACCGCGATCGGCTGGTTGGCATAGCGTACCTGGTCGTTCTGCAGGAGATCCAGCCGGAACATGAAAGGGTTGGTCTTGGCGTCCGGATCCTCCGCGAGCGGCGGCCGGTTGGCCGGGGTCATGACCTCGACGACGCCGGGGTGGCCCTTGGCCGCCTGTATGTCGAGAAAATTCACGCGGCCGCGCGCGATCTGGCTGACCGCGAGAACGGCGTGGAGCATCCCGGGCGGATGGTTGTCCGCGGCGAAGCGTGCCTCTCCCTTGACCTTGAGGACGCCTTCGCGGCGGGTCAGTGGCTGGCCGATATTCGAACCATGCCGCGCATGGGCAGGGGCTTGGGCAAGTCTGATCTCAGGCGTCATGGAGCACTCCGGATACGGATGCGAAAGGTGAACCGGGAAGGGCGGACATTCGCGCCGGCGTTCCCACGGCTGCGAGCGTGAGCGCCCGCACGATGATGCGTTTTGCGAGTTCGATCTTGAACAGATTGTCGCCGGAGGGTTTGGCGTCAGCCAATGCCGCTTCCGCGGCGCGGCGGAAGGTGGCGGCATCAGCACTGGCGCCCGCGAGAATATCTTCAGCCGGGCGGGCGCGCCACGGCTTTGCAGCCACGCCGCCGAGCGCAAGCCGCGCGTCACGGATCTTGCCCGCTTCGATTCGCAAGCCGGCGGCGGCAGATATCATGGCGAAGGCGTAGGAGGTGCGTTCGCGGACCTTGAGATAGCGGGCATGGGCCGAGAACGTGCGGACTGCAGGTGGCAGCCGCAGGGCGACGATCAAATCACCGGGCTCGAGCACGTTTTCCCGCTCCGGCGTATCGCCGGGCAGACGGTAAAGCGCCTCGAGCGCAATCTCGCGCCGGCCGGCTCTGCCCTCGATCTCGACGACGGCGTCGAGCGCAACCAGCGGCACGCAGAAATCCGACGGATGGGTGGCGATGCAGGCCTCGCTCCAGCCGAGCACGGCGTGCAGGCGGTTCTCGCCATGGCGGGCATCGCAACCGGTGCCCGGTTCGCGTTTGTTGCAGGCGCTGGCAGTGTCGTAGAAATATCCGCAACGCGTTCGCTGCAGCAGATTGCCGCCGACGGTCGCGGCATTGCGAAGCTGCGGGGATGCGCCGGACAGCAGCGCCTCCGCCACCGCGGGACAGGATTTCGCGAAATCCGGATCGTGCGCGAGATCGGCATTGCGAACCAGCGCGCCGATGCGGATGCCGCCATCGGCAAGATGTTCGATGCGGTCGAGCCCGGGCAGGCGCGTGACGTCGACGAGACGGTCCGGACGGCTGATGCCGCCCTTCATCAGGTCGAGCAAATTGGTGCCGGACGCGAGATACGCGCTACCCGGCACGGCCGCGGCAGCGACGGCGTCCGAGACGCTCGCGGGCCTGACGTATTCGAAGTTTTTCATGCGGAGCGCCTCTGGTTGGCGGTGGCGAGAGATTGCTGGGCGTCGAGCACCGCTTCGGTGATTCCCGCATAGGCGCCGCATCGGCAGAGGTTTCCGCTCATGCATTCGCGAATTCGCTCCGGGTCATCGCCGGCTTGCGCTTCCTCGATCAGGCCGATCGCGCTCATGATCTGGCCGGGCGTGCAGAACCCGCACTGGAAGCCGTCATGCGCGATGAAGGCGGCTTGCACCGGATGCAGCTGGTCGCCGCGCGCGACGCCTTCGATCGTGAGGATGCCGGCGCCGTCGTGGCTGATGGCCAAAGCGAGGCAGGAATTGATCCTCCGGCCGTCGACCAGCACCGTGCAGGCGCCGCATTGGCCGCGGTCACACCCTTTCTTGGTGCCGGTCAAATCGAGGCGCTCACGCAGGAGGTCGAGCAGCGTGACGCGCGGGTCCGACAACTCGACGTCCCGCCGGACACCATTCACGGTGAGGCTGATGGAGAGGTTCATGCAGTGCTCCGATCAATGCTATGGTCAAAATCAATTCGCTGCCGCCGAAGGGGATCGACGGGAATGTCCGGTCTGACGCTGATCTGGATATACGGAGGCACCCTCCGTTTTTCAAGGGAGGGGGCATGACTTGCGGAGCGGAGCCGAATTTCCGAAAAGATTATGCTTGAACAAAGGGATGAAACGATGATCCGGCTAAAAGTAATCGGATTGTGATCAAATCGGATGGCAGTTCGGTCCGCAGCAATTGTACGAAAGCCACGCGCCGACGCGATCCGTAATCGGGAGCGCGTGCTGGAGGCTGCGAAGGCCGTCTTCAGCGCCGGGGGGCCGGAGGCGAGCCTGGAGGCCGTGGCGAGAACGGCCGGGGTCGGCATCGGGACGCTGTATCGCCACTTCCCGACGCGCGAGGCTTTATTCGAGGCGGTCTATCGGCGCGAGGTGCAGCAGCTCAGCGAACTGGCCGAACAATTGAAAAGCGAGGCCGACCCGGTCGACGCCCTGCGGCGCTGGCTGCGGTCCAATGTCGAATTCGTCGCCACCAAGAAGGGGATGTCGGCGGCACTGGCGCTGGCGGTGAAAAGCTCGTCGGAACTCACCGCCTTTTCGTTCGAGCGCCTGACCAAGGCCGTCGGCGCCTTGCTGGACCGCGCCGTCGCCGCCGGCGAGATCCGCTCCGACATCAGCCCGGAAGACCTGCTGCGGGCGCTCGTCGGCATGTGCTATCTGCACGACCAGCCAGGCTGGCAGAAAAGCGTCGTGCGGCTGCTCGATGTCTTTGTCGATGGCCTCCGGGTGAGAGCCAAGGCCGACGAAAGCATCAAGGGCAGGCCGCCGCGGCGTGGATCTGGCAAGAGCCGCAAATAAGATCCGCCTATGGCGATATGGAGCCCGGAGCGCGCCATTTGAACCCGAATTCCGATCCCGCCCGTATCTGTTTGACGATTGCAAGAATCCGGATCATCCCGCGTCCATGAGCACACCAGGCGGCAGCGACAGCTTCTACGGCAGCATTCCGGTCTTTCGCGGCTTTGCCAGCCTGATGGACCCGGCGCTGTATTCGCCGCTGCCGGATGACTGGAGCATCGGCGTCGCCGATATCGTGGAATCGACCAGGGCGATCGCCGAGGCGCGTTACAAGGCGGTCAACATGGCCGGCGCCGCCGTGATCTCGGCGGTCACCAATGCGCTGGACGGGCGCGAGTTTCCGTTCGTGTTCGGCGGCGACGGCGCAAGTTTTGCGGTGTCGCCTGACGATCTCGGGCGCGCCCGCGAGGCGCTGGCGGCGACCGCGAGCTGGGTCAGGGACGATCTCAATCTGGCGATGCGCGTGGCGCTGGTGCCGGTCGCGGCCGTGCGGGCGCAGGGACTCGATGTCCGCGTCGCCCGCTTCGGGCCGTCGCCGAATTTGTCCTATGCGATGTTCTCCGGCGGTGGCCTCGGCTGGGCGGACGCGGCGATGAAGCGTGGCGAGTTCGCGATCGAGGTCGCGCCATCGGGGACGCAGCCCGATCTCACGGGATTGTCGTGCCGGTTCGAGGAGATTCCTTCCGCGCGCGGGCTCATCCTCTCGGTGCTGGTGGCGCCGGCGCGGAATGCCGACGCCAGCGCCTTTCGCAAGGTCATCGAGGATATCGTCGCCCTGGTCGAGCGCAGTCCCGATGCGGGGCGGCCGGTGCCCCCCGGCGGTCCGCCGCTGCGATGGCCGCCGGCCGGCGTGGACTATGAGGCGCGCGCGCAGCGCGGGGGATCGCTGCTCCGGCGGCGCGCCGGCGTACTCGCGCATACGCTGTTCGCCTATCTCATCATGCGCACCGGCATCAGCGTCGGCGGTTTCGTGCCGAAGACCTATGTGCAGCAGGTGGTGGAGAATTCCGACTTCCGCAAATATGACGACGGCCTGCGGATGATCCTCGACTGCACGCCGGAGCTGGAGCGCGCGCTGACGCAGCGACTTAGGCAAGCGGCCTCGGCAGGGACCGTGCGATACGGCCTGCACCGGCAGGATGCGGCGATGATGACCTGCTTCACGCCCTCGGCGCTGCGCAGCGATCATGTGCATTTCATCGACGGCGCCCGCGGCGGCTATGCCTCGGCGGCGACCGCGCTGAAAGCGATGCCGGCCTGAATCAGCGCGACGACCGGGTCCAGGTCTCGCCGCCGCACAGCGCGCCGACGCAGCCTTCGACCTTCAGGGTGTCGGGACCCGACACCGAAATGTTGCTCACATAGCTGTTGCCATCGTCGGCATTGTAGATCTGCCCGGACCATTTATTCGGGCCGGACGGGTGCATGCCCATGAACAGCGGCAGCCCGATCATGGGACGTTTGGCCAGCGCGGGATTTGGATTCTTGTCGTCGACCTGGGGTTTTCCGGTCGCGGGATTGATGGGGTCCTTGAGCCAGACGACGACCCCGCAAAGGCCGCCGCCGCATTTGCTGACACGCACTTTCGCGTCGCCCGCCTGGGTCAACCAGATACCGCC
>NZ_JADGRI010000162.1 GCF_017881085.1 Bradyrhizobium sp.
GGCCATTCCAACCGGGAATTGCAGAGCGCGTGGGCGGCTCACGGCGCCGCTGCCTTCGCCTTCGAGCCGCTCGAGCGGTTGAAGGACGAGGAACTGCCTCACGTCAGGGATTCGTTGCTGAAGGAACGCGCCATCCATTGGCGCTCGACCCTAAATGGGTCAGTGATCTAGAACGCTCGCTCAAGGCTGCGTCGCCGCGATCACTTCCTTCACCAGCCGGCCGAGGCCGCTTATGTCGCCGGTGGGGTCGACGGCATCGCCGAGCCGGACGACCACCAGATGCTGCGATGGAATGATCACGACGCGCTGGCCGAGATTGCCGGATGCAAAGAACGCGTCACGCGGAATACCGAGGCGCACACGGCCTTTGGCATTTCGGTGCTCGCTGCGGTTGGTCCAGAAGCCGGCGCCATAATCGGTATCGAGCGTGGCGGAAGCTGAAAAATCCACCCAGTCATCCTGCAGAATGCGACGGCCGCCGATCTCGCCGTCGTTCAGATAGAGCAGGCCGAACCGCGCCCAGTCCCGGGCGCTCGCCAGCATGTTGGCCGAGCCCTGCAGCGTGCCGCTTGCGTCGAATTCGAGCGTCACATTGCGCATCCCCAGCGGATTGAACAGCTCGCGCCACGCGAACGCCAGCGTCCTCTCGGGACCGCCAACGGCATCGCGGATGATCCGCGCCAGGATCTGCGTGGTAGCGCTGGAGTAGGCCCATCGCGTTGCCGGCGGCGCGATCAACGGCGCCTTGGCGGCAAAGCCCGCCATGTCGTCGTACAGGTACATCAGGTTGGAGGGATCGAAGCCGGAATTGGTTTCATCCAGCGCGAGACCCGTTGTCATCCGCATCAAGTGCTCGACCTCGATCTCATGGCGCGGATCGCTGGCGGCGCGCCACTCCGGAACCGGCGCTGGCATCGATGGGGTCAGGACGCCCTGCTGCGCCAGTATTCCGAGCAGCGCGTTGACCACGGACTTGGTCATGGAGAAACCCGGTAGCTGCGTATCGATACCGACGCCTGCCGAATAGCGTTCGGCGATCACGCCCCCGTCGCGCACCACCACGACCGCCTTGGTTCTGCGGAACGGCGGCTCGGCGGGTTCCTCGAAGGCATGATCCAGCGCGGCCTTCAGGGCGGGCGCGGAGGGCTCGACCATGCCGCGGCCGGCGATTTCCGGCAGCAGCGGCGGGTTCCTCGGCACCCTCAGCGCTTCAACGTCGCTTCGCAGCAGATACGGATCTTTCGATCCATGCAGCAGCACGCAGCCAAACCCGTCGTGGAAGGCGGCGCGGCTGCCGAGCAGACCTATCACGGAAACGTCGACGGTCGTGGCGGCGCGATCAAGCCGGTATCGCATTCCCGGCCGCAACCGCCGAATGCCGGGGCGATCCATGGTCTCCGCGAATACGGCCTCCGGATCGAGGCCCGATACGAAGGTCTTCGCGCAGACGCCGTCCGCGACGGCGCTCGTCGCCACGCGGATGGCGCGATCGGGGCGGTAGACCACGCCGAGCGCCACCGCAACGGCCAGAATCAGCGCCCACACGAACAGTTTTCGCGAAACCACACCGCTCTCCGTCCCGCTTCGTTTCTAGCGCGACTTCTGCACCCCGCCAGCGGAAGGCAGCGCCATCACGGTAACGCCGGGCGGTGGGACGTCGTCGTCGGGCACGAAGAAATCCGACATCAGCGGCACCGACCGATCGACGCGGTAAGGCTCGAAGTCGCGCACGCCGCTTTCGTAAAGCACCTTGTCGTCGATGCAGAATTGTCCGGTGAATTCGCGCGACGGTTTTGTGAAGATCACATGGGCGGCATCGCCCATGATTTCCGGCGTGCGGCTGGCGCGCATCATCGCGTCTCCCCCTAAGAGATTGCCGACGGCGGCGGTGGCGATGGTGGTGCGCGGCCACAATGCATTGACGGCGATGCCGGCGGCCTTCTGTTCGGCGGCCAGACCGAGCACGCACAGGCTCATGCCGAATTTCGCCAGCGTGTAGGCGGTGGAATGCTCGAACCATTTTGCTTTCATGTCGAGCGGCGGCGACAGCATCAGGATATGCGGGTTTTCCGCCTTCTTCAGATGCGGGATGCAGTATTTCGAGACCATGAAAGTGCCGCGGGTGTTGATGCCCATCATCAGGTCGAACCGCTTCATGTCGGTTGCTTGCGAATTCGTCAGGCTGATGGCGCTGGCGTTGTTGACGCAGATATCGATGCCGCCGAACTCGGCCACGGTCTTGTCGATGGCCGCGATCACCTGGGCCTCCTCTCGAATGTCGCAGAGAATGGGCAACGCCTTGCCGCCGGCGGCGCGGATCTCGTCAGCGGCGGTGTAGATGGTCCCCTTCAATTTCGGATGCGGCTCCGCAGTCTTGGCGGCGATCGCGACATTGGCGCCGTCCCGCGCCGCGCGCAACACGATCGCAAGCCCGATGCCGCGGCTGCCGCCGGATACGAACAGCGTCTTGCCCTTGAGCGATGTCATCGTTCCTCCCTCGCGGTGTTTCCCGCCGATTGTGCTTTTGGACCTATTGTCCCGCCGCCTCCGCGCCACGGGTACGCGGATCGGGGGCGCCGAGCAATCCGTTTGGCGTCACCGCGATCGAATTGGCGGAGGTCTGGCCCATCGGCTCGACTAATTTGTGCCCCTTGGCCTTCAGGCCGGCCAGCGTGTCCTCGGCAAAGCCGCGCTCGACCCGGACCTCGTCCGGCAGCCATTGATGGTGCAGCCTCGGCGCATCGACCGCGGCGGCGACATCCATGTGGTAGTCGAGCACATTGACGATCACCTGCAGCACCGTGGAGATGATGCGGCTGCCGCCCGGCGATCCCGTCACCAGCACGGGCTTGCCGTCCTTCAGCACGATGGTCGGCGACATCGACGACAGCGGCCGCTTGCCGGGCCCGGGCAGGTTGGCTTCGAACCCGACCAGGCCGAACGCATTGGAGGCGCCGGGCGCTGCGGTGAAATCGTCGAGTTCGTTGTTGAGCAACACGCCGGTGCCTTCGGCGACCAGACCGACGCCGTAGGGGAAATTCAGCGTATAGGTGTTGCTGACCGCATTGCCCTGGCTGTCGACGACAGAGAAATGCGTGGTGTTGCTGCCTTCGCGCGGCGGCAGCGCCGACAGCGCATCGGTCCACGGCGTGGCGCGGTCGAGATCGATCGAGGCTCGCTGCTTGGCCGCGTAGTCCTTCGAGGTCAGCGCCAGCACCGGCGCGCTGACAAAGGCGGGATCGCCGAGATAGCGCGCACGATCGGCATAGGCGCGCTTCATCGCCTCGATCAGGACGTGCAGCTCCGGCGCGGAGCCCTGCTTCATGCCGGAAAGCGGAAAGCCTTCGAGGATATTCAGCATCTCCAGGAGTACTACGCCGCCGGACGAGGACAGCGGCATCGAGACGACATCATAGCCGCGATAGCTGCCACGCACCGGCGTGCGGATCACGGCGGCATAGGATTTCAGATCCTCCGGCGTCATGATGCCGCCGGCGTCGCGCACCGCCTTTGCGAGTTTTTCCGCGACCGGTCCTTCATAGAATCCGCGCGGCCCCTGCTCGGCGATTGCGGTGAGGGTCGCCGCCAGATCACCCTGCACCAACAGATCGCCTTCTTGCAGCGGGCCGCCATCGCTGCGGGAAAAGATCTTCGCCGACGCCGGCCAGCGCGCAAGCCGCCGGTAGATCCCGGGCAAGGTGTCGGCCATGTCGTCTTCGAGCGGGGCGCCGTTGCGTGCCGCCTCGATCGCCGGCCGCAGCAATTCGGCGAGGGTGAATTTGCCCGAGCCGTATTTTTCCAGCGCCAGCGTCAGGCCGGCGACGGTGCCGGGAACGCCGATGCCGAGTGCGGAGTCCCGCGATTTCTCGATATCGGGCTTGCCGTCCGCCCCAAGGAAAATGTTGGGCGTGGTCGCGGCCGGCGCGGTTTCGCGATAATCGATCGCGACGTCCTCGTGATGATCGGCCGAATGAATCACCATGAAGCCGCCGCCGCCGATGTTTCCCGCGCGCGGATAGGTCACGGCCATCGCGAAACCCGTGGCCACCGCCGCGTCGACCGCATTGCCGCCACGCCGCAGCACAGCGGCACCGATCCGCGCCGCGTTTTTTTCCTGCGCCACCACCATGCCGTGTTCGGCGGCGACGGCATGAATGGTATCCAGCGCCGGCGGTGTGTAGATGTCGCGCCGCTGCTGCGCGGTCGCGGGCAGGCAAGACGCGACAATGAACAGGACTGCTGCCGCAACGATCCGGCGCCGTTCAGTTGCAAACAAGATCATCTAAATTCCGCCGCGGGTTAGAGCCAATATGGCGCCAGAAAATTCGCAAGGCTGTCATATCCACGGATGCTATATGGGTTCCGATGCGGTAGGCAAAACGCCTCCTCGTGATTGATCAAGGATATTTTCGAGCATGGCGGTAATTGCCACAGATGCACGCATTGCCGATATGCGAGAGAATTATCCGCCGCGTGCTGCCGTCATTAGCTGGATTTTCTTCGACTGGGCGGCGCAGCCCTATTTCACGCTGATCACCACCTTTGTGTTTGCTCCCTATTTCGCCACCCACGTGGCCCCCGATGCTGCGAGCGGACAATCGCTGTGGGGCTTTGCGACCGCGGCGGCGGGACTGCTGATCGCCCTGCTGTCGCCGGTTTTGGGCGCGATCGCGGATGCCAGCGGACGGCGCAAGCCCTGGATCGCGGCGTTCGGCGCGATGCTGGTGATAGGCGCGTCGCTGATGTGGTTCGGCAAGCCCGGCGATCCGAGCGTGATTTTGCCGCTGCTGCTCGCCTATGGGCTAGCGACCATCGGCGCTGAATTCGCCACCGTCTTCAACAATGCGATGATGCCGACGCTGGTGCCGCCGAACCAGATCGGGCGATTGTCCGGCACCGGCTGGGCCACCGGCTATGTCGGCGGCATCCTGAGCCTGATCCTGGTGCTCGGCTTTCTCGCCGCCAGTCCGGAAACCGGACGCACGCTGTTCGGCTTCATGCCGCTGTTAGGTCTCGATCCCCTTACCCATCAGGGCGACCGCATCTCGGGTCCCTTGACCGGCATCTGGTTCATGGTCTTCGTGCTGCCGATGTTCCTGCTGACGCCGGATTATCCCGCCAAACGGCCGATCGGCGGCGCCGTGCGCGAAGGCTTGACCGGGCTGAAGCGGACGCTGGCCGAATTGCCGAGGCAGAAATCGCTGGCCGCGTTTCTGCTCGCCAACATGATCTACACCGACGCGCTGGTGTCGCTGTTCGCGTTCGGCGGCATCTACGCCGCCGGCACCTTTGGCTGGAACACGATTCAGATCGGCACGTTCGGGATCATTCTCGCCATCGCCGGCACGTTCGGGGCGTGGCTCGGCGGCAGGCTCGACGACAAGCTCGGACCGAAACGTGTGATCGCGGGCAGCATGCTGCTCCTGCTGTTTGCGGTCGTCGCGATCCTCCTGGTGGACAAGGACCGGATCCTCTTCATTAGGGTTGCGCCGCCGACGCCTGGCGGCGCGTTGTTCGCCGCGCCGGCCGAACGCGCCTATCTGCTGCTGGGATGTCTGATTGGGGCCGCCGGGGGTCCGCTGCAGGCGGCGTCGCGGACGCTTCTGATCCGCATGGCGCCGAAAGACCGCATCGCGCAATATTTTGGATTATTCGCGCTGACGGGAAAGATCACATCCTTCGTCGGGCCGCTGTTGATCGGCGTTATCACCGCCGTCACCGCAAGCCAGAAGGCCGGCATGGCGGTGCTGGTGCTGTTCTTCGTCGCGGGACTGGTCCTGTTGGCGCGGGTGGATCAGGATTAAGCGCCCGGTCGTTCGTCGCTCCGATACAGCGTATTTACGGTCATCGCGCCGACGGCGCGCGAGACGCAGGGACAGATCCTGCCGCTCGCCTGTTTCTGGTGATCGCTGAAGAACACGTCGCGGTGATCGATCTTTCCGTCCACGGCAACGACGTCGATCGCGCAGACGCCGCATTCGCCGCGCTGGCAATCCGACATCACCTCGAAGCCGGCCTCGTTGAGCGAATCCAGCATCGATTTGTTGTCGCCGACCACAATCTCCCGGCCGGAATGGTCGATCCGGACCCGAAACGATTGTGTCGGCAAGAGCCCGCTCGAGCCGAAGGTTTCGTAGCGCAAGTCGGCCGGCGCCCGCCCGGCCGACGCCCAGCTGTGCCGCGCCGCTTCGAGAAGCCGCATCGGGCCGCAGACGACCGCCGACGAATCCTGCGGCAGCCGACCGAACGTTTCATCCAGATCGATCCGCCTGCCCTCGTCGCTGGCATGGATGATCAACCGATCTCCGACGAGCTCCGCGAGTTCCGCGAGAAACGCGGCATCGCGCCGCGATTTGACGGCATAGTGCAGCGCCAATTGAGCGTTCCGGCGCATCAACGCGCCGGCAATGCCGACGATCGGCGTAATGCCGATCCCGCCCGCGATCAGGCAATAGGATTTTTTCGACCAGTCGACCTCGAACAGCGAGGCCGGGGTAGACACCTCGATGCGCGCGCCCGGCTTCAGCGCCCACATATAAAGCGAACCGCCGCGGCTGTCGGGTGCGCGCCGAACGGCGATCCGGTAGCCGTCGGGACTGAACTCACCGACCAGCGAATAGCTGCGTGTCTCCGGCCGCCCATCGATCAGCACGCCGACGTTGACATGGCTGCCGACAGCGTGGTGTTCGCAGCCCGTTCCCTCCGGCCGCAGCACGAATTCGCGGATCGCGGGCGTCACGTCGCGAACCCCGTGAACCCTGCATGTCGTCCATTTCTGCGCAAATCGCATGATGTCCTCGAACGATTATTCGGCGACGGGAGAGCGGACCAGCGCCAGTGCCGGCAGCAGATCCAGGTGGGTTCGGTTGCGCAGCGCCAGCCGGAGGTTTCGGGCGGCAAGGCGCGCATGTTCGCGCATGACGGCTTCCGCCCGCGCCCCTTCCCGGTTTTCAATCGCATCGACCACGATGCGGTGATGGTCCTGCGCGATGATCAGGATCTGATGCGCTTCCGGCAGCACCGACTGCGCCATCACGAAGCCGCTGGGGGAGGCGAACGGCAGCGCGGAGGCGCGGTCGATCTGCCGGATCAGCGGCGCGCTGTGGGACAGTTCCGTCAGCAGCGCGTGAAAGCGGGCATTCATCGCAACGTAGGACGAGAACGCTTCCATCGAGACCGGATCCTGCGTGACCAGCTGGTCCAGCTCCGCAAGACTCTCTTTCAGCGGCTCGAGATCGCGCACCGACACGCCACGCTCCGCGGCGAATCTCGCCGCAAGACCTTCGAGCACCCCGCGCAGCTCGATCGAATCGAGGATGTCCCGTTCGGTGAACGCCTTCACCATGAACCCGCCGGACGGAATCGCTTCGAGAAGGCCTTCCTCCTCGAGCCGGACCAGCGCCATGCGCACGGGCGTGCGCGACACGCCGGTGGTCTCGACCGCTCCCAATTCCGAAATTCGTTCGCCGGGCCGCAGCCGGCCCGAAAGGATCAGGTCGCGCAGCGCCAGCTGGGCGCGCACCGTCTGGGATACCGCGCGATCGGGGTCGCGTTCGCTCATCGGCTCACTCCGCGGCCTGCAGCACCGAAGACGGGTTTTCGCGCGCCACCATGCGATCGATCATGCGCCGCGCCCACATCGCGCCGGCGTCGATATTGAGATTGTAGAACACGCGATCGGGGTTCTCGTCGATCGCGCGCTGCTGGGCTTCGAGGATGATTTCATCTTCGCCGAAAATGCCGGCGACGCCTTCGCGAATTTGCGTAGTGATTTTCTGTTCGGTCAGGCGATAGTTGCGCACGAAAGCCCAGAAGTAGTGGCACGTCGTTGCGGTCTCCGGCGTCATGGTATTGAGCACATAGCCGTTGACGCCCTGCGAGCGGTCGCCTTCCGGCGCACCGGTGCCGGCCGGCGCCACCCCGACGTCGATATTGACGGTGCCGGGCGCCTCGAAATGAATGATCTGCCAGCGGTCGACCGGTCCCGGTTTCTGCAGTTGCGCGGCCCAGAACGGCGGCGCTTCGATGCCGCGCATCCAGCGCGTCACGGTGACGGTCTTGTCGCCATGCGCCACATCGAACGGCGCTTCGGCGACGGCTTCATTGCCAATGCTGCCGCCATGGACGAACGTCTCATGCGTCAGGTCCATCAGATTATCGACCACCAGCCGGTAATCGCATTTGACATGAATGGTCTTGCCGTCGCCGGACCAGGCCGGATCGTCGTTCCAGTGCATGTCCGGAACCAGCGCCGGATCGGCCAGCGCCGGATCGCCCATCCACAGCCAGATGAAGCGGTGACGCTCGATCGCGGGATAGGCGCGCACGCAGGCCGACGGATTGATGGTTTCCTGCGACGGCATGAAGGTGCAGCGGCCGGAGGAATTGAATTTCAGGCCGTGATAGCCGCACACCACATGATCGCCGTCGAGACGGCCCTTCGAAAGCGGCACCAGGCGATGCCAGCAAGCGTCTTCCAGCGCCGTCACCTGCCCGTTGGCCTGCCGGTACATCACGACGTGCTTGCCGCAGATCGTCCGCGGAAACAGCGCGTGCTTGATATCGGCATCCCAGGCGGCGGCGTACCAGGCATTCATCGGGAAGGATTGGGCCATGCGGGAATCCTCGTTGGTCGGCCGTATGCATCCCATATGTATACAATTTTTATTGTTACGACAACATTATCGTCAAAAAGGAAGGCGAATTAGCTTCTTTGGTATACATACATGAAAAACTGGCGGGATCTGAGGAGTTTAGGCCGCAAAGCCGGACGCACGCCGGACCTCAAGACCTTCGGCCGCAACCACGTCGGTTGTCCCGGCGTTCGCCGGGCGATGGCAGGATCAATGCCGGAAATGCCGCACGCCGGTGAACACCATGGCGATACCGGCATCATCGGCGGCCTTGATCACCTCGTCGTCGCGGATCGATCCGCCGGGCTGGATCACCGCCGTGGCGCCCGCCTCGATCGCGACCAACAGGCCGTCGGCGAACGGAAAGAACGCGTCCGACGCCACCACGGAGCCCACGGTCATCGGCTGCGCGAGTTTTGCCTCGGCCGCCGCATCCTGCGCCTTGCGCGCGGCGATGCGCGAGGAATCCACCCGGCTCATCTGCCCCGCGCCGATGCCGACGGTGGCGAGATCCTTGGCGTAGACGATGGTGTTGGATTTGACGTGCTTGGCGACGCGGAACGCGAATTGGAGGTCGCGCAGCTCCGCCTCGGTCGGCGCCCGTTTCGTGACCGTCTTCAGCGTGAGGTCGTCCACCACGGCGTTGTCGCGGCTCTGCACCAGCAAGCCGCCGGCGACGGTCTTCGCCGTCAGGCCTGAGGCGCGCGGATCGGGCAGGCTGCCCGCGAGCAGGAGCCTTAAGTTACGCCGCTTGGCGATGATCGCAATGGCTTCCTCGGTCGCATCGGGTGCGATGATGACTTCGGTGAGGATTTCGGTGATGACGCGCGCGGTGTCGGCATCGAGCGTGCGGTTGACGGCGATGATGCCGCCATAGGGCGATTGGGTGTCGCAGGCGAACGCCTTGCGATAGGCGGTGCCGAGATCGGGACCCTCGGCGACGCCGCAGGGATTGGCGTGCTTGACGATGACGCAGGCCGCAGTCCGCTTGGGATCGAACTCGGCGATGCATTCATAGGCCGCATCGGTGTCGTTGATGTTGTTATAGGACAGTTCCTTGCCCTGCAGCTGCCGCGCGGTGGCGACGCCCGGACGCTGGTCGGGCGTGCGGTAGAACGCGGCGGTCTGGTGCGGGTTCTCGCCATAGCGCAGCGCCTGGATCAGCCTTCCGCCGAAAGCACGGTAGTCCGGCGCGTCGGTCTTGAGCTGCAACGCGAACCAGTTCGAGATCGCGGCGTCATAGGCGGCGGTGCGGGCATAGGCCTTGGCGGCCAGCCGCCGTCGCAGCGACAGCGTGGTGGCACCGGCATTGGCGGCGAGTTCGTCGAGCACCGCCTGGTAGTCCTGCGCCTCGACCACGACGGCGACGTCATCATGGTTCTTCGCCGCGGCGCGGATCATCGCAGGCCCGCCGATGTCGATGTTCTCGATGCACTCCTCGAAGCCAGCGCCCTTGTCCACGGTGGCCTCGAACGGATAGAGATTGACCACCAGAAGGTCGATCGGCGCGATGCCGTGGCTCTTCATCGCCTGCGCATGTTCGGCATTGTCGCGGATCGCGAGAAGCCCGCCATGCACCTTGGGATGCAGGGTTTTCACCCTTCCATCCATCATCTCGGGAAATCCGGTCAGCTCCGAAACGTCCCTCACCTTCAATCCCGCCGCGGCAATCGCCTTGGCGGTGCCGCCGGTGGAGACGAGCTCGATGCCTTGGCCGGCAAGCGCCTGAGCGAATTCGATCAGGCCGGTCTTGTCGGAAACGGACAACAGAGCGCGGATTACGCGGCGCGGATGCTCGGTCATATGTTCGTCCTAGATGATAGGACCGCCGGGTAGCACGGTTTTGTCAGCCACGAAACCGGCGGTAGCGGTTTGTTGACTGTTGGCCACAATTTACAGCGGCAACTCCGGCTCGCGGCGGGCGTTGCGCCTTGAGGACGTCGCCGAGGCCGACGTCGTCGAGCGCACAAAGCTCCAGCGGATCGAGGGGGCGTGCCGGGAGTCCTGCCGGATCACGATCTGGGCGGTGCGGCGGGGGCCGTCGTTTCCGGCCAGGAATACGCTGTCTTCCAGTTCCACCTTGTCGTCGAGCGCTTCGAAGGTCCAGACGTCGCGGTTCGGCAGCACCAGCATGACGCCGCGGGCGTCGCTGAGCCGGCTCGCCTTCACCGAAGGGTGCAGATGAAACCGTACCGCGTAGTCGGTCTCGTTGCCCTTGATGCGGGCACCCGGCGCCGGCGCCACGGTATCCTCGCCGTCGAGTCTGGCGCCATCATGCGCGACCATCAGCACCCGGCGATGCACCACGCCGAACCGCGGCAGATAGCCGTCATGCGACGTCGTCAAGAGCACGCCGTTGGCGACCACCTCGCGATAACTTTCCACGTTCGACGGGCCGCTGACGACAGGCGCGCCATGCAGCAGCCGTTTCATCGCCGACAGTTCGACGAACTGGCAGGACGACGTCGCGTGATAGGTCAGCGTCGAATGCGCCGCCGTCGAGCGCGCAAAGACGCGCCAGTTGTCGCGGCTAGTCGAGGGCATGCCGCAATTGGTGACGATCCGGCTCGGCCCTGACGACAGCTCGAACGAAAGGCAGCCGGCATGGGCCTCCTGGCTGACGCTCGGCGGCGGCGGCGGGCCGGTGTCCATGATGACCGTCAGCGCGCCGGCGTCGAGGCGCTGATAGCCGGTATGCGGCATGTTCGCCATCGGCGCGCCGTGGGTGTCGTCATAGGCGAGCAGCGTCGCCAGAATATCCGACGGCGCGCTGCTCATGCCGTTGAACAGAGCAAAGCTCCCGTCGCCGTGGCGGAAGAAGCGCAGCATCGGCATCATGCGGTCGATCGCGTTCAGGAGCGCCGACGGCGGCGCGATGTTGCGGGCGGCAAAGGTCTGCCGCAGTGGCAACAGGTCGATCAGGAGCTCGATCAGCGCGCCGGGATTGCGCGAGATGTGGCCGCCATCGGGCAGGATCTGGCGCTGCAATTCGTCGGAGAGTTTT
>NZ_JADGRI010000014.1 GCF_017881085.1 Bradyrhizobium sp.
AGCATCGCCACCGACGCCAAGGGCGTCATTCAGATCTTCAACGTCGGCGCCGAGCGGATGCTCGGCTACACCGCCGCCGACGTCATGAACAAGATCACGCCGGCTGACATCTCCGATCCGCCGGAGCTGATCGCGCGCGCCAAGGCCTTGAGCGTCGAGTTTGCGACCCCGATCACGCCGGGCTTCGAGGCCCTGGTGTTCAAGGCTTCGCGCGGGATCGAGGATATCTATGAGCTGACCTATATCCGCAAGGACGGCAGCCGGTTCGGAGCGGTGGTGTCGGTGACGGCGCTGCGCGATGCGCAGGACGTCATCATCGGCTATTTGCTGATCGGTACCGACAACACCGCGCGCCAGCAGGCGGAAGAGGCGCTGCTCAAGGCGGGGGCGCTGCAGAGCGCGATCTTCAACAGCGCCAACTTCTCCAGCATCGCCACCGACGCCAAGGGCGTCATTCAGATTTTCAACGTCGGCGCCGAGCGGATGCTCGGCTACACCGCTGCCGAAGTGATGAACAAGATCACGCCGGCCGACATCTCCGATCCGCAGGAGTTGATCGCGCGCGCCAAGGCGCTGAGCGTCGAACTCGGAACCCCGATCACGCCGGGTTTCGAGGCTCTGGTGTTCAAGGCCTCGCGCGGGATCGAGGATATCTACGAGCTGACCTATATCCGCAAGGATGGCAGCCGGTTCCCGGCGGTGGTGTCGGTCACGGCGCTGCGCGATGCGCAGGACGCCATCATCGGCTATCTGCTGATTGGCACCGAGCTCAAGGCGGGGGCGTTGCAGAGCGCGATCTTCAACAGCGCCAACTTCTCCAGCATTGCCACCGACGCCAAGGGCGTCATACAGATCTTCAATGTCGGCGCCGAGCGGATGCTCGGTTACACCGCTGCCGAAGTGATGAACAAGATCACGCCGGCCGACATCTCCGATCCGCAGGAGTTGATCGCACGCGCCAAGGCGCTGAGCGTCGAACTCGGCACCACGATTGCGCCGGGGTTCGAGGCCCTGGTGTTCAAGGCCTCGCGCGGGATCGAGGACATCTACGAGCTGACCTATATCCGCAAGGATGGCAGCCGGTTCCCCGCAGTGGTGTCGGTCACGGCGCTGCGCGACGCACAGGACGCCATCATCGGTTATCTGCTGATTGGCACCGAGCTCAAGGCGGGGGCGCTGCAGAGCGCAATCTTCAACAGCGCCAATTTCTCCAGCATCGCCACCGACGCCAAGGGAGTCATTCAGATCTTCAACGTCGGCGCCGAGCGGATGCTTGGTTACGCCGCCGCCGACGTGATGAACAAGATCACGCCGGCTGACATTTCCGATCCGCCGGAGCTGATCGCGCGCGCCAAGGCCTTGAGCGTCGAGTTCGCGACCCCGATCACGCCGGGCTTCGAGGCTCTGGTGTTCAAGGCCTCGCGCGGGATCGAGGACATCTACGAGCTGACCTATATCCGCAAGGATGGCAGCCGGTTCCCTGCGGTGGTGTCGGTCACGGCGCTGCGCGACGCGCAGGGCACCATCATCGGTTATCTGCTGATAGGCACCGACAACACCGCGCGCAAGCTGGTCGAGGAAGAGCAAAAAAAGTCCGATCAACGCCTGCGCGACCAGCAATTCTACACCCGCTCGCTGATCGAATCCAACATCGACGCGATCATGACCACCGATCCGTCCGGCATCATCACCGACGTCAACAAGCAGATGGAGGCGCTTACCGGCTGCACGCGCGATGAGTTGATCGGTGCGCCGTTCAAGGGATATTTCACCGATCCGGAGCGAGCCGAGGCGGCGATCAAGCGCGTGCTGAGCGAAAAGTCGGTCACCGACTACGAACTGACGGCGCGCGCGCGCGACGGCAAGCAGACGGTAGTGTCCTACAATGCGACCACCTTTTACGACCGGAACCGTACGCTGCAGGGCGTTTTCGCCGCGGCGCGCGACGTCACGGAGCGCAAGCGTGTGGAGGCCGAACTGCAGCAGGCCAAGGCCGCCGCCGAGAGCGCGAGCCGGACCAAATCGGATTTTCTCGCGAGCATGAGTCATGAGATCCGGACGCCGATGAATGCGATCATGGGCATCGCCGATCTGCTCGCGAAGACGGCGCTCTCGCCGGAGCAGGACAAGTATGTGCAGATATTTCGCCGCGCCGGCGACAACCTGCTGAATCTCATCAACGACATCCTGGATCTCTCCAAGGTCGAAGCCTCACAGCTGGAGCTAGAGCGGACCGGCTTCTCGCTGAACGACCATTTGGAGAAGGTGACGGAGATGGTGGCGGCCCGGGCCGATGAAAAGGGGCTCTCCCTTGTCTGCGAGATCGCTCCGGATGTGCCCACCGACCTGGTTGGTGATCCGACACGGCTGCGGCAGGTGCTGCTCAACTTGATCGGAAACGCGATCAAGTTCACGCAATCCGGCGGTGTGTCGCTGCGGGTCGCACCGGATGCGGATTCGTCCATTCCGACCGCATTGCGGTTCACCGTCTCGGACACCGGCATCGGTATTCCGGACGAGAAATTGGCGCGGGTGTTTGAACGCTTCACGCAAGCTGACTCGTCCACCACGCGCAGGTTCGGGGGCTCGGGGTTGGGGCTCACGATTTCGAAGCGGCTGGTGGAACTGATGGGTGGGCGTATCTGGGTCGAAAGTGAGGTCGGGAAAGGCAGCGTGTTTGCTTTTGCCGTGCCATTCGAGATCTCGGCGACGGTTCACCGGCCGACGGTGGCGCCGATCGGGACGGGTCCGGAGCCGGCGCTGCCGGCGCTGCATATTCTTCTGGTCGAGGACTCCCCCGACAACCGAACCATCACGATGGCCTATCTGGAGGACACGCCGTACCAGGTCGAAATTGCCGAAAATGGGGCCATCGCCTGCAAAAAGTTTACAGCGGGAAACTATGACCTTGTCCTGATGGACCGGCAAATGCCGGTCATGGATGGCCTGACGGCGACGCGGGCGATTCGCGCGTGGGAACAAGCGAACGATCGGCCGCCCACGCCGATCATCGCACTGACGGCCGCCGCCTTGAAGGGGGATCGAGAAAAGTGTCTGGCAGCCGGATGCACGGCTTTCCTGACAAAACCGATCAAACAGGACGTGCTGCTGCAAGCGATCAAGGAGCACTCCCGGGTCGCGCTTACGCCATCGGAAGCGGAAGAAAGCCGGTTGGATCCGATCCTCCTGCGCGTGAAACCAACATTGGCAAACCGGATCCCTGCGTATCTGCTGAACTGCAGGCAGAACGTCGTGGTGATGCTGGACGCTTTGGATCGGGTCGACTTTGAGACCGTGACGAGTCTGGGGCACCAGATGAGGGGTTCCGGGGGCGCCTTCGGATTTCAGGCCATCACAGACATCGGCGCCGCGCTTCAGCAGGCTGGCGAGAGCGCCGACAGCGATGTGTCGCGCAAGTGGGTGGGGGAATTGTCCAACTTTCTGGACGGTATCGGCACCGATGTCCGCGTTGGGCCATAGGCGTAGATCGGCTTGCGCCGGTGGCACCGGCTGCAGGCGGCCGGCTCAACCGGCCTGTTCGAGCCGCGTATCGATCTCCTGCCTGAGCGAGACGAAGTCGATCGGCTTGGTCAACAGCCCGCTCGCGCCGCTTTCGATCGCCTTGCGTTTGGTTTCGGGATCGCCGTAGGCGGTGATCATGATGACGGGCACGTCGGGCCGCATTGCCCTGACCTTGGGCAGCATTTCGAGGCCGGTCATGCCGGGCATGTTGATGTCCGAAAGGATCAGGATCAGCGACTGCTCGATGGTGTCGGCAATGCGCGCCAGCGCGTCCGCCGCCGAAATCGCAAAATCCATCACGAAACGCTGCGCGCGCAGATCGCGCCGGAACTGCTGGCGGAACAGCGCCTCGACGTCGGGCTCATCGTCGACCACTAGAACCAGAACGCTCACGTCTGACCTCACTCCTTGTCTGAAAATCTGCTTGTCCGCGGCAGGACGATCCTGAATTCGGTGAACGCTCCGGGCTCCGTCTCGACGTCGATCCTGCCACCGTGTTGTTTCACGATGATGTCGTGGCTCATCGAGAGGCCGAGCCCGGTCCCTTCACCGGCCGGCTTGGTCGTAAAGAACGGGTTGAACATCTTTTCCTTCACCTCCGGCGGGATTCCGGTGCCGTTGTCGCGGATGCGGATTTCCACGGTGTCGCCGAGATTGCGCGTGGCTGCGGTCACCACCGGCTCGAAGCCGGAACCGCCATTCTCCGTCATGCGCTTGGTGACGGCATAAAATCCGTTCGCGATCAAATTCAGGAAGACGCGGGTGATCTCCTGTGGAAACAATTCGATCGTGCCCGCCATCTCGTCGAAGTCGCGCTGCAGGGTCACGTTGAATTGCGGCTTCTCGGCGCGGGCGCCGTGATAGGCGAGGTTGAGACTCTCATCCAGCAGCGCGTTGATATCGGCGGGCCGGTGCTCGCCGGAACCTTCGCGCGAATGCAGCAGCATATTCTTGACAATGGAGTCGGCGCGCTTGCCGTGCTGGACCACCCGTTCGAGATTGTCCTTCAGCATGCGCGTCAGTTCGTCGACTTCCTCCCGCATCTTGCCGGTGAGCGAAGCGGACCCGAGCAGATCATTGAGTTCGTCGGTCAGCTCCGCCGAAAGTGCTGCAAAGTTGTTGACAAAATTGAGCGGGTTCTTGATCTCGTGCGCGATGCCCGCGGTGAGCTGGCCGAGCGAAGCGAGCTTTTCGGTCTGCACCAGGCGGTCCTGGGCGGTGCGCAAATCGTCGAGGGAAGCGGCGAGCTCCTTGGTGCGCGCCTGCACCTCGTCGAATAGACGCACGTTGCCGATCGCGATCACCGCCTGGTCGGCAAAGGTCTGCAACAACGCGATTTGCTTGTCGCTGAATGGCTGAACCTCTGTGCGGCGCAGCAGGATCGTTCCGATGCTCTCATTCTCGCGCAGCAGGGGTACGCTCAAGATAGTGCGGATGCCAGGGGAGCCTGTGTGCCGCGATAATTCCATGCTCTCGGGGAACTCGGCGCCTTCGCTTGACAGCATGTCATGCACATGGATATGCCTCTGATCCACGAACGCCCGTCCGGCGGTCCAGTCGCGACTGATCGGCCATTTTTCCAGATTGATTCCGATCGGACCGTGATGAGCGCTGAAGCGCAGGCTGTCACCGTCTTTGAGAAGCACGACGGCATCATAGGCCTCGCAAAGCTCGCAGGCGCTTTCGACAATGGCATTGAGCACCGGCCCGACATCGGTCGGCGAAGAGGCAATCACCCGGAGAATATTGCCGCTGCCGGTCTGGTAGGTCAGAGCCTCGGAAAGATCGTCGGTGCGCTGCCGGACTTGGTCGAAGAGGCGTACGTTTTCAATGGCGATTACGGCCTGGTCAGCAAAGGTGGTGAGGAGATCGATCTGTTTTGGCGTGAACGGCTCTACCCGTTGGCGCGCCAACACGATCGTTCCAATGGGTTCGTTCTCGCGAAGCAGCGGCACACATAGCGCGGTGTGCTGACGGGCAAGCGAAGTCGATTCTCGTAGCGTGTATTCCGGATCGGTGGCCGTATCGAGGATGTGCACGGTGCGTCGCTCAAGCACGGCGCGGCCGGTGAGGGTACCCCTATCCACGGTCAGCGGGTGATTCTTCAGAAAATCGATGTATTCGCTGGAATAGCCAACGGCGGCACCAGCGCGATAGACGGCGCCCTCGCGGCGCATGATGAAGGCCATCTCGGCGTCGCACAGGCGCGCGGCGGTGTGCACCAGCGTGTCGAGTACGGGCTGAAGATCGAAGGTCGAGCGGCTGATTGTCTTGAGCACATCACTGACCGCGGTCTGCTGCTGCAGCGATTCCGTGAGGTCGTTCGTCTTCGCCTGCACCTCGTCGAACAGCCGCACGTTCTCGATGGCGATCAGGGCCTGGTCGGCGAAGGTCCGAACCAGCTGGATATGTTGCTCGGCAAACTTCCCCGGCTCCTTTCGAGTGACGCTGATCATGCCGATCGGTGTGCCGTTGCTCATCAGCGGCGTGAACAACATGCTGCGATAGCCGCGCAATCGCGCCAATTCCCTGTTCAGGTTTGGCACGTCTTCCGCTTCGGTGTCGGTGAACTGTACCGTCTTTCCGTCGCGAACCAGCATGAACGGAGGAAACCTGGATATTGGACCGGGAAACGATGCTTTCAAGGCAGCGTCCGCCGTCGGGTTCGTCGGGGTGAAGGCCGCCAGATGAAGCTCATCGCCGGTAAAGCGCAATACCGCGGTCGAAAAGCCGCCGATCAGCCTGTTGGCGCTGGCTGCTATGGCCTCGAACACCGGCTGCACGTCCGACGGCGAACTAGCGATCACCTTCAGGATGTTGGCGGTAGCGGTCTGGCGCTCCAGCGTTTCCTTTGTCTCGTTGAACAGCCGGGCATTCTCGATGGCGATCACGGCCTGGTCGGCAAAACTTTGCTGGAGCGCAAGCTCCTCGCCCGTGAAGGGTATGGGCCGGTCGCGGAAGACGATGAGAGCGCCGATCGCGCGACCCTCGCGCCGCAGCGGCGTGCCGGCGATGACGCGGGTGCCTGCGGCGCGCGCCAGCGGCGGACCTGGCCAGTCGGCCATCGCGGCATCGACATTGTCCAGGTCGGGAATGTGAATCTGCCGGTTCTCGCTCACGACCGTGCCCGGGAGGTTAGGGCCTCCAATCCGTAGCTGTTCCGCGGATACTTTGGCGCCGATGCGTTTCGATCCGTCACCGACGCGGATGGTTTTTCCCCATTCGTTGCCGTCGGCGATCAGAACCGTGACGCTGGGAGCGTCGAACAGGCGGGCAGTGGTTTCCGCGATTTGCTGCAGCGACTGCTCGGCGTCGCCCGGCGCGCTGGCGATGGTGCGCAGGATTTCGGCGCCCGCCGTCTGGCGGTCCCGCGCGGCACGCAGCTCGGCCTGCAGCCGGACATTCTCCCGCTCGAGATCGGCCACCATGTCCGGGGAAAGCGTGGTCATTCACTCAATTCCGTTCGCGCCGGGCCTGTGGCGGCGCAGCACCCAACCAACACGCCGGTCCGGGCGCCGGGCTCACGGGTTGGCCGGCAAATCCGGCAGAAAAGCACCTGATTATTTCACCCCGGACGCACCCGGGCTAGCGCCATCTTTGGTCGCGGTTAAGCCGAAGGGCCGTCGAACTCAGGTCCCGGGTCTCGAAACCTCGGTTTCCTTGGAGGTGATGAATTCCAGCAGCACCGGGATGCCTTCCCGGGTCTTCTGGATGCCGCGCTTAATCGCCGGGATGATATCTTCCGGTTTCGTCACGCGCTCGCCATGGCCGCCGAAGGCCCGTGCCATGGCGGCGTAGTCGCCGGAGATATCGGTGGAACGATATTTCTCGGTCGAAATCGGCATCACTTTCAATTCGATCGCCATGCTGAAATTGTTCAGGAGAATGGACATGATCGGGATCCGCTCGCGCACCGCCGTCTCGAAATCCATGCCGGTAAAGCCGATCGCGGCATCGCCCCAGACGTTGACGCAGAGCTTTTCCGGTTTTGCGAGTTTGGCGCCCATGGCGAGCCCGAGCCCATAGCCGAGCTGGGTGGTCTTGCCCCATCCGATATAAGACAGCGGCTCGACCGCCTTCCAGAACGGCGACAACTGGTCGCGCGGACTGCCGGCATCATGGGTGATGATGGTGTTGTGGATGTCGACGGCGTGCTGCAGATCCCAGAGCACGCGATAGGGATTCAACGGCGCGTCGTTGCTGGTGAGCTTCGGCATCCATTTCGCCAGCCACTCCTGATGCGAGGCGGCGATCTCGGCGGCGACGGCGGACGCGTCGCGGTCAGACGTCACGCTCTTGCCGATCTCCTCCAGCAGCGCGTCGAGAACCAGGGAAGCGTCACCAACCAGCCCGATCTGGGCCTCGACATCCTTGTTGAGATGCGCGGGGTCCAGCGTCGAATGGATGATGGTCTTGCCCTTCGGCATGGCGATGCCGAACGACGTCTCCGTGAACGAGCAGCCGATGCCGAAGATCACGTCGGCCTGCTCCAGGAATTTCGGCACCGCGCGCGGGACCGCAAGCCCGCCTGAGCCGAGCGACAGCGGGTGCGTCTCCGGGAAGGACGATTTGCCGCCGAGGCTCGACGTGACGGGGATGGCGAGCCGTTCGGCGAGCCGCTTGAGCTGCGGCCATGCTTGCGCGTAATGTACGCCCTGGCCGGCATAGATCACCGGCCGCCTGGCCGAGATCAACAGCGCCGCCGCTTCCTTCACATGCACGGGATCGGCGCCGTAGCGGGTGCGCAGCACCGGGGTGTAGTTCAAGGGCTCCGGCACTTCCTCGTTCCACATGTCGGCCGGGATTTCCACGATGACCGGTCCGCCGCGGCCGTTTTTCAACTTGGTGAAGGCGCGGCGGAAGATGTTGCCGACTTCGGCGGCGAGGTTGATCGGCTCGGAAGACTTCGAAAATGCCTTCATCGCCTGGCTGGAATTGAAGTTCGGATCGATATTGGCCAACCGCCGCGCATAGCCCATCGGCAACACCAGCACCGGCACGGATTCGCCGTAGCATTGCGCCACGCCGCCCATGGCGTTTTCCGCGCCGGGGCCGTGCTGCATGCAGAACGCGCCGATGCTGCGCCCGGAGGTCACGCGGGAGATCGCGTCCGCCATGTGCAGGCCGATACGCTCCTGGCGCACCATCACGGGACGGATGTCGGCATTGGCTGCATATTCAATGAGGTGATTGACCGGATAGCCGCAGAGGATTTCGATTCCCTCGCGCCTCATGATTTCCGCGATCGCGGTACCGAGTTTCATGCCTATTCCTCCCGAACGCTTGCCGATGTTGGGCCCGGCCTTTGCGGGATAGTTGGAACAGGAATCCGTCGGTTGGTAAAGCGTATCCGCCACTGCTGCCGGAAGCCCTGATATGCATCATCCAGGCGCGTTGGCCTCAGGCGGATCCCTCCAGCGCGCGCCGCAGCCGGCGGATGATGACGCCGCGGGCGCGGTCATCGGCTGCGGCCCCTATCTGATCGTTGATGTCGAGCACCAGTTTCGACATCTCATTGTGCCAGTCGAGATGCGTTACCGCTTCGGGCGCAAGCCGGCGGCGGTGCGCGACATCCATGAGCGTGGGCGCGGGCGTCGAAAGCTCGTAAATGTCGTCCAGCAGCGGCTGAAACAGTTTCGCCGCCGGAATGACCCGCCCGGCGAGGCGCTCGGCCAGAGCTGCGATCGCGGCCTCTTCGCCGTGAACGAGGAATACGCCTTTTTCAATCGGGCGGCGCGCGGCGACCCATCCCGCGATTTCATTGCCATCGGCATGGCCTGAATATTCGTCGATCATGCGGATGCGCGCGGCTACCTTGATCTCCTCGCCCTGGATACGAACGGCCTTGGCGCCATCCTGGAGAAATCGGCCGAGGGTGCCGTTGGCCTGATAGCCGACCAGCAGCACGGTGGCGCGGTCGTTCCACAGCCAGCGTTTGAGATGATGCCGGATGCGGCCGGCGTCGCACATGCCGCTGGCGGCGATGATGATGTGAAAGCCAGTCAGCTTGGCGATCGATTTGCTCTCGTCGACGGTCTCGGTGAACCGCAGATGCGGCGAGTCGAACAGGCGGTTGACATCGATATCCCGATCGAGGCTCGCGGCATGTTTGCGGAACACCTCGGTGGCGTGAATTGCCAGCGGCGAATCGAGAAAAATCGGCGCCGCCGGCACTTCACCGCGCTCCATCAGGTCGACCAGATCGACGATCAGTTCCTGAGTGCGTTCGACCGCGAAGGCGGGGATGAGCAGGGCGCCCTTTGAGCTAGCGGCGTCGCGGACCTCGGCGGCGAGATGCTGACGGCGTTCTTCCGGCGTGGTTATCGCGCGAATCCGGTCGCCATAGGTCGATTCCGAAATCACGTAGTCGAAGCCCGCCGGTGCCTTCGGGTCGGGCTCGAGCAGTTTGGCGTCGGGGCCGACATCGCCCGACGCGAGCAGTCGCAGCGGCTTGCCGGAAGAACCTTCGCCGTCGAACTCGATTTCGATCGAGGCCGATCCGAGCAGGTGACCGGCGTTCCAGTAACGCGCGCGGACCCCCGGCATCACGTTGACCCAGGTCTCGTATTCGACCGGCTGGAATGACTGCAGCGAAGCAATCGCATCGGCCTGGGTGTAGATCGGGCTCACCTCGGACCGCCCACGCGCCGCATTGCGCCGGTTCAGCGCAACGACTTCCGATTCCTGGATGCTGCCGGCATCCGGCAGCATGTAGGAACAGAGGTCGATGGTTCCACGCGTCGCCAGAATCCTGCCACGGAAACCTTCGCGCACCAGCTTCGGCAGTAGCCCGCTATGGTCGATATGGGCATGCGTCAGCAGCACGCGATCGACCTCGGCGGGCCGGAACGGGAAGGCGTGATAGTTGAGCTCCTTCAGGGTCTTTTGCCCCTGGAACAGGCCGCAATCGATCAGGAAACGCCCGGACGGCGTTCCGACGAGGTAACACGAACCCGTCACCGTGTGCGCCGCGCCGCAAAATCGAACCGTCACGCTCATGTTGTCGTCTCCGGAAAAGTTGCGCCGTTTATTTCGCCTTGCAGCGCTGCGGCGAAGATATCGTCGAGCGGGATCGCATTGGTGGGATGCGGCACGCTGGATGTCGAGCGGATGGAACGAATGCCGGCCTTTGCAAAACCGACAGCCATGCCGGAGGGAAACAGCGCGTGGGTCACGACGGCGTCCACCGCCGTGGCGCCTGCCGCGATCAGCGCCCTGGCGCAGGTCATCAGGGTGCCGCCGGAGGAGACGATATCGTCGACCAGCAGCACCGGCCGGCCCGCGATCAACGCGGCCTCCGCAAAGCTGATTTCGACGGAGCGATCGCCGCGGCGAATCTTCTGCGCAACGATATGCGCCAGCCCGAGTTGGCCGGCGAGATCGCTCACCCAGGGCCGCGACTCCGCGTCTGGACCGGCCACGATGGTTGCGGGATCGATCCCGGTCAGGCGCAGCGCGCCGGCAATCGCCGGCATCGCCGACAGGTTGTCGGCCTCGATGCCGGGAAAGACCGCCTTGATGTCGGTGGTGCGATGAAGATGGGCGTCGACCGTGATCACGCGGTCCACTATTCCCGCGATCAGCCGGCCGACCGCCTTCTGGCTGATTGCTTCGCCTTCGCTGAAGGCTTTGTCCTGCCGCATGTAGCAAAGATAGGGCGCTACCAGTACCAAGCGCCTGGCGTCCGCCCGCCGCAACGCTTCGGCGGCGAACAGGAGGGCAATCAGCTTGTCATTCGGCTGATCGAGCGAGGCATAGATGATCGTGGTCGAGGCGGCATTCCCGACCGTCACCCGGACTTCCCCGTCGGGAAACCGGTGCAAGGCTATTTCCTGCGAGCCAACGCCAAGTCGACCCGCCAGCCGCCGCGCATCGGCGACACCGGATGGCAGGCACTGGATGGCGACCTTGTTCATGGCGTGACCTGGCCGCGTTTTTCGATCGCATAGCCGGTATCGATCTTCGCTCCGGCTGCCGCAAGATCTTGTTCCGATTGATCAAAGGCATAAACCCGGTACAGCGGTTCGCCGCTTTCGACGCGGTCGCCGATCTTCTTGAACAGTCTTATGCCGGCTCCCTTGTCGAGGGGCGCGCCCGCCGTCCGCGCCAGCCGGTTCAACTGCAGACAATCGATACCCGCGACGACGCCATCGCTTCCGGCCTTCACATCGAAAGTCATGTTGCCCAAATCGGTGCGGCAGCTCGCCGGCCCCTGCGCATCGATGATCCTTTGCATCTGCTTGAGCGCCGCCCCGCTATCGAGCAGCTCGCGGGCGCGGGCATAGCCCGTTCCGCCGCGCAGCTTCGGATCGTATTCCAGCAGATGCGCGGCGAGCCGCAGCGACTTTTCGCGCAGGTCCCTCGGCGCGGCGGGGTCGTTGGCCAGAACAGCCATCACGTCCTCGGCTTCGAGCACCGGACCGATACCGTTGCCGATCGGCTGGCGGCCGTCCGTAATGATCACCTCCACCGCGATGCCGAAGCGATCGCCGACGAACTCGAACAGCTTGCGCAGCCTCATGGCTTCCGTGCCATTGGTGAGCTTGGCGGTCGGGCCGACCGGCAGATCGATCAGCAGATGGGTCGAACCGGCGGCGAGTTTCTTGGACATGATCGAGGCCACCATCTGCTCGCGCGTATCGAGGCTGAGCGGGCGCTCCACGGAGATCAGGATATCGTCGGCCGGCGACAGGTTGACGTGGCCGCCCCAGATCAAACAGCCATTGCAGGCCGCGACGATGGCCTTCATCTCGTCGACGCCGACGTTGACGCGCGCCAATACTTCCATCGTGTCCGCGGTGCCGGCCGGAGACGTAATGGCCCGCGAAGAAGTCTTCGGGATGGTGAGCCCGTGCGCCGCAACGATCGGCACCACGATCATCGACGTCCGATTCCCGGGGATTCCGCCGATGCAGTGCTTGTCGACGACGATCGGGTCGGCCCATTTCAGCTGCGTTCCCGCCTCGGCCATCGCGCGGGTGAGGGCGATCAGCTCGTCGCTCGTCATGAAACTGGCGGAGCTAATCAGGAAGGCGGCAATCTCCATGTCGGAGTACCGGTAGTGGGTAAGATCGTTGACGATGGCAGTGATCTCCCGAGCGCTCAGGGTCTGGCCGCGGATTTTGGCGCGTACCGCTTCGAGACTCTCCGGGGGCGTCGCCGGCGTGACCGTCACGAGGTGACCGGCAGGTTCGGCGAAGCGCCGGAATGCCGGTTCGGAAAGGCCGATTTCGTGGGGCCCCACCAGGGCGTCGTCATCCGTGATGAGAAGGGTGGCGAGCAGCACCTTTGAATCCCGGCGGAGTTCGACCCGGCTGAATCCTCGAAAGATCTCCGCGCGGAGCGCCTTCGACTGCCGCGAAATGACCACGACGTTCTCGCGTCCGGTATCGAGATTGACGCTTCGAATTTGGAGTTGCGGACGGAATGTGTCGACGGAGTTCATTGGCCAAGCCGGCGGCTGAGGGACATTGAACCCTCTTAGGAGGTTCTCGCGCCGGCTCCCTTGACCCAAATCATGATTTTGGCCTCTAGCCCGCGCCGAGGCGATGAAATATCGGCGAGCTGGAGCTGGAGGCAGACGCAGGGGCCGGGACGCGACCGCTACTCTCGCGCGTCGGCATCGCGGTTGAACACGGCGGCCATCAAACCGAGAAGGTATTTCTTCGTGAGGTTATCGGATTTTGCCAGCGACGCGACAGCGCGCTGCTCGTCGAGCGCGTCGGAGACGATACCGATGTAGTTCTTTTTCAATTCCCGCTGCTGCGCTGGCATGTTGGCAAACTCGAGGGGCCGCCGATCGAGCCACCTTGTTGGGTCAATCCGGAATCGAAGGTTAATTTTTCATACCGTAGAAACACCGGCGCGGCGGAATGTGGGCCTTCGTGAGGGCCATGCGCGCCGACCGGAAATACCGACCCTGGCCTTAACCGACCGTTCAGCGCGTCTATGAACACCGCGGCAACCAATCCAACCTAGATTGCGCCCTTTAGCGTCGGCACGGGGTGCATCCCGAGGCAAGCGTAAACGGGAGTTTTGAATGCGGCAGCTGTTTTCAAGATTCCTGGCCGATCAATCCGGCGCGACGGCCATCGAGTATTGCCTGATCGCGGTCGGGCTGAGCATCGTGATCATCACTGCCGTCAATGGCATCGGATCCACCCTCAACACGAGGTTCACCTCCGTGAATTCGTCGCTGAAATAGCGCCGGGTGGGAAGAGGTCGTGGTCATCGCGCCCGGCCATCGCCGTTCAGCGCCCGCATCACTCCGATCCGCGCGAACATCAGCCAGCCGCCGCCGGTCTCCGCGGCGTTGATCAGGTTTTCGACCGCGATCTGCCAGCGCTCTTGTTGCTGGACGTGTTCCGGCATTTCCATGATGTAGTCGGCGGCTTGCTGCAGCGTCACAAGCCTGCGGCCCCCGCGCAAGCGTATCGGGTCATCGAACGGCGTCGACCACGGCATCTCACGCTTCGCCCATGATGTGCGCGCGCCGCCGCAACGGCTGCTGCACTATCCGGCCTTCTTCGAGCGGGCCGCCGGCGTGCGCGCCGGCTTTTCCGCCTTCTTCGACTCCTGAACCCTTGGCTCTTCCTTGGCGCGCTTGCCGCTGATCGGCAGCAGCATCTCGCGCTGGCCGGAAGCGGCCTTGCGCGGCTTCTTGCCTCTTGTCTTGGCGGCAGGCGGGGCCTGCCGCTCGCTGGCGAGGCTCTTCTTCAGCGCGTCCATCAGATTGATGACATTGCCGGCGGTCTTCGGCGCGGCTTTCGCGGTCAGGCGAACGCCGCTGCGTTTCCTGTTGATGAGATCGATCAGCGCGGATTCATAGTGATCCTCGAACTTTTCGGGCTCGAATGCGCCGGATTTCTTCTCGACGATATGCTTGGCGAGATCCAGCATATCCTTGGTGACCTTCACGTCCTGAATGTCGTCGAAATAATCCTTCTCGCTGCGTACCTCGTAGGGGTAGCGCAACAGCGTTCCCATCAGGCCCTTGCCGAGCGGATCCAGCGCGATGATGTGCTCGCGGTTAGTCAGCACCACGCGGCCGATCGCGACCTTGTTCATGCTGCGGATGGTTTCGCGGATCACCGCGAAGGCGTCATGGCCGACCTTGCCGTCGGGCACGAGATAATAGGGGCGGATCAGATAGCGGCTGTCGATGTCGGTCCTGGGTACGAACTCGTCGATCTCGATGGTGTGCGTCGATTCCAGCGCGATATCGTCGAGTTCGTCCTTCGACACCTCGATATAGGTGTCGGTATCGACCTTGTAGCCCTTCACGATGTCATCGGAAGCGACTTCCTCCCCGGTGTCGGCATCGACCTTGGCGTATTTGATGCGGTGGCCGGTCTTGCGGTTGATCTGGTTGAAGCTGACCTTTTCGCTGTCCGACGTCGCCGGGTAAAGGGCAACCGGGCAGGTCACGAGCGAAAGGCGCAGGAAGCCTTTCCAGTTGGCGCGGGGGGCCATGGGATACTCCAAAACGCAACAGACGACCCGCAAGGATACCACCGAGGGACCGGCTTTCAAAGCGACGAGGCAGGGAAACTCGCGACGGAGTTAACCCTGGCTGGAACGGGTGAGGGACGAGGCAGACCGGCGCCGCAGCAGCTCCCGGGTCGGCGCGTTCGGGGAACCGCAGGCCGCCGAAACCCGGAACATCGCCGGAGATCACGCGTTGCAATCGGTATGTAACGCCGAAAGGACTGCGTTCTCCGGCGACGATTCAAGGAACGGCACCATGGCAACCAGACGGCATCAGCAGATCATCGAAACCCCGACCGAAGCTCGCCAGGCCGAGCCGGGGCCGTCGGTACTTGCGCTACTCGCGATCTCTACCGGGCTGGCCATACTCATCCTCGGCGTCGTCTGGTTCGTGTTCTTCCGGACTTAACGAGGCAGGCAAGGCTGATCGCGGCAAGGCGGGCACAGCCAACTGGAAAAAGCTGCGGCAGAACGGTTGGCGGATTGATGGCGGACATCGATTGTATTAGGACCCCGCCATGCCCGCCGGGAATGCAGCCGCCCCATGAGCCTGACTTACGTCATTCCCGACATCCACGGCCGCTACGATCTGCTCAGCGCTGCACTTGCCGAGATAACCGAGCGTCCGGGCGGCGAGGCGGGCGCGATCGTCACCATCGGCGACTACGTTGACAAAGGCCCGGACAGCAAAGGGGTCATTGAGCGACTGCTGGCAGGCGTCGACGCGGGCTGGAATTTGGTGACGCTGAAGGGCAACCACGACGCCCTGATGGTTGAGGCGCTACGCGATCCTTCGAAAATGGCGGCGTGGCTGGGGAAGGGCGGGGACGCAGCGCTGGCCTCTTACGGCGGCGAGCCGGCCGCGGTGCCGCCTGCCCATATCGACTGGCTCGAGCGACTGCGGCTGCTGCATGTCGACGCCCATCGCGTCTACGTTCACGCCGGCGTCGATCCCGGCATTCCCCTCGGTCAGCAGAGCGAAGCGACACTGCTGTGCAAACGCTATCCGAAAGAATTTTCTGCCGGCTTCGGTACGCTGCACGTCGTCCATGGGCACGACAATCACCCCGAAGGCCCGCTGCTGTACGAAGGTCGCACCAATCTGGACACGCTCGCGTGGCGAACGGGACGGCTGACGGTCGGGGTTTTCGATGATGACAGACCGGGCGGGCCGATCGATTTTATCGTGGTCATGGGAGCGCCGGCTGGACGTTGACGCGCCGGCGGAGGGACCGCTTTTGGGTATGGCTCGCAACAAGCTCAGGTCATTCTGCCGCCATCTCCCGTGGCAATTGACGAATAATCGTCGGCTGCCGGGAGCAGCGCCTGGTTGGAGCTCTACAGCGAGCATAACCGGGCCTAAGAACCAGTTGATGGTTGAAATCGCCGCGGATCGGTCTCGGAAATTTAACCTTTGTTAACTAAGTTGGAGTGACCTGAGCAAGATTGCGCCGATGGCTGCGGCTTGGACCGGACATACCCGATGTTTCAGCTTTTTCTGCGGGCGCGCGCCCATAATTATTTCAAGCCCTTCCTTCGCGGTCATGAGTTTAAGGCCCGCTCCGCCGACCGCGACGCCGAGACCGACAGGTCGCGCGTCAACTCCATTCTGGAGGTCATCGAAAACGCACTCCATGCCGCTGAGCAGGAACAGTCAGGGCTCAAACGGCGGGTCGAAGACGTGCTGGCGCGCGCCGCCGTCACGTTAGGAGATGGTACTGACGAATATTTGGAGCGCGAACCGCTCGATAGCCACCATCAAGACTTGTTCAGCGCCGAGATTTCAAATGGCCAGCGCCGCCTCACGGAACTCGCCACCACGATCACGCATTTCAAGTTCCTGAAGGCAGCAACGCTGAGCAGGTTTCCGGACTACAAGCCAACTGCACCGAACAACCAAATCTAAACGGACGAAATATCCGTTACGTCTTCTCAATTCAGCTGCGGTCCCACTTCCGTCACGGCATCGAGCTCGCTTATGTAGCGTCGTCGGCCAAGCTTATCTTTAACAAACAACAATCAGTGTGGAACCCGTGCAAGCTCACTGCGCCTTGACCGAGATCATCGTGCTGGCACTTGGTCGGGGCTGAACGTGGCCTTCGTCGCGCGACGGAAAATCATAGGTTAGCCGGAGCGCCTGACTTGGGTCTGCAACACGATCTCTGCCAGCTGACCGATGCCGATACCGCACATGCCGCCCGCCGCTTTGACCAGCGCATCGAGCAGGCGGGCATGACGGTCGGGAGTCAGCAGCTGCAGAGCCTCCAGCCCAAATGCGCTGATCAATATGATGGCCGCAACCAGAAGAACGCGCCTGGGGTTGGCCAGACCGAACGCCAACCCGACAACGGCAAATGCGGCGAAATGTTCTAACTGCGCGCCTGCGATGACCGGACGGTCATCGATTGGAGACAACGTCGCGTATGCGATGAAGGCGAGAGCAAGCCAGCCTGCAATAGTGGAGATCCTTTGAACCATCGCCGGTAGATAGGCCACAAAGCTTCTGATCTCAACCTGTTCGACGTCGCGTAAAGTGGCTCTAGGGAGTGATTGGTTGAAGATCGTTAACCTCGGGGGTGCTCGCCCGAATGCGGTGGCTCCGTGGCCTCGAACCGAGTCGCGGGCATGCCGGTGCGGCCATTTGGGGCTTCCGATCCGGCATGGTAGGCGTGTAAGGCGCGGTGCGGGGTACCCGGAGACGGGGGCAAATATGCTCATGACGAAAAAGTAACATTGCGTTTGTGCCCCGTTCATGGCCCGTTCACGCCCGCAAGGCTCAACTTGAAGGTGGAATTCGTGGAGCTCACATGCGGAGGCCAGCGTGCGCCTGCTCGTCGTTGAAGATGATCCCGATCTCAATCGTCAGCTCACCACGGCGCTGAGCGACGCCGGCTACGTGGTCGACCGCGCCTTCGACGGCGAGGAAGGGCACTATCTCGGCGACAGCGAGCCCTACGACGCGGTGGTGCTCGATATCGGCCTGCCCAAGATGGACGGCATTTCGGTGCTGGAGGCATGGCGCCGGAACGGGCGCACCATGCCGGTCCTGATCCTTACCGCGCGCGACCGCTGGAGCGACAAGGTGCAGGGTTTCGACGCCGGCGCCGACGACTACGTCGCCAAACCGTTTCATCTCGAGGAAGTCCTGGCCCGGATTCGCGCGCTGTTGCGCCGCTCCACCGGCCACGCCCAGTCCGAGCTGACCTGCGGGCCGGTCTCGCTGGACACCCGCACCGGCCGGGTCAGCGTATCCGGCAATCCTATCAAGATGACCTCGCACGAGTACCGCCTGCTGGCCTATCTCATGCACCATAGCGGGCGCGTGGTGTCGCGCACCGAACTGGTCGAGCATCTCTACGATCAGGACTTCGACCGCGACTCCAACACCATCGAGGTGTTCGTCGGGCGCATCCGCAAGAAGCTCGATGTTGACATCATCCAGACGGTGCGGGGGCTCGGCTACCTGCTGACGCCACCGTCGCCCCCAAGCTGATCAGCAGCCGATCAAGGGTGTTGATCGGGCGGCCTTCTTGCTCTTTTGTGCGGGCATGATCTCATCAGGCCAGCGGCATCCATCCATCGGGCCTTCGCCCGAGGACATGCGTACTAGGATCATGCTCTGATGCGCGCCAGTTCGCTCGCCACCCGGCTGTTTCTATCCGCGACCGCCTGGGTAGTGGTGATCCTGCTTATCACCGGCATCGTGCTGTCGTCGGTTTACCGAGGCGCCACCGAGCGCGCCTTCGACCGCCGGCTCAACCTCTATCTGCGCACCCTGATCGCGGAAGTCGCGACGCCCGACGAGCCGCCCGACCACCCGTTCCAGTCACTCGGCGAACCGCTGTTCGAACTGCCGCTGTCCGGCTGGTACTGGCAGATCACCCGTACCGACTCCGAAAAGCCCGAGATGCGCGCCTCGCGCTCGCTGTGGGACAAGAAGCTGCCGAAGCTCGAAGAACAGGGCGCCGACCTGACCGCGGCCGGCATTCGCCTCGGCTATGTCGAGGGTCCCGAGGGCCAGAACCTGAGGATGGTGGAACGGCCGGTCGATCTCGGCGCCGACGGCAAGTTCCTGGTCAGCGTCGCCGGCGACGCCAGCGAGATCTTCGACGAAACACGTACCTTCGATTATTACCTCGGCGGCACCTTCGCCGCGCTGACGATCGTGCTGGTGCTGACCACGATCTTCCAGGTGCGCTTCGGCCTTGCGCCCTTGAAGCGCATTTCGGAATCGATCGCCGATGTGCGGTCCGGCCGCGCCGAGCGGCTGGAGGGCGAATTTCCCGTCGAGATCGCGCCGCTGGCGCGCGAGACCAACGCGCTGATCGACGCCAACCGCGAAATCGTCGAGCGCGCGCGCACCCATGTCGGGAATCTTGCCCACGCCATCAAGACGCCGCTGTCTGTCATCGTCAACGAGGCCGCCGCGCACGGCGCCGATCCGTTCGCGAACAAGATTCTGGAGCAGGCGGACGTGATGCGCGACCAGGTTGCGCATCATCTGGAGCGCGCGCGCATCGCGGCGCGGCTCACCATCATTGGTACGGTCACCGAAGTCGCGCCGGCGATCGAGGCGCTGCGCCGGACCATGGAGAAGATCCATCGCGACCGCGGCATCGCCATCACGGTCGATGCCGACCCGCGGGCGAAGTTCCGTGGTGAACGGCAGGATCTCGAGGAGATGGCCGGCAACCTGGTCGACAACGCCTGCAAATGGGCGGCGTCGCAGGTGTTCATCGAGGTGCTGGTGGAGCAGCCGGCCGAGCCCGGTGTCGGCCCGAGCTTGCGGATCGTCGTCGACGATGACGGGCGCGGGCTGTCGGAGGCGGAGCGCGCCCAGGTCTCGCGCCGCGGCCAGCGGCTGGACGAGTCCAAGCCCGGTTCCGGGCTTGGACTATCGATCGTGGTCGATCTCGCAGCCCTCTATGGCGGGAGCCTGACGCTCGGCAGCGCGCCGATCGGGGGGCTGCGGGCGGAACTGGTGCTGCCGGGCGTTTGAACGGGCTCGCCGATCCTTGGGCAGCCCGGACGGACCTGCCGGATTGTTCCTAAACGACTTCTTAACGCCGGCGCTTTTATGATGACCCGCGGATGGTTTTGCCGTCCGCTGACCCACGCATTCCTACCGGGCGCATGAGCCAGACATCGATCGAGCGGCTGAGGGATTATCTCGCGCAGCTTCCGCCGCAATCGCAGGCGCTGCTGATGCGGGAGTTCGAGCGCGCCCTCGAGCGCGGCGAGGACACCACGGTCGCGACCTTCGTGCTCGAACAATTGCGCTGGGTGGTACGAGTCCCGGAGCCCGCCGCACCAAAACCGGAGGTGGACGCAGAAGATCGGGAGGAGGCCGTCAGGCGGCGCAGCGGAGAAGCCGCGCGGTTGCTGTACCGCCCACTGGATCCATTTATTGTCGGGAGCAGTTCCACCCGGCCTGGCCAGGTTCGCCGATCGTCGCTGTTGTCGGTGTGGCAATGGCTGGCCCGCGACGGCGCGCCTGAACAGGTGCGGGAGTACGAGGCGGCGCTGGAGCGGTCGCGTCAGTCCGGAAGTTCCCATGAGGCAGAGGCCTCCGTCCGCAAATTGCAGCTCGCCGCGGCGGATGCCATCCTCAAAATTGCCGGGCCGTCGCAGGGTGGCGACAAACAGCGCGCGCTGGCCCGTGTCGGTCCTCCCAACGTCATCGAGGATCTGCTGCCGATCGGCTACGTCCTGCAGGCTCGAGAAGCGCTCGACGCTCTCAACGGTAAGCTACCCAGCCAGTTGCGGGTTTTCGCGGATTCGCAGATCGCCTCGGTCACCGCCGCACTCAACGTCCCCATGCTGCAAACTCCGCAGGTGCTGCCGTTCGCACTGTCCTTGATCATGCAGCGGCTGAGCGCGTCGTGGCAGATTATCCGCCTCGCCATCAAGATGGCGGCGTCCGACGATGAAATCCGCGTTGCCGCGACCCCTTACGGAATTGCCGTCACCATCGCGCTGCACGATCTGTCGTGCCTCGCGTCCACCTTGCGGATGGATATCAAGCGCGGCCATTTCGACAACGTCGCCGAGCAGCTCAAGACCCTCCATGACGGCGTGCGCGGCTTGCGGACCGAACTCGATCTGCGCAACGAATCGAACTGGGGCCGGCAACTGACCTCGATCCGGGCCGACATTTCCAACTCGCTGCAATCGGAAATCGACAG
This sequence comes from Bradyrhizobium sp., assembly GCF_017881085.1. Taxonomy (GTDB): domain Bacteria; phylum Pseudomonadota; class Alphaproteobacteria; order Rhizobiales; family Xanthobacteraceae; genus Bradyrhizobium. Next base: position 21,195 of record NZ_JADGRI010000014.1, read on the forward strand.
CGTGCCCGGCCGGGTCCGGCGTATCCTGCGGCAGCGCTCCGACAAGGACATTCCAGCCGGCGCCAGGGTCGACGCCACCGAGGTCGACGAAGCCGCCGCATTGATCGATTTCGTCGCGGTCTGCCGCAACTATGCCAGCGAGCTTGCCATCAACGAAGTCACGCTGCGGACCTATTCGGACCTGCAGCAATATGTCGAGCGGTCCACCGAGGCGCTGGTGCAGTCGCTGCGAAGCGGCGACGCCAAGTCGCGTCCCTATCGGCAGGCGCAGGTGGCGGCGGCAATCCGCTTCTGCGACGTCCTGTTCGGCCACGACTATGCGTCCCTGATGAGCCGCGCGGCCGAAAATGCCGTGACGGTCGAGCGCAAGCCGTCGCGCGCCGGCTAGAAGAATAGTGCAAGGCTCTTGATACAATTTATAATTGACGCGATCCGGCAGGGAACGTACCGTTTTGGTGCGAACCGAACCCGATCATTGTTGATTTTGAAATGAACCCAGTCATTAATTTCGTTGAGTATGAAAACCGCGTAATTTCGGCGACATATCGAAACCTCATGGTCAGGGCCAAGATCGTCCTCGTCGACAAGACGAGCGGGGAGCAATTGCCCGATCCGGTGGCCACGATTTCGTCGCCGGTGCCCAGCGGCTCGCTAAGGATGAGGCTGCCGGAGTCCGTCAAACCGGGAACCTATTATCTGAAGGCGCTGAACGGGCACGGCGAATTTGCCGGGCAAAGCCTCGATTTTTTCGTGAGCTGACACTTTCGGCAGACATCGGGCTTTGCACGGGCGGACACCGCTTTTGACGGGTTTTCGGGCCTTGCCGGCCGCATCGGCGACCTGAGAATTGTCAATTGCCGGGCTCGGCGCCACCGGTGTAAAGCGGCGCGTCGGCGCTTGCGTTACTGGCGCAGAGTGGAACCCGCTGGATGACGTTGTGGTTTGTGTTTGCGCTGATGACGGCAGCGGCGAGTTTCGCCGTGCTCTGGCCGCTGGGACGTCGCGGCCAGCCGCACAGCGGCGGCAGCGAGGCGGCCGTCTATCGGGATCAGCTCGCTGAAATCGATCGCGACGTTGCCTCCGGCCTGCTCGGATCCTCCGAGGCGGACGCCGCGCGCATCGAAATCAGCCGTCGTCTGCTGGCGGCAGCGGATGCACAGCGCGATCCGCCGCCACCGGCATCGTCGAATCTCAAATGGCGACGTGCGGTGGCCGTCGTCGCGCTGGTTGGACTGCCGATCGTGGCGATTGCGATCTATCTTCCGCTCGGCTCGCCGCTACTCGGCGATTTTCCGCTCGCCCAGCGTGACCGCACGCCGGTGGCCGCGCAGCCCCTCGACAGTTTGGTGGCGCAGGTCGAAGCGCATCTGGAAAAAGATCCAACCGACGGCCGCGGCTGGAGCGTACTTGCGCCTGTGCTGGCGAGGCTCGGTCGCTATGACGAAGCGGTCCGGGCCTATCGCAATTCGATTACCTTTAACGGCGACAGTGCCGAGCGCCGGGCCGATCTCGGCGAAGCCATCGCAGGCGCGGCAGGTGGCGTCGTCACCGCGGACGCCAAGGCCGAATTCGAGCGCGCCGTCGCGTTGAGTGCCGGCGCGGCCAAGGCGAACTACTTCCTCGGGCTCGCGGCCGAGCAGGACGGACGCAGCTCCGAGGCCGCGTCGATCTGGCGGGCGATGCTTGCGAAGGCGCCGCCGGATGCGCCCTGGCGCCCGCTGGTTCAGGCCGCCTTGGCGCGGGTCGACGAGTCTGGCGCGCCTCCGCTGTCGGACGATGCGGTGGCGGCGGCAAAGGAGATGAGCGGAACCGACCGGGACGCGATGATCCGCGGCATGGTCGAACGTCTTGCCGCGCGATTGAAGCAGAATGGCGACGACATCGATGGATGGCTGCGGCTGGTACGCGCCTACATGGTGATCGGCGATCGCGACAAGGCGAGAGGCGCGCTCGCCGAGGCCCGTCAGGCCGTCGCCAATGACGCCGAGCGGCTGCGGCTACTGAACGACGGCCTGAAGGATCTCGGGCTCGACGGATGAGCATGATACCGAAAAGTGTGAACCGGTTTTCGGATCATCTTGTGCACGAAATGCCGCGCATGACGGCGTCCATCCATGCGCGGCGGGGGACGAGGCATCTCCGCAGAAGCCGGCTTGAGCTCCATAGTGCTATGGGGCGACTCTACGAATGCGACTGAATTGCAATGTCGGCGGCGCCGCGCGGGCAGCGATTGCAATTGATTTTTCGCAAGCGTCGGCGCGCCGTCGCGGCCTCCAGCCTTCATGCTATTTTGACCTTTGTCTGAAAGTTTAGGTCTACGCGCCCTCAGTTCTTTCCCACCGAGCAAACCGATGTTCTCCAACAGCAATTTGACCATCCGTTTCCTGATTGGAGGCGTCGTGGCGGCCCTGCTGCTACTGCTCGCGGTCGGCGGAGGTACGGGATTTGTCGCCGTCCTTTATTTGAACAACGAGATCACCGGTCTCTCCTCGGATTTCGGTGCGCTGAGCGGTCCGGGGCGTGATCATGCTATGCAGATCTATCAGCAGGCCCAGGCGGCGTTTTCATATTTCTTGATGGCATGCGTTGCGATCGCAGTCGTTGCCTCCACCGTGTGCCTGATCACCTATTTTGCAGTTCGAAACGGCATCATGGGACCGCTGGCCGCCATGGTGCACGCCATGCGCGAGGTCGCCGACCAGAAATACGGGACCCCGATCCCCGGACTCGGCCGCGGCAATGAAATCGGCCAGCTTGCCGGCGCGCTCGAAGTCTTCAAGACGACGGGCATGGAGCGCCAGCGCCTGACCGAGCACGAATTGCAGGAAGCGCAGCGACAGGCCGAGCGTTCGCGATATCTCGACGACAAGATTCGGGATTTCAACGGCCTGGTCGCCAATGTCGTCAGCAGCGTCGCATCGTCGGCCGTACGGTTGAAAAGCAACGCGGAAACCCTGTCGCAGGCCGCCAATGAAACCACCGCCAAGGCCAATGCGGTCGCCAGCGCTGCAAGCGAGGCCAGCAGCAGCGTCCAGACTGTCGCCGGTTCGGCGGAGGAGATGACGACGTCGATCGGCACCATCAGCCGGCGCGTGACCGATGCCACGCAGCGCGCCGAAGGAGCGGCTGCCCAGGCCCGCAAGAGCAGCGACACCATTCATGCGCTGTCGGCGGCCGCCGAGAAGATCGGCGCCGTCGTGCAACTGGTTCAGGCGATCGCCTCGCAGACAAACCTGCTGGCGCTCAACGCCACCATCGAGGCGGCGCGCGCCGGCGAGGCCGGCAAGGGGTTCGCGGTGGTCGCGTCGGAGGTCAAGAACCTCGCCCACCAGACCAGCAAGGCCACTGAGGAAATTTCCACGCACGTCGCCAGCATCCAGGGCATCACCGGCGAGACGCGGCAGGCGATGGATGACATATCCAACACGATCGCGGAAATCAGCGCGATCATGTCCGGCATCGAAGTCGATACGGCGCAGCAGCGAAACGCGACGCAGGACATCTCCAAGAGCGTTCAGGTTGCAGCCAAGGGTACCCTCGACGTCTCGAATCATATTGTCCAGATCACTTCGACGTCGTCCGAAACCGGCCGCATGGCCGGCGATGCGCGGGATTCGGCGGTCGATCTTTCGCAACAGGCCGAAACCCTTAAACGGGAAGTGGACGGCTTCATCATGAGCGTCCGGGCCGGCTAACCGACCGACAGCGGTATTCGACGGCCGAGCGAACCGGTCGCGGCCGCCTTGGCCCTAACCCGCCAGGCGCCCTGCGATAAACTGCCGCATTTGCTTATCCCTTCATTACAAAAGTTTAATTCCCCCGCCAGCGCGCCGTAAGGCGGAAATACCCATCTTCAGAGCCGTAACTGCTTGCCCCCCGCGGCATCATCGATTCAGGCTCTGGAGATTTTTGAATGAACGACCGTCCAACCGATCTTTCGTCCCGTGGGTCTGCTCAGGCGCCCCGCCGTCCGCTGTTCTCCGCGCGCAAATTCGCGCTGATGGCCTCCGTTGTCGCCGGCCTCGGCGTCGCCGTTTACGGCTTTGACCCCTCGCATGGCCCGGTCGACATTTTCAGCAGCACCGCGCATGCGCAGGTCAACAACGAGGTCAGCAAGGTCGATAAGCCTGTCGGTTTTGCCGACATCGTTGAGCGCGTGAAGCCGTCGGTGATTTCGGTGAAGGTCAACATCAACGAAAAGATCGCCAAGGATGATAGCGGCAACGACGACTCGCCGTTCCAGCCGGGCTCGCCGATGGAACGCTTCTTCCGCCGCTTCGGCGGACCCGATGGGCTGCCTCCGGGCCAGCGCGGCATGCCCCGCGGCCGCGGCGCGGTGACCGGGCAGGGCTCGGGCTTCTTCATCTCGGCCGACGGTTTTGCCGTCACCAACAACCATGTGGTCGACGGTGCCGACAAGGTCGAGGTGACGACCGACGACGGCAAGATCTTCAAGGCCAAGGTGATCGGCACCGACGCGCGCACCGACCTGGCGCTGATCAAGGTCGAGGGCGGCTCGAACTTTCCGTTCGCCAAGCTTTCCGACGGCAAGCCGCGGATCGGCGACTGGGTGCTCGCGGTCGGCAACCCGTTCGGCCTCGGCGGTACCGTGACCGCCGGCATCGTCTCGGCCAGGGGCCGCGACATCGGCAACGGCCCGTACGACGATTTCATCCAGATCGACGCGCCCGTGAACAAGGGTAACTCCGGTGGCCCGGCCTTCGACACCTCCGGCGAGGTGATGGGCGTCAACACCGCGATCTATTCGCCCTCCGGCGGCAGCGTCGGTATCGCATTCTCGATCCCGGCATCGACCGTGAAGAGTGTTATTGCGCAGCTCAAGGACAAGGGCACGGTCAGCCGTGGCTGGATCGGCGTCCAGATTCAGCCGGTCACGCCTGACATAGCCGACAGCCTCGGGTTGAAGAAGGCGGAAGGCGCGCTGGTGGCGGAACCGCAGGCCAACGGACCGGCCGCCAAGGCCGGTATCGAATCCGGCGATGTCATCACCAAGGTGAACGGCGAAACGGTGAAGGATGCCCGTGAACTCGCCCGCACCATCGGCGGGTTCGCGCCCGGTGCCGCCGTGAAGCTCGACGTGGTGCATAAGGGCCAGGACAAGACCATCAACCTCACCCTCGGCCAGTTGCCGAATTCGGTGGAAGCCAAGGCCGACACCGGCGACGACAGCGACAAGGGCAGCGTGACCCGCGGTACCGACGTGCCGAAGCTCGGCCTGACGGTGGCGCCCGCCAACAGCGTCGCCGGCGCCGGCAAGGACGGTGTCGTGGTGACCGAGGTCGATCCCAGCAGTGCGGCGGCGGAACGTGGCTTCAAGGAAGGCGACGTGATTCTCGAGGTAGCCGGAAAGAGCGTCGCCAGCGCCGGTGACGTGCGCGATGCGGTCAACGCCGCGCGAACCGACAACAAGAACAGCGTTCTCATGCGAATCAAGAGCGGTGGATCGTCGCGCTTCGTTGCGGTCCCCCTGGCGAAAGGCTGAACGTTTTACCAGATGGAGGGTGTCGCCGGCATTAGTCGCCCCCGCCGACGGCTCTTTCCGGGGGGCGGGTCAAAAACCCGCTCCCACCAGTTCCTTCCGGTGGATTACGCCCCCCTCCGTCGGAAGGTCCAAAGGGCGGTGAGGTCCCCCCAGCTTCACCGCCCGCTTTTTCCCCGAGCGGAGAGACGGCAGGTCGCCTTGCATGAGTATGCCGACCGCGCCATGGTGATAGAAGGCCAGCCCACTTGAGTGCAACCGACCAAAATATGCGCCTCTTGATCATCGAAGACGACCGCGAATCCGCCGACTATCTGGCGAAGGCGTTTCGCGAAGTCGGCTACGTCGCGGACCTCGCCGGCGATGGCGAGGAAGGCCTGGCGCTGGCCGAAACCGGCGATTACGATGTGCTGGTGGTCGACCGGATGCTGCCCAAGCGCGACGGCCTGTCATTGATCGGCTCGCTTCGCGACAAGGGCAATCGGACGCCGGTGCTGATCCTGTCCGCGCTCGGACAGGTCGACGACCGCATCAAGGGCCTGCGCGCCGGCGGCGACGACTACCTGCCAAAACCCTACTCATTCGCCGAATTGCTGGCGCGGGTCGAGGTGTTGTCGCGCCGCCATGGCGGTCCGGCCGAGGAGACCAGCTACCGCGTCGGCGATCTCGAACTCGATCGCCTCTCGCATCGGGTGGCGCGCGGCAAGGACGAATTGACCCTGCAGCCGCGCGAGTTCCGTCTCCTGGAATACCTGATGAAGCACGCCGGCCAGGTGGTGACGCGCACCATGCTGCTGGAAAACGTCTGGGATTATCATTTCGATCCCCAGACCAACGTCATCGACGTCCATATTTCGCGGCTGCGCTCCAAGATCGACAAGGGTTTTGAACGCCCCTTGCTGCACACGATCCGCGGGGCTGGATACATGATCCGTGACGGCATTCGGTAAGCTGGTCCGAACCACCGCGTTTCGGTTGACGCTGGTCTACCTGTTTTTGTTTGCGCTGTTTGCCGCTTCGCTGCTCGGGTATTTCGCCTGGAACACGCGCCGCCTGATCACCGAACAGATCGCCACCACCGTCAATGCGGAAACCGGCGAGTTGTCCGATATCTTTACCCGCCGGGGCCTGCACGGACTGGTCTTCAACATTGAGAACCGGGCGCTGCGGCCGGGCGCCAACCTCTACCTCGTCGCCACGCCGCAGGGGCGCGCCATCGCCGGCAATGTCGGCTCGCTCGCGCCCGGCGTGATGGCGAGCACCGGATGGTCGGAGACCGCCTACCGGCGGCTTGATGACCAGGATAGCGGGGACCATCGCGCGCTGGTGCTGGTCAGCGAACTCGGCGGCGGGTTCCGGCTGCTGATCGGGCGCGATCTGGAGGAGCGGCGGCGGCTGTTCGGCATCGTCGCCAAGGCGGCGCAATGGTCGGTGTTGATCGTGGTCGTGCTGGGCCTTGGCGGCGGCATCTTCGTCGCGCGGCGCGTGTTGCGCCGGATCGATGCCATGACCGGCACCACCCAGCGCATCATGGCCGGCGATCTGAGCGGGCGGCTGCCGGTCGGGCGCAGCGGCGACGAGCTCGATCGTCTGGCGGAAAATCTCAATGCCATGCTGGAGCGGATCGAGGCCCTGATGATGGGGCTGAAGGAGGTTTCCGACAATATCGCCCACGATCTGAAGACGCCCCTGACGCGATTGCGCAACCGCGCCGAGGAGGCGCTGGCGAAATCCGGCAGCGAGGCCGAATACCGTACCGCCCTGGAACGGACCATCGAGGAATCCGACGGCCTGATCCGAACCTTCAACGCGCTATTGATGATCGCGCGCGCCGAGTCCGGGCAGGCGCGCGGAAATATGGACGATTTTGACGCCGCCGACGTCGCCAAGGGCATTCATGAGCTCTATGAACCGCTGGCGGAAGACGACGGCATGACCTTGCATGTCAGGACCGCGTCGACGCCGCTTCATGGCAACCGCGAATTGATCAGTCAGGCGCTGGCCAATCTGGTCGAGAATGCGATCAAATACGGCAAGCCGGATCCGGTCGTACAGCCGCTGAGTGCCGCGGCGGACGCCAAGGAAATCCTGATCGAGGCCCGGCGCGAGGGCGATTTCGTGCTGATTAGTGTCACCGACCACGGCCCCGGCATTCCCGAAAGCGACCGCAAGCATGCGGTGGAGCGCTTTGTACGGCTCGAGGCGAGCCGCACCCAGCCCGGTTCCGGCCTTGGTCTAAGCCTCGCGTCGGCGGTGGCGACGCTGCATGGCGGCGAGCTCAGGCTCGGCGATGCTCATCCTGGTTTGACCGCGACGCTGGCGATACCGGCGGCGGCAGGGGTTAGCGACAGGCTTGCGGCTCAAACACCGGATGTGCCACAGAAGGTGGCATGACCTCATCCGCGACGGGCGACGCGGACCGACATTGTCTGGCCGCGCGGTTCGTGGGCGGACCGCATGTGTCCGCTCCCGAGAGTGCCGAGCAGCGACTGGCAGACTGGCTCAGCGACCTGACGCCGGCGCAGGCGGCTGACATTGATGGTCTCCTCACCCGATTTCCCCTCGCCAGGACGATTCTGCGGGGCATCGCGGAAGCTTCTCCCTACCTTTTCGATCTGACACGTGCTGACGCCGCGCGGTTGGTCCGGCTGCTCGAATGCGAGCCGCAGCGGCATCTGGCCGCCCTGATCGAAAGAACCTGCCGCGAGGTGTCGACCGCGGCGGGCGAAGCCGACGTGATGCATCTGCTCCGGCGCATGAAATCGGAAGCCGCGCTGTTGATTGCGCTCGCCGACATCGGCGGCGTCTGGCCGGTGATGCAGGTGACGGCGGCGCTGACGGATATCGCGGTCGCCTCGGTGCAGACGGCGCTGCGCTTTGTGCTCCGGCAGGAAGCCGCACGCGGGCGGCTGTCGCCGCCCAACGTCGATACGCCCGAGGACAACAGCGGCCTGGTCGTGCTCGCGATGGGAAAGATGGGCGCGGGCGAGCTGAACTACTCCAGCGACATCGACCTGATCGTGTTTTTCGATCCGGCCGCGCCGACGCTCGCGCCTGATATCGAGCCGGCGCCGTTTTTCGTGCGCGTCACCCAGGGCATGGCGCGGCTCGTGCAGCAGCGCACCGGCGATGGCTATGTTTTCCGCGTCGATCTGCGGCTGCGGCCGGATCCGTCCTCGACGCAGGTGGCGATCTCGACCGAATCGGCACTGCATTATTACGAGCGGGAAGGGCGGACCTGGGAACGCGCGGCCATGATCAAGGCGCGGCCCTGCGCCGGCGACGCCAAAGCCGGCGAGGCGCTGCTTGCGGATATCGCCCCGTTCGTCTGGCGCAAGCATCTGGATTTCGCGGCCCTTGCCGACGTGCACGACATGAAGCGGCAGATGCAGACCTACCGCGGGCAAAGCGAGGTCGCGGTCGAGGGCCACAATGTCAAGGTCGGGCGCGGCGGCATCCGCGAGATCGAGTTCTTCGCGCAAACCCAGCAATTGATCGCGGGTGGCCGGCATCCGGAATTGCGGGTGCGGCCGACCCTCGAGGCGCTGAAGGTCCTGGCTTCGAGCAACTGGATCACCTTCGCCGCGCGCGATGAATTGACCGCGGCGTACGAATTCCTGCGCCGGGTCGAACACCGGCTGCAGATGATTGCCGACGAGCAGACCCACAGCCTGCCTGACGAGATCGAGGCCGTGGAGCGTTTTGCCTGCTTCTTCGGTTACGACAGCCGCGCGGCGTTCGCAAAAGACCTGCTCGGCCATCTCAACGTCGTGCAGGGGCATTACGAAAAGCTGTTCGAGGGCGATCCGGCCGGCACCGAGAAATTGCCGGCGGTGGATTACCGCGCCGGCCCGGACGATCCGCGCCTGCTCGAATACCTGGCGACACTCGGCTTCAAGAAACCGCTGATGGTGGCGGAGACGGTGCGGCAATGGATGCTCGGCGACTACCGCGTGTTCAGGACGGAATCGACGCACAATGCCTTTGTCGAGTTCGTGCCCGCGCTGATCGACGGCCTGGCGCATGCCGAGGAGCCCGACAGCGCGGTGACGGCGTTCGACCGCTTCCTGCAGGCGCTGCAGCGCGGCGGGCGGCTGATCTCGCTGCTCAGCCAGAACCGCGATCTCGTCGCGCTGGTGGCGCTGATCCTCGGCGCCGCACCCCGGCTCGGCGACATGCTGGCGCGGCAGCCGCAGATCATGGACGGGCTGATCGATCCGCGCTTCTTCGGCGCGATGCCGGACCAGCGCGAACTTTCCTCGCGGCTGGCGGCGACATTGGCGGATGCCAATTCCTACGAGGAGTTCCTCGACCGGTTGCGGCTGTTCGGCCAGGAAAGCCTGTTCCTGATCGGCACGCGCATCCTGTCGGGCACGGTCTCCGCCCAGCAGGCCAGCGTCGCCTTCGCCGACGTCGCCGAGGGCATTGTCCACACCGTGCATGGCCTGGTCACCGATCGCTTTGCGGCTCAGCACGGCCGCATCAGGGGTCAGCAGACCGCGATCGTCGCGATGGGCCGGCTGGGCAGCCGCGAGATGACCGCGTCGTCCGATCTCGATTTGATCCTGCTCTATGATTTCGATCCCGAGCAGCCGGATTCCGACGGCCCGCGTCCGCTGCACGGGGCGCATTATTTCGCACGCTTCACCCAGCGGCTGATCAGCGCCTTCACGACGCGGACGAACTACGGCGTACTCTACGATGTCGATATGCGGCTGCGGCCCTCGGGCCGGGCAGGCCCGGTGGCGTCCCACATCGTATCGTTCGCCGAATACCAGGAGCGGGAGGCCTGGACCTGGGAACACATGGCGCTGACCCGCGCGCGGGTGATTTCGGGGCCGCCCGAGTTCCGCGCGCGCATCGAGAAGGTCATCCGCGACGTGCTGACGCGGCCGCGCGACACGGCCGGTGTCGCCAACGATGTCGCGGAGATGCGCCGCGCCATTGCGCTGGAGAAGGGCGAGGACGATGTCTGGGACCTGAAATATGCGGCCGGCGGCCTGGTCGACATCGATTTCATCGCGCAGTATCTGCAGCTCGCGCATGCCGCCGCCATGCCCGACATTCTCGACGTCTCGACGCGGCAGGTGCTCGACAACGCCGCGCGGCTGGGCGTGCTGCCGCCATCTTCGGCGGAAATCCTGCGTGCGGCGGCGCATCTCTATCACGACCTGACGCAAATCCTGCGGCTCTGCGTCAGTGAACGGTTCAAGCCGGAAAACGCGGGCGACGACCTGCTGCGCGTAATGGCACGCGCCGGCGACGCCCCGGATTTTTCCTCGCTGCAGGCGCGGGTCAGGGAAACGCAAGGCGAGGTGAGGCGGGTGTTTTTCGAAATTGTCGAGGGCAGGGTGGCGTAGCTCCGGTCCATGGGCTTTGTCGCAATGACGTTTCGACAGTCGCGTTGATGGCCTCCAGACATGCGTGTAGCTCTCGCGACGCGATGCGCCCGAGGCCTTGATAAATCTTCCGCCCCAAAGAGGGCGTGGGGAATGCCGGGTGCCCAGTGCACCCGCAGCCTCGTGTGCGAAGTGGTAGTGCAGAATGCACACGAGTATTCACAGCGGTCGCACCGGAAATCACCCGGCATCCCCGCACGCAATGGTTTTAACGGCTTCCTTCGCGCTCTCCTCGGCGATCGGGCTTTTTTGTCACCGTCATCGGC
>NZ_JADGRI010000163.1 GCF_017881085.1 Bradyrhizobium sp.
CGCCGTCGTTTCGCTCGTCCCGGGCACCGACCCGAAACAGGTGATCGATGAACTCGACCGATTGCTCGAGCCTTACGGTTCGGTCGGCGCCATCGCCCGGAGGGATCAGCCGTCGAACCGCTTCCTCGAGGATGAACTCAATCAGCAGAAAGTCATGTCGATCACCATTCCCATCATCTTCTTCGGCGTGGCGGCATTCCTCCTGAATGTCGTGCTGGGACGGCTGGTGACAGCCCAGCGCGAACAGATCGCCGCCTTGAAAGCGCTAGGCTTTCCGACCACCCCGCTGGTGCTCCACTATCTCAAGCTGGTCGCGGTCGTGGTGTTCTGCGGATCCGTGCTGGGTCTCGCCGGCGGCTACGTCTTTGGTCAGGCGATGATCGCGAGCTATCACGGCTTCTTTCGCCTGCCGGCGCTGGACTTCGCGCTGACACCTTGGTCCGCCCTCCTCGGCTTCGCTATCAGCCTTCTCGCCGCGTCACTCGGCGTCGTCACCGCGCTGCGAAACGTCATCGTGCTGGCGCCCGCAGTTGCGATGCGGCCGGCCGCGCCGCGGCGCTTTCGCCGTTCCTGGATTGAAGGATGGCTGTCGGCCAAGGCCCTGACGCCGCGGCATGTTCTGACGATTCGCAATTTTGCCGGCCGCCCGCTGCGCAGCGCGTTCACGATTATCGGTATCGCCTTTGCCGTGCCGATGGTCGTGCTCGGGCTGTTCTGGCGCGATGCCATCGACCGGATGGTCGAGATCCAGTTCAATCTGGTCGAACGCGGCAACGTCATGGTGACGTTCCCGCATCCGCTCGATCGCGCCATCGTCGGCGACCTCGCACGCGAGCCCGGCGTGCTGGTCGCCGAAGGCTATCGTATCGCGCCGGTGCGCCTGCGCGCGGGGCATCGCAGCTATCTGACGTCGGTGATCGGCCTGCCCTTCGACAGCGCACTGCGGCGCCCGCACGATGCCGCGCTGCGTCCGATCGACGTGCCACCCGGCGGCATCACCCTCACCCGCCGGCTGGCCGAGCGGATGCAGATCGCCTCCGGCGACATTGTGACCATCGAGGTCATGGAAGGCCGGCGCCGCAAGATCGACCTGCCGGTCAGCGCACTCGTCGACGAAGTGATCGGGATGTCGGCCTATATGGAGGTCGATACGCTGAACCGGCTCACCGGCGAAGGCGCGGTCGTGTCGGCCGCAGCGCTGTTCGTCGAGCCGTCGGCGCTTGCGACGCTGTCCCGGCGGTTCAAGCAACTGCCCGTGATCGAATCGGTATCGATGAAGGCCTACACCCTGGCCTCGTTCCTGGACAAGATCGCCGGCCTCGTTCTCGTCAGCGCCGGCATCCTCACGGCCTTTGCCGTGATCGTCGCCGTCGGCGTGGTCTACAACAGCGCCCGGATCGCGCTGCAGGAGCGCGCCTGGGAACTCGCCAGCCTGCGCGTGCTCGGCTTTACCCGCGCCGAGGTTGCGCAAATCCTTTTCAGCCAGTTTGCCATCGAGATCACGCTGGCGATTCCGATCGGGCTGTTGCTGTCGCAAGGCATCGTCACGCTGATCGCCCGATTTCATTCCAGCGAGAGTTTTCAGATTCCGGGCGTGGTCGGGCCACGAACCTACGCGGTCGCGACCGCTATTGTCGTGGTCACCGCCCTGGCAAGCGCATACATCGTGCGCCGCCGGGTGGACCGGCTCGATCTGGTCGCGGTACTCAAGACGAGGGATTGACGATGCGCATCACGGCTGGTCGTGTGGCTATGGGACTGGGCCTTGCCGCCGCGGTCGCCGGCGTCATCTGGTTGCTGATGCCACAGCCGGTGCCCGTCGAGACCGCGGCCGTCACCAAGGGACGCTTTGTCGCCAGCGTCGACGAGGATGGCAAGACCCGCATCCGCGAGCGCTACGTCGTGGCCGCACCACTCGCCGGGCGCTTGACGCGCGTGAGGCTGAAGGCAGGCGACATCGTCGCCGCCGACGATGTGGTTGCCGCCATCATGCCGCCTCCAGCGCCCCTGCTCGATCCGCGCAGCCGCCGCGAGGCCGAGGAGAGACTGGGCACCGCCGAGGCCGCGTTGGCGCGCAGCAAGGCCACGGTCGAGCGCGCGCAGGCCCAGGCCAGTCAGGCAAAGACCGACCTCGATCGCGCCCGCACCCTTGTCGCGCAAGGTGCCGCAACCGTGCAGGCGCTGGAACGCGCCGAATTGGCGCAGCGGGTCGCCGATCGCGATCTTCGGGCCGCGGAATTCCAGGATCACGCAGCGAACCACGAGGTCGATCAGGCGAAGGCCTTGCTCGCCCGTTATCAGGATGGCGCGGACACACCGATCGAACGCTGGAACATCGCGGCGCCGGTATCCGGCGTGGTGCTGAGGGTCGTGCAGGAAAGCGAGACCGTGGTCCAGTCGGGCGCGCCGCTGCTCGAAATCGGCGATCCGAGGGACCTCGAGATCGTAACCGATGTGCTCAGCGTCGATGCGGTCGAGATTCGCCCCGGCGCCGAAGTTACGATCGAGCATTGGGGCGGTCCGGGCGTGCTGTCGGGGCGGGTGCGGCGGATCGAACCCGCGGCATTCACCAAGATATCGACGCTCGGCGTCGAAGAGCAGCGGGTCAATGTACTGATCGACGTGCTGTCGCCGCGCGAGCAGTGGACCGGCCTCGGTGACGGATACCAGCTCGATACGAGGATCACGGTGTTCACCCGGGACGATATCGAGATCGTTCCAGCCGGCGCCCTGTTCCGCCGCGGCGACAGCTGGAGCGTCTATGTCACCGAGGATGGACGCGCGCAACTGCGAGCCGTCGATCTCGTGCGCCGATCCGGCCGTTCCGCCGCGGTCAGCAAGGGGGTGGCGCAAGGAGACCGGGTCATCGTTTATCCCAGCGATCAGATCGGCCCCGGCGTCCGGGTCAGCCTGAAATGAGCGATGACGAGGCATGCCGAAAAACTCGGCTTTGCAGACCCTCGCAACCCGGTTAGAAGAACCCCCTCAACCGAAGCCCTCAACAAAAAGCCTGGGAGAAGAAACCATGAAGTCAGCTGCAGCCGCACTCGCGGCGGGTCTCGCTTTTGCCGTGTCCGGCGGAGCGGCGAACGCGCAGATTTCCGACGACGTCGTCAAGATCGGCGTGCTCACCGACATGTCCAGCCTCTATGCCGACGCGACGGGCAAGGGTTCGCTGGCCGCGGTCCAGATGGCGGTCGCCGATTACGGGGCCAAGGTCAAGGGCAAGCCGGTCGAGGTGATCGCCGCCGACCATCAGAACAAGCCCGACATCGGCGTCGGCATCGCCCGCAACTGGTACGACAACGAAAAGGTGGACGCGATCTTCGACGTGCCGACCTCTTCCGTGGCGCTGCCGGTCTCCGCGCTGACGCGCGAGAAGAACCGGATCAACATCAATTCCGGCGGCGGCAGCTCGGATATCACCGGCGTCGCCTGCTCGCCCAACACCGTGCACTGGACATACGACACCTATGCGCTGTCCAACGTCGCCGGCAGGGCGATGGTCAAGCGCGGCGAGGACACCTGGTTCTTCGTCACCGCCGACTATGCTTTCGGCATGGCGCTGGAACGCGACGCCGCCAACGTCGTCAAGGAGAGCGGCGGCAAGGTCCTGGGCGACGTCCGTCACCCCCTGAACTCCTCCGACTTCTCCTCCTTCCTGCTGCAGGCGCAGGCCTCCAAGGCCAAGGTCGTGGCGCTCGCCAATGCCGGCGGCGACACCACCAATGCGCTGAAGCAGGCAGCGGAATTCGGCATCACCCAGGGCGGCCAGAAGATGATCGCGCTGTTGCAGGAGATCACCGACACCCACGCGCTCGGCGCCAAGGCGACCCAGGGCCTGATCGTCACCGACGCTTTCTACTGGGACATGAACGACGAGACCCGCGCCTTCTCCAAGCGCTTCATGGAAAAGGTCGGGCATATGCCGACCATGATCCAGGCCGGCCTGTATTCGGCGACGATGCATTATCTGAAGGCGATCGAGGCGATCGGAACCGACGAGGCGCCGAAGGTGATGGAACAGATGCGCGCGACCCCGGTCAACGATTTCTTCGCCAGGAACGGCAAGATCCGCATCGACGGCCGCATGGTCCACGACATGTATCTGTTCGAGGTGAAGAAGCCGGAAGAGTCCAAGGGCGAATGGGATCTCTACAAGCTGATCGCCACCGTGCCCGGCGATGAAGCCTTCCGTCCGCTCGACAAGGGCGGCTGCCCGCTGGTCAAGGCGTCGAATTGACCAAGGGATTCGCCCGCTCCACCCAAGCGGGGCGAGGTGAAAAGGGACGACACCGAATCTAAGCAAAAAGCGCGCCCGGCAAAGCCGGCCGCGCTTTTTTCGTGAGACCTAATCGCACGCTTCGTCAGTCCTCGAATTTAAACGAGACCTTGAGCTTGGCGCGATAGGCTTCGATCTTGCCCTTGGCGTCGAGTTGCAGATCGAGTTGGGCAATCTCGGCAACGCGAAGATCCCGGAGGGACTTGCCGGCCCTCTCGACCGCGGCCGCGGCG
The DNA here is from genome assembly GCF_017881085.1 of Bradyrhizobium sp. Taxonomy (GTDB): domain Bacteria; phylum Pseudomonadota; class Alphaproteobacteria; order Rhizobiales; family Xanthobacteraceae; genus Bradyrhizobium. The sequence continues at coordinate 4,516 of NZ_JADGRI010000163.1, forward strand.
GCCTTTTCCCATGAATCCTTGCTGGTACCGATCAGCTCAATGACTTTGTAGACACTCTCCGTCATATCGTCCTCCCGTTCGGTATAGGCAGGAGGCAGGTGCTCCTGCCGCCGGGAAGCGTAACATCGGCAGACCGGCCATCCAAAGCAAAAGCGCGCCCGGCGAAAACCGGACGCGCTTTCTTCTTGGACCTGTCGAGCTGCCTCAGTTCGTGGAATACTTGAACTCGGGCATCTGCTTCAGCTGATCCTTGGTGGCGTTGAACACCGCGTGGTCCGGATACCACGGGTTGGACCTCGTCGCCGTCGCCGGCGCGGTGTTGGTGCTCGCCGCACCGGTCGTGGTCGTGGGTGCAGGCCGGGTGCCCGAGGCCGGCGCCGTGCTCGACGTGGTGGTGGACGGCACCGGTGTATCGACGAACTTGATTTGGTCGAAGGCCACCGCGACCAGATGCTCGCCGACGCCAAGGAAGCCGCCGATACCGATCACCACCGCCTTGATGTTTCCGCTCTTGTCGGTCAAGAGGTCGCTGATCGAGCCGATGCTCTCGTTTTCATTGTTGTAGACATTGACGCCGACCAGCTTCGAGGTGCGCCAGTTCCCCTCATACGACGCGCTGGTCGTCGAGCTTGCCGCCGTCGCCATGTTGCTTCGGTCGGTGGTGGTGGTCGGCGACTGCGCAAGCGCAACGGTCGCAAGCAGCGCGGAAGCGGCCACACCGGCCGTCATGTATTTAACCAACATCTTTGTTCTCCCTGAGATGAAATCGATGGGGAGAAAACACATCACCGCACCGGCCGTTCCAGATCGTCGCAGAGATTTTCAAAACCCGCCTGGAATTTTCAGCGCTGGCGCGGCGCATCATCGGCGGGTTCCATGGAACGATGCCGCGGGCGCTGGCGCAAGCCTCGAGGCGTGCTTCCCGATGGCGATCAGAACCCGCCCCAATAGGGCGGGATGCCGTAGTAACGATGCAGCTCGGCTTCCTGCGAGCGATCGCCCCAGTCGAAATCCTTGTCGGCGCGGAACGACGGCGCGCGCCGCAGTTCGTCATCGGCGATGTCGAGTTCGTAGGCGCCGGATTTCGGATTGTAGGTAAGCCGCGCCCAGGGGAGCGGAAGGAAATTGGTTCCCATGCCGAGGAACCCGCCGAAGCTGAGAATCGCGTAGGACACTTTGCCGGTGACCTTGTCGATCATCAGCCGCTCGATGTGGCCGAGCCGCTCGCCGTTCGGCCGTCGCACCGCGGTGCCCTCGACGCGATCGCTGGCGATCAACGGATGTGGTCTTTCCAGGACGTCGGTCATCGTCACCTCCCTGGTCGATGAAACCGAACCAACGTGGTGCCGGCGCAGGAGTTCCGTCAGGCCGCGAGCGCTTCGGAATCCGAATCGCGCTCGTCGAAGAAGGCCACCGCCTCGAACTGATAGCCGCACGCCCGGCAGCGCCAGAGATAGGAGATGCGGCGCGGGCCTTGCTCGATCCATTCGGGTGCGGCGATCGGCTTGCCGCATTGGGCGCAGGGATTTCCTCGGGGCAGATCGCCGAAATCAGATTTGGCCACGGCGCGTTCTCCCTTTTGCTTTTTGGCTTGACGGCGAATGGGACAGGATTGCTGCCGGACATCGCAGCTGGCTCCGTCGCAATTGTTAAGAGAGCATTTTGGCTTTTGAACGGCGAAAGCTTCCGTCATTGCGAGGAGCATATTGCTTCGCTTCGCTCGCAATGACGGATGAACTTACTTCGCCTTCGGCTCGACCGCCGGCTCCGCCGTATGCACCGCGCCTGTCTTGCGGACATGGATCGTGGCGATGTCGTCGGCATAGACCTTCTGCCAGCCGTCGATGTGGTCGAGCAGTTTTGTCGCCGCACTTTGCGTGCGCATCAGGGTGGCTTCGATCCTGTACTGCTCCAGCAGCCGGAACAGGTTCTCCGGCTCCATCAGGCCGGAGGCCGCGTTGTGGTCGACGAAGAATTTTTCGCCGTAGAGTTCGGTGCGGCCGTCGATGAAGGGGGCGACGCCGTTGGCGATCAGATAGCCGCCGAAATCATAGTCGTTGAAGACGCGCTCGAGATTGAGTTTCTTGAGCTCGGCCACGGCCGCGACCGGCGCGCTGTGCGGATGCGGCTCGAAGCGGTGCACCGAGGCATAGGCAAAGGTTCCCGCCATCACGAGCACCGCGAGACCCGCAAACAGCACGCCGCGCGCCGGCGGCGCCGCGCGCGAATGCAAAACCTCGTTGCCGCCAATCTGCCCGGCAAGCGGCGCGGCCAGCGCCAGCGGCGCCAGCAAGGCCAGCATTTCGCCGGCGCGTCCTTGCGACAGCGCCATGTGCAGAAGACCGAGCAGCAGGACGATGCGCAGCGGCGGCAGCCGGATGCCGCGCCACAGCGCGAGGCCCATTCCCAAGAGCAGGCAGATCTCGAGCGGCCCGACGCTGGAGAAATCCGCAGCCCGCCATTCCATGATCAGCGGCAGCGCACCGCCGAGGCCGAGGATCTTTTGCGCCGCCAGCAGCGCGTTCCAGCCATAGGGATTAAGACAGGCCGCGATAAGCGCGGCGACGCCGAACGCCGCCCAGCGCAGCACCAGCGACCGGCGTGCATTGGCTTTCGCAGCCACGACCGCGTCGAGCGCGATCGGCGCGATCAGCACCAGGCCGAAGACAAAACCGCCATGCAGGTTGGACCATAACACCATCAGCGGCAGCAGCCAGAACGATGGCGCATCGCGGCGATCGGCGGCGGCGATCAGCCCGCAGACCCAGGCCACCATGACGGGCATCGCCAGCACATGCGGCCGCGCCAGGAGATGCCCCACCGTCAGCACCAATGCGGCGGCGAAGAACACCAGCGTGGTGCTCTCGCTCAAATGCCGGTTCAGGAATTTCGTGAACAGCGCGAAGGTGGCCGCGATGGCGGCGGCCGAAACCACCACCGGCCCGCTCCAGCCGAACAGCGCGTAGCTCTTGGCAAATACCACCTGCGCCAGCCATTGCGTCGAAATCCAGGGCTGGCCGCGCATGGTGAACGAAAACACGTCGGTCTCCGGCACCGCGCGGTGGTCGAGGATCCATTGCCCGACCGTGACCTGCCACATCGTGTCGGGATCGATCAGCAGCCGGTTGCCGCCCAGAAGAAACAACGCGTAGACGCCGACGCCGACCCACAACGGCAGCAGGCCGCGCATCGGGCTTGCATCCTCGCGCGCATGGGCAACGGACAGGGTCATCGGCGTGGCGCGGTTTTCCCAGGGGTTTCCGGCCGGATCGAACCACGCCAGGGCATAATTCCTGGTAAAGCCAGGACCCCTCAAAACCAAGGCCCTTGCTGGCCCGGCGCCCGCAATTGGGGCCAAAAGCCCGGGAAAGCCGGATTTCCGCCATATCCTTGCCCAGCCAATGCAACAATCAGGTAACCAAAGCGTCCAATCGCCGGTTCCACCAGCGTCCCCAGAAGGCACCATTCGATGAAGCGTCTGTTTCTCCTCGCAAGTCTCGCAGCGATGGCTGCGCTGTATTTCCCGCAAGCTGCGCTTGCCCAGCGCGCGGAATACGAGGCGCTGGTCGCAAGCCATGCCGGCGCCAACGGGGTGCCGGTCACCCTGGTGCATCGCGTGATCGTGCGCGAGAGCCGCTACCAGCCGAGACTGGTCGGCCGCGGCGGCACCATCGGCCTGATGCAGATCAAGCTCGCGACCGCGCGCGGGCTGGGCTACACCGGCGACGCCGAAGGGCTGCGCGATCCCAACACCAATCTCACCTGGGGCGTGAAATATCTCGCCGGCGCCTACCGTGCCGCCAACGGCGACCACAATCGCGCCGTGCACTATTACGCCGCCGGATATTACGAGGCCGCCAAGCGACAGCGGCTCGAACGGGTCAGCTATCAGGGGTTCGAAAATTCCGGCAATCCGATCGCCGTGACAAACGTCGGAAATCCCGCCGACGCGCAGGCGCAGGAGTTCTCCGCCGCACCGCATCGCCGCCACCCATCCGGTGCGGTTCCCGGCGAGATACGTTGACACGTCAGCGCATCGGCCTACATTAGCCCTGTTCCGAGGGGAGCTCCGACGAGGAGCTGAGATACCGCAAGCTTAGGGCCTCACATCGAGGTTCCGGGACCGCGGTGACCCTTTGAACCTGATCCGGGTCATGCCGGCGAAGGGACAGGGATGTACCAGAGTTCGAAAACCCCGCGGGGGGATTCTCCCGTATCGGTCATCGGCGCCGGCATTGCCGGCGCGTGGCAGGCGCTGCTGTTCGCGCAGGCCGGCCACGCCGTGACGCTGCATGAGCGCAGCGACCAAGCGATGATGCTCTCCACCAGCCACTGGGCCGGCGGGATGCTGGCGCCCTATTGCGAGAGCGAGGTCGCCGAGCCCATCATCAGCCGGCTCGGCCTGCGCGCGCTCGATCTCTGGCGCCGGGAATTGCCGGATACGCCGTTCAACGGCTCGCTGGTGGTGGCGCACAGCCGCGACCGCAACGATTTCGAGCGCTTTGCGAGGCTGACCTCGGGCCACCGGCGGCTCGACGCGGCCGCGCTGGCCGAACTCGAGCCGTCGCTGGAAGGGCGATTTCGTGACGCGCTGTTCTTCGCCGACGAAGGCCATGTCGAGCCGCGGCGGGTGCTGCCGAAGCTGCATGAGCGGATCATCGCGGCCGGCGGCACCATCAAGTTCAACAGCGAACCTCAGCCTTCGGAAATCGACGGCCTCGTGATCGACTGCCGCGGGCTTTCCGCGCGCGACACCCAGCCGGAACTGCGCGGCGTCAAGGGCGAACTGATCCTGATCGAGACCGATGAAGTGAAGCTGGCGCGCCCGGTGCGGCTGATCCATCCGCGCTGGCCGCTCTACGTGATTCCGCGCGAGGACAATCTGTTCATGCTGGGCGCCACCACGATCGAGGCCGAGGATACCGGCGTCAGCGTCCGCTCCGCGCTGGAGCTGTTGGGCGCGGCCTATGCCGTGCATCCGGCCTTCGCCGAAGCCCGCATCGTCGAATTCGGCTCCGGCCTGCGCCCGGCCTTTCCCGACAATCTGCCGCGCATCAGCATCGACAGGAACACGATCGCGGTGAACGGGCTCTATCGCCACGGCTTCCTGATCGCGCCGGCGCTGGCGGAACTGACGCTTCATTATGTCGAGCAGGGCCGGATCGACAACGAGGTGATGCAATGCGTGTGACCGTCAACGGCGAGCCGCGCGAGATCTCGTCCGCCAGCGTCGACGCGCTGCTGGCCGAACTCGACTATGAGGGCACGCATTTTGCGATCGCCGTGAATTACGACGTGCTGCCGAAGAGCCGCTGGGCCGAGACGCAGCTGAAGACCGGCGACGAGATCGAAATCATCACGCCGCGGCAGGGAGGGTGAGATGAGGAACGCGACGTCTCTCAACCTGTCGTCCCTGCGAAAGCAGGGACCCATAACCACCGGCCTTGGTGGTTATGAAAGGTCTCCGCCCGAGTGCCCGAACGAGACGGCACGGCGTATGGGTCCCTGCTTTCGCAGGGACGACGGCTGTGCGGAAAGCTAGCGCCATGCCCAAATTCTACGACCGCGAATTTTCTTCCCGCCTCCTGATCGGCAGCGCGCTGTATCCGTCGCCGGCGATCATGCAAAACGCGATCCGCGGCTCCGGCGCCAACATCGTCACGGTGTCGCTGCGGCGGGAATCCGCCGGCGGCAAGACCGGGGATGCGTTCTGGTCGCTGATCCGCGAGCTCGACGTCACGGTGCTGCCGAACACCGCCGGCTGCCGCACCGTGCGCGAGGCCGTGACCACGGCAAAACTGGCGCGCGAATTGTTCGCCACCTCCTGGATCAAGCTCGAGGTCATCGCCGACAACGACACGCTACAGCCCGACGTGGTCGGCCTGGTCGAGGCCGCTGCCATCCTGATCAAGGACGGCTTTGAAGTGTTCCCCTATTGCACCGAGGACCTCGGCGTCGCGATGCGGCTGGTCGATGCCGGCTGCAAGGTGGTGATGCCGTGGGCGGCGCCGATCGGCAGCGCCAGGGGCATCACCAACCGCGATGCCCTGAAGCTGCTGCGCGACCGCCTGCCCGATATCGCGCTGGTGGTCGATGCCGGGCTCGGCGCGCCGAGCCACGCCGCCGAAGCCATGGAGCTCGGCTACGACGCGGTGCTGCTCAACACCGCGATCGCAAAGGCCGCCGACCCGGTCGCGATGGCGAAAGCGTTTCGCATGGGCGTTGAGGCCGGCCGCGCGGCTTACGAATCGGGGCTGATGGAAGCTCGCGATTTCGCCTCCCCTTCAACCCCCGTCGTTGGGACACCGTTCTGGCATGCCGTATCCTGATCGCCACGCGTATCCTGACCGATTTTATCCGGTCGTCGACAGCGTCGCCTGGGTCGCGCGCCTGGCGCTGCTCGGCGTCGGCACCATCCAGTTGCGCGCCAAGGGCCTCAACGATTCCGAGGCGCTGCAGACCATCCGTGACGCGCTCGAAATGACGAAGGGAACGGAAGCCAAACTCGTCGTCAACGATTACTGGCGCGCGGCGATCATGGCCGGTGCCAAGCACCTGCATCTCGGTCAGGAAGATTTGGCTGACCTTGCCGAAGCCGATCTCAAGGCGATCCGCCGCGCCGGCCTCACGCTCGGCCTTTCCACCCATGACGACCAAGAGCTTGAAACCGCGCTGCGGGCCCAACCCGATTACATCGCGCTCGGGCCGATCTTCCCGACCACGCTGAAATCGATGCGCTTCGCGCCGCAGGGCATCCCGAAGATCACCGAGTGGAAAAGGCGCATCGGCGACATTCCGCTGGTCGCGATCGGCGGCATCAAGCTCGAACAGGCTCCCGAGATTTTCGCCGCCGGCGCCGACTCGATCGCCGTCGTCAGCGACATCACCCAAAATCCCGAACCCGACGCGCGCGTGCGCGCCTGGCTCGGACTGAAGGCGGAGGCCGCGTGATGACAGCAACGCGAACCTCTATCAGCCGTCATTGCGAGCGTAGCGAAGCAATCCATCGGGCAGCACACCGCGCCGTGGATTGCTTCGTCGCTTACGCTGATCGC
>NZ_JADGRI010000164.1 GCF_017881085.1 Bradyrhizobium sp.
TCCTGGTCCGGCAGGAACTTGCCCAGCGCGTCGGTGTACTCCATCGCCGGGGTTTCCACCGGCTCGAAGCCGTAGCGCTCATAGACTTCGCGGATTTTTTCCACCATCGCGCGCGTGGCATTGATCGCGGCGGGGCCGCGATCCTCCAGCCCGCGCGGCAGGCGGGCTCTCAGCTTTTGGGGTTTTTTCGGTTTCTCGGCCATGGCCGGCGTTGGTACCAGCCGGGGCGCGATGCGGCAACCTCGGCTTACTTCCCTTCTCCCCTTGTGGGAGAAGGTGGCGCCTCACGAAGTGAGGCGTCGGATGAGGGGTCTGCATCCGCGGAGAGAACCCCTCACCCGCCTTCGCTTCGCACCCTCTCCCACAAGGGGAGAGGGGAAGTCACAGCACCTTTCTGATCCAGTTGTGCGGGTCGGGCGCGCGGCCGTACTGGATGTCGACCAGCTTCTTGCGCAGCCCCATGGCGACGGGACCGGCGGCGCCGCCGCTGATGAGAAAATCACCGCTCGCGGAACACACCTTGCCGATCGGCGAGATGACGGCCGCCGTGCCGCAGGCGAAGGCCTCCTTCAGCTTTCCGGTGGCGGCATCGCTGCGCCACTGGTCGATCGTGTAGGCCTCCTCGCGCACACGCACGCCGGAATCCCGGGTGAGCGCGATGATCGAATCGCGGGTGATGCCCGGCAGGATCGTGCCGAGCGGCGGCGTCGAGAGCGAACCGTCGTCGAACACGAAGAAGACGTTCATGCCGCCGAGTTCCTCGATGTAGCGGCGCTCGACCGCGTCGAGGAAGACCACCTGATCACAGCCGTGATCGATGGCCTCGGCCTGCGCGCGCAGGGACGCTGCGTAATTGCCGCCGCATTTGACCGCGCCGGTGCCGCCGATCGCGGCGCGCGTGTAGTTCTCCGACACCCAGATCGACACCGGCGCAGGTCCGCCCTTGAAATAGGAGCCGACCGGCGAGGCGATGACGGCGAAGATGTATTCCGCTGATGGTTTCACGCCGAGGAAGACCTCGCTCGCGATCATGAAGGGCCGCAAATAGAGACTGCCCTCGCCGCCCGGGATCCAGGCGCGGTCGAGGCGCACGAGCTGCTCGACCGCTTCGATGAACACAGGCTCGGGCAGCGGCGCCATGGCCATGCGCTCAGCCGAATTGTGGAAGCGCCGCGCATTTGCGTCGGGGCGGAACAGGTTCACGCCGCCGTCGTCGCGCTTGTAGGCCTTGAGGCCTTCGAAAATCTCCTGCGCGTAGTGCAGAACGGCTGCGGCGGGATCGAGCGGGAAATTCGCGCGGGTCTCGACGCGCGCGCCATGCCAGCCCTTCGCGTGATTGTAGCGGACCACAGACATGTGATCGGTGAAGATCCGGCCGAAGCCCGGGTCCACGAGCCTCGCCGCGCGCTCCTTCTCAGGAGTCGGATGGGTCGCAGGCTGGATTTCGAATTTCAAGCTCATTCCCTTGCCCTTGCTTTCCGCTGTCGGAGCCGGCGCGATGTCTGGCGCCGGCCTGTCGCTCCGGGCCGGCTGGCCCGATTTCGACGAGATGACGTCATCGATCTTGTCCAACGAAACTGCCATGGGCCCTCTCCCGGATTGACGCGGATCGCGCGCCTCGCGCCCGCGGCGCTGTTGGTTACGTCCGGCCCTCAACCCGTGACCGCCTTGCGGCCGGTCTCCCGCAGGCGTGTCCCCTGAGGACATGCTTTTGTGGAAGGCAGAAGTCCAGTATGTTTGCCGAAATGCCGCTCGACAATCGCACGGTAGTCAAATTCGCGGCCCTGGCCGCCACCTCAGGCTTTTCAGGCCGCTTTGAAACATCAAAGCCGACGAGACGACTTAATGTTTCGTTGCGGCTGATCGTTTTGTAACATTGAACCCAAGATACGTCAATATGGCTGACATAAATTTCTCGCACATCTCGCCCGACCCTGATTCGCGGGCATCCGAAGGGCGGTCCCCTGCTCCCAGGGCCGGGGATTTGCGCTGGGACATCATCGAGTTGCTGTTTTTCGCCTACCGGGATTTCGTCGGCGACGCCGACCATGAGCTGGAGGTGTTCGGGTTTGGCCGGGCGCATCACCGGGTGCTGCATTTCGTCCACCGCTATCCCGGCCTGAAGGTCGCCGATCTGCTGGACGTGCTGCGCATCACCAAGCAGTCGCTGGGACGGGTGCTCAAGCAACTGCTCGATGAAGGCTATATCGTGCAGAAGACCGGCAATAACGACCGGCGGCAACGCCTCCTTTTCGCCACCGCAAAGGGCGAGGCGCTGGTGGCGAAGCTCGCCGGCCTGCAGACCGATCGCATCAACCGCGCGCTCGGGAATATCACACCTGACGGCGCCGACACGGTCCGCCAGTTCCTGCGCGCGATGATCGATCACGACGATCCCGACAAGGTGCTGGAGACGATCCTCAAGCCCGGCGCCGCAACCGCAAAGGACCAGGCGTGATCCAGGCTGCGACCATCACGCGAACCCCGCCGAAACCGGCCGACGACGCGCCGCATCTGCTATTGGTCGACGACGACCGCCGCATCCGCGATCTGTTGTCGCGCTTTCTCTGCGGCGAAGGCTATCGCGTCACCACCGCGATGAGCGCCAGCGACGCCCGCGCCAAGCTGAACGGCCTGCATTTCGATCTGTTGATCCTCGACGTCATGATGCCCGGCGAAACCGGGTTCGATCTCGCCCGCTTCATCCGCACCTCGTCGTCGGTACCGATCATCATGCTGACCGCGCGCCATGAAGCGGAAGCCCGCATCGAGGGCCTGCAGATCGGCGCCGACGATTATGTCGCCAAACCCTTCGAGCCGCGCGAACTGGTGCTGCGGATCGGCAATATCCTCAAGCGCACTGCGCCGCCGCCGGCGCAAACGCTGGAGCAGGTCGCGTTCGGGCCCTACGTCTATCATCTGGAGCGCGGCGAACTGCGGCAGGGCGACGAACCCGTCCACCTTACCGATCGCGAACGCGAGATGCTGCGCATTCTGGCGGTGGCGCCCGGCGAAACCGTGCCGCGGAGCGCGCTCACCGGCAACGGCACCGTCAACGAGCGCGCGGTGGACGTGCAGATCAACCGTCTCAGGCGCAAGATCGAACGCGATCCCGCCAACCCGCTGTTCCTTCAGGCGGTGCGCGGCATCGGCTATCGCCTGGTCGCCTCGCCTTGAGCCATTCGAGATGATCAGATGAGCACGCTCGACACCGGCATCACCCTGATCCGCAGCGCCGCCGGCCGCGTTTCCGCGGCCAACAGCTGGATGGGCAACGCGTTCAAGGGCTGGATGCCGACCGGGCTGTACGCCCGCGCGCTCTTGATCATGATCGTGCCGATGGTGGTGCTGCAGTCGGTGGTGACGTTCGTCTTCATGGAGCGGCACTGGAACACGGTCACCCGGCATCTGTCGGCCGCGGTGGTGCAGGACATCGCCAGCCTGATCGACGTCTACCACACCTATCCGCAGGACAAGGACCGCGCGCAATTGCGCCGCATCGCCCAGCAGCGGCTGCAGCTGGTGGTGGATTTCCTGCCGGTCGGCGACATGCCGCCGCCCGGGCCGAAGCCGTTCTTCTCGCTGCTCGACCAGACGCTTTCGGTGGAACTCGGCCGCAAGATCGGCAAGCCGTTCTGGATCGATACGGTCGGCCGCTCCAACCAGGTGGAAATCCGCATCCAGCTCGAGGACGCGGTGATGCGCATCTTCGCGCTGCGCAGTGCGGCCTACGCCTCGAATTCGGAGATCTTCATCTTCTGGATGCTGGGCACCTCGTCGATCCTGCTGATCGTCTCGGTATTGTTCCTGCGCAACCAGATCAGACCGATCCTGCGACTGGCGGACGCTGCCGAAAGCTTCGGCAAGGGCCGCGAGGCGCCGAACTTCCGGCCCCGCGGCGCGCGCGAGGTGCGCCGGGCGGCGCATGCCTTCCTCGAGATGAAAGCGCGCATCGAGCGCTCAATCGAGCAGCGCACCGCGATGCTGGCCGGCGTCAGCCACGATCTGCGCACTATCCTGACCCGCTTCAAGCTGGAGCTGGAATTGATCGGCGACAGCCCCGAGGTAGACGGCATGCGCAAGGACGTCGACGAAATGTCCGGCATGCTGGAGGACTATCTCGCTTTCGCGCGCGGCGACTCCGGCGAGCACGCACAGCCGACCGACATGGCCGCGGCGCTCGAGGAATTGCGCAGCGACGCCGAGCGCAACGGCCACACCGCCACCGTGGCGTTCCGCGGCCTGCCGGTGGTGACGGTGAAGCCGGCTTCCTTCAAACGCTGCCTCGCCAATCTCGTCTCCAACGCCGCCCGGCACGCGAACGCGATTTCGATCACCGGCCACCGCGATCACCGCTATTTGACCGTGACGGTCGACGACGACGGACCCGGGATTCCACCTGGAATGCGCGAGGAAGTGTTCAAGCCGTTCCTGCGGCTCGACGACGCCCGCAACCAGGACGAGGGCGGCACGGGCCTCGGCCTCGCCATCGCCCGCGACATCGCGCGCTCGCACGGCGGCGACATCACGCTCGGCGACAGCCCGATGGGCGGCCTGCGCGCCACGGTGCGGATCCCGGTGTGAGAGTTATTCAGGAAGTCACGGTAGCGCGGATGGAGCGCAGCGCAATCCTGGCTACGAAGCCTTGCGGGGCGAGGTGCTCAGGACATCACTTCGGCATCAGACCCTTGAGCTTTTCGGCGTCCTTGACGTTCATCTTGAACCCGCCGGGCATCACGATGTCGCCGGGCTTCTGATCGGGCTTGCAGGCACCGAGCCACTTCGCCTCGATCGTCGTCGTGGCGTCGTGCGGGGTGCCGGCCGGGCCGCGCTCGCTGTGCGAGGTGGTCTTGACGGTATAGGCGGAATTGAAATCGCCCGTGACCTCCGAATGCGACGTCATCGACATGCCGGCGACGCTGCAAACGGAATCGGTGACGTAACCGGTCGCGGTCTTCTGGATATCGTTCTTGGAACAGACCTCTTTCGACATCGGCGAGGCCGCGGCGGTCATCGCCTTGTCGGTATTCTCGTCGGTGCAATGCTGCATCGTCATTTCAGGCAGCGGCGACCCGGTCCTGACCATCTTCAGTTCCCACAGGCCCGCCTTGCGCACCGGCATTTCCACCGCACGCGCATCAGGCGCCGCCAGCAAGGCGAGCAGGCCGGTCCCCAGAGCCAATGAAAGAAGCCGTCGCGTCATGCTCCCCCACTCCCGGTTGGTCGGTTCCGTTGGTTGCGATGCCGTGGCTCAGTAGCGGGTGACCAGCGGGCGGTCGTCGGCGCCATACGGCACCCAGCGGCAGGCAAAGGAGATATACCCGCCATATTGGGCATCCACCGCCAGGAATTTCACCACCTTGCCGTAGGACGCGCAGTGATTGACCGCGAGCTGGCGGACATCCATCTGCGAGGCCATGGGAAAGGCGATGATGCCGCCGGTATCGTTGCCCCTGAACGCCGGCACATAATCGGCGCGCGCCGGTGCGCACGCCAGCATCCCGCAAACGGCAACCAGGCTCGCAGCCCCCATCATTCGCATCGCAGACTCCATTTGGCTCGGCGATACCTTAGAGCGCATCGCAGGCCATGAAAAGAACGGCCGTCCGTTCGCGGTGGACTTATCGGCAGGTGTTGCCGCGTTGCACTTGACCTCATGCGGGCTTCGCGGCACCGTCCGGCCCTGGTTATTCCGGCGGATTGCCCATGCTCGACCTCTTCGCATCGTTGAAAAAAGCCGGCCTTGGCGCCGCACTCGGCGTCCTGTTCGGCATATCGCTGCCTGGCCAGACGGCCCAGGCGGCCAATCCGCTGGAACTGAACTTCGGGCTGTTCGGTCCCAGCTACGAGGGGCGGGTCGCCCCGTGCGAGAGCGCGCTGGGAACCATCACCAACCAGTTCTGGGAAAAAGAAAGCACCTTCTGGAATTCCGACCTGCGGATCACCGCCTATGGCGAGATTCGCGAAACCGCGTTCCGGCCCTGGCAGTCGGACAACATCCCGCGCCGCTACTGCAGCGCCGAGGCCATGCTGAGCGACGGCAAGATCCGCACCGTGCACTATTCGATCATCGAGGATGGCGGTTTTGCCGGTTTCGGCCAGGGCGTCGAATGGTGCGTGGTCGGGCTCGACCGCGACTGGGCCTATAATCCCCGCTGCAAGGCCGCGAGACCCTGATTTTTGCCTGATTTCCGGCGCTGGTTCGCTGCCGATCTCCCGCCTGAGACGCGCGCCTAAGGCCTGCCTAAGACTTGGGCTCGCGACAGCTTCCTATTTTGTTCTTGAAATGTTCCAATCTGCTGCTACGTTTCCGGCGTGTTGGGAATGGGAGCGTAGCGATGTTGCATTTTCGATTGGCCTGGATTTCGCGGTTGTTGATCTCGCTGGGGCTGCTGGTTTTGGCGGCAGGGACGGCGCCGGCACAGGATCGCCGGCAAAATGCCCCCGGCGAATTCGATTTCTACGTGCTGTCGCTGTCGTGGTCGCCCTCCTTCTGCGAGGAGGCCGCCGAGCGCGGCAATGAAGGGCGTTCGCAGGCCCAGTGCGGCGGACGGCCGTTTTCCTTCGTGGTCCACGGCCTGTGGCCGCAATATGAGCGCGGCTTCCCGGACTATTGCCAGCGGCCGTCGCCCCGGCTCGATCGCAATATCATGGCGTCAATGCTGGATCTGATGCCGGCGCCCGGGCTGATTTTCAGCGAATGGGACAAGCACGGCACCTGTTCCGGACTTCCCGCGCGGGCCTATTTCGAAACCATCCGCAAGGCCCGCGCGGTGGTGAAAATCCCGCCGGAATATCTCGAACTGGCTGAGCAGAAGACGGTGGCGCCCGCCGAGATCGAGGACGCCTTCGTCAAGGCCAATCCGGGCCTGAGTACATCGGCGATATCGGTGACCTGTAACCGGACCCGGCTCAGCGAGGTGCGGATCTGCATGAGCAAGGACCTCCAATTCCGCGCCTGCGAGGAAATCGACCGCCGCGCCTGCCGGCGCGACGAGGTGGTGATGCCGCCGATGCGGGGCGGCTGATTCCAGGACAGCGTCTTTCCGGGATGGTGCGGCACCAGACCTCAGATGCGCGATTGCGCATCGGGGAATCTCGAGATTCTCGGACGTGCAATTGCACATCATAGTTCGATGCGGAGCCCGTGATCGGGCCGCGCCTTGCGCGGACCCGGGCATCGCCCCGGAACGACGAGCGTTACTTTCGTCGCCTGATGTCGTAACCCTCCGCCATGAACTACCGTCACGCCTTCCATGCCGGCGGCTTTGCCGATGTCATCAAGCACATCGTGCTGGTGCGCATCCTGATTTATCTGCAGGAGAAGCCGGCGGCGCTGCGCGTCATCGACAGCCATGCCGGCGCGGGGCTGTATGATCTGACCGGCGAGGAAGCGAGCCGCGGCGGCGAATGGCTGACCGGCATCGCGCGGATCATGCAGGCGCGGTTCTCGGAAACAACGCTGCCGCTGCTCAAACCCTATCTCGATATCGTCAGGGCCTTCAATCCGGACCGCGATCTCACGGCCTATCCAGGGTCGCCCCTGATCGCACGCGCGCTGCTGCGGCCGCAGGACCGCCTGACCGCCTGCGAAGTCGAGCCCAAGGCGCGCAAGCGCCTGATCGACGCGCTGCGCCGCGACACCCAGGCCCGCGTGGTCGATCTCGACGGCTGGACGGCATTGCCGGCCTTCGTGCCGCCGAAGGAGCGCCGCGGCCTGGTGCTGATCGACCCGCCCTACGAGCAGAAGGACGAATTCGAGCGGCTGGCCGAAGGCTTCGCGGAGGCCTACGCGAAATGGCCGACCGGCAGCTATTTGCTGTGGTATCCGGTGAAGAGCCGCCGCGCCACCGACACCCTCGCCCGCCATGTCGCCGAGGCGGTGGGCGCGAGCAAGCCCCCCGGAAAGGCCCTGCGCCTGGAGTTCAGCGTCGCGCCGCAGAGCGCCGACTCGGCACTCGCCTCCGCGGGTCTGTTGATCGTCAATCCGCCGTGGACGCTGCTCGGCGAGTTGAAGGCGATCCTGCCCGAACTGGAAAAACCGCTCGGGCAGGGCGGCGCCGGCCGATTCAGGCTCGAGACGCCGAAACCCTAAAGCCGGTCCGCTGCTACCCGGCCGGCCCGCGTTTCCGGATACAGGGAAAAGTCCGATTTGCACCGTAGGCAATTTGCCGGGAACCGTATTATGCTCCGTCTCATTGGGATCGGCTTTACGTCCCGCTTTCCGCGAATGGGAGCGGCGGAGTGACAAGGCCTCGAAAACATTTTGAAGACGGATCGGCGTTGAGAGCCTAATCCGGACGGGTGGCCAAGCCTTCCGACAGCGAATGTCCGGTCGGGCCGATGCGCGGGCGCGCAGCGGCGAAAGCAGTGCGGGGAGGAGTTTCCCGATGGCCATGACTGGTACGGTCAAGTTCTTCAACGGAGAACGTGGCTACGGCTTCATCAAACCCGATGATGGCGGCCGCGATGTGTTCGTCCACATCACCGCCGTGGAGCGGGCGGGATTGAAGGATCTGACCGAAGGACAGCGTATCGCTTTCGAGGTCGAGCCGGACAAGAAGGGCAAGGGCCCCAAGGCGGTCAACCTGGTGATTTCGTCCTGAAAGCCCCACCCGAGAGGCGGCTGGATCGAACGGGTCGCGCGCGGGCACAAAAAAATCCCGGCCGCGAGCGGCGGCCGGGAGTCGCGACAGGAACGTTTCTTGGTTCTATCAGAAGTGATAGTTCACGCCGGCGCGCACCGTTCCGAACCGGTAACCGTTCGACGCGCCGGTGATGGTGAAGTTGCTGTTGGAAAGATCGACATAGAGATATTCGATCTTGGCGCTCCAGTTCTGGGCAAAGCCGAATTCGGCGCCGACGCCCGCGGTCCAGCCGAAATTGGTGTGGGTTTCCGACAGGCCGAAGGTCTCGCCGCGCAATTCGCCGAACGCCAGACCCGCGGTGCCGTAGAACAGGATGTTGCTGAAGGCATAGCCGCCACGGCCGCGCACGGTGCCGAACCAGGGATTGGAAAACTTCCAGGGCGCGAATGTATCGTCGGCGCCGGTCGCCTGGATGTCGCCCTCGACGCCGAACACCCACGGACCGGTCTGCCAGTTGTAGCCGGCCTGGACGCCGCCCTCGACACCCGACGGCTTGGTCGGATTGTTGTCGACCGTGCCCCAGCTGTAGCCGAGATTGCCGCCGAGATAGGGGCCGGCCCAGCTATAGGCATTGAGCGGCTGATTGACGGTGTAGGGAGCGCGCGATCCGTAAGGCAAGTCGGCGGCCTGCGCCGACACCGTCCAAACCGCGGCGATCGACGCCACCGCGCGCAAAACGATCCTGCTCATGTTACTCTCCAACGCTACGGCCGTGACCGCTGGTTCGCTCGCCTGACGCATGGTGCGAGCGAGCCCACATGGTTACGGAACTCCACTTTCTATCGATAAGATTTATCGAGACTTTTAAGTTAAAGGGTTGTTAAGGGCGGTTACCGCCCGCTCAGCATTCTTAAGAAAGTGTTACGCGATCCCGCGGGACACCGGCCCGCGGCGGCTGGCGATGCCCGGCGGCGACGCTTAAATTCAGGCCATGGATCACGATTCTAGCGACGACCCGAAAGCACCGGCCCCGCGGAAGGCGCGGCCCGGTTCCGAACCGGCCGCCCGGGACGGGGACCTGCCGCCGCAGGATGCCTCCGCGGCGGATCTCGACCCCGCGACGGCCACCGCCGACGAGGACGACGAGGTGCTGCTGCCGGAGGTTTCCGAAGAGGCCTTTGCGGAGGAGACCGACGGGAGCGTGGCGGAAGGCCCGCTCGCGGTCGGCCACGCCGCGATCGAACACGCAGTAAGGCTCGCCCCGACCTCGCCGGGCGTCTACCGCATGCTGAACGCGGCCAGCGACGTGCTGTATGTCGGCAAGGCGAAAAACGTCCGCAAGCGGCTGTCCTCCTATGCGCGCGTCAACGCGCCGCAGCCTGCCCGCATCCTGCGCATGATCGCGGCCACCGTCTCGGTCGAGATCGTATCGACCTCGACCGAAACCGAGGCGCTGCTGCTGGAAGCCAATCTGATCAAGCAGTTGCGGCCGCGCTTCAACGTGCAACTGCGCGACGACAAGTCATTTCCCTATATTCTGATCACTGGCGACCATTGGGCGCCGCAGATCCTCAAGCACCGCGGCGCGCAGACCCGGCCCGGGCAGTATTTCGGACCGTTCGCGTCCGCGGGCGCCGTCAACCGCACCATCACGGCGCTGCAGCGCGCCTTTTTGGTGCGTTCCTGCACCGACGCGTTTTTCGAAAGCCGCACCCGGCCCTGCCTGCTCTACCAGATCCGCCGCTGCTCGGGGCCGTGCACCGGCGAGATCGATTTTCCCGGCTATACCGAGCTCGTTCGCGAGGCCAAGGAATTTCTCTCCGGCCGCAGCCGGCTCGTCAAGCGGGAGCTGGCGGCCGAGATGGAAAAGGCCTCCGGCGAACTCGAGTTCGAAACCGCCGCACTCTACCGCGACCGACTCGCCGCGCTGTCGGCGATCCAGTCGCAGCAGGGCATCAATCCGCGCACCGTGGAGGAAGCCGACGTGTTCGCCATCCATCAGGAAGGCGGCTATTCCTGCGTCGAGGTGTTCTTCTTCCGCACCGGACAGAACTGGGGCAATCGCGCCTATTTTCCGCGCGCGGAGAAATCCTTCACCCCGGAAGAGGTGTTGGCCTCGTTCCTGGCGCAGTTCTATGACGACAAGCCGCCCCCAAAACTCATTTTGCTGTCGCACGTCATCGAGGAAAGCGAGCTGCTGGCCGACGCGCTCTCCATCAAGGCCGGCTTCAAGGTGGAAGTCTCGACGCCCCGGCGCGGCGAAAAGAAGGAATTGATCACCCACGCGCTGACCAACGCGCGCGAGGCGCTCGGGCGCAAGCTCGCCGATACCGCAACGCAAGGAAGGCTGCTGGCCGGGCTCGTCACCACGCTCGGGCTGCCGCATCCGCCGAAGCGGATCGAGGTCTACGACAACAGCCACATCCAGGGCACCAACGCGGTCGGCGCCATGATCGTGGCGGGGCCGGACGGCTTCATCAAGAATCAGTACCGCAAGTTCAACATCAAGTCCGAAGGCCTGACGCCGGGCGACGACTATGCGATGATGCGCGAGGTGCTGCAGCGGCGCTTCAAGCGGCTGTTGACGCCTCCGGCGGACGGCGATGCCGCCAAGCCCAAGGACGATGATTCGTTCCCGCAATGGCCCGACCTCGTCGTCATCGACGGCGGCCGCGGCCAGCTCAACGCCGTCCGTGAAATCTTCGAGGGGCTCGGATTGACGGAGGTTACGCTGCTGGCGGTGGCCAAGGGGCCGGACCGCGACGCCGGCCGCGAAACCCTGTTCATGCCGGGCAAGGAGGCGATCAAGCTGGAGCCGCGCGACCCCGTGCTGTATTTCATCCAAAGGCTGCGCGACGAAGCGCATCGCTTCGTGATCGGCTCGCACCGCAAGCTGCGCAAAAAGGACATCCGCGAGGCGGGCCTGCAGGAAATCCCCGGCATCGGCCCGTCACGGAAACGTGCCTTGCTGCATCATTTC
>NZ_JADGRI010000165.1 GCF_017881085.1 Bradyrhizobium sp.
AGCGAGGCGGCGCAAGGCGGACGTCAATCCGCCTGATCCTCGTCCTGGCCGTTGAGCTGTTCGCTGTCCAGCCGCTTCATGTTCTCGAGTATCTTGAGCAGGTAATGCAACGCGTGCGCGGTGTCGTTGATCGAGAAATCGGTGAGGATTTCTTCGTAGTAGGCGCGGATCTTGGGCTGGGCCAGCACCTGCCAGACGTGCCGGCCGGACAAGGTCATGGTCACGATCCGGGAGCGCCGGTCGCGGGTGTCGGAGGCGACTGATATGTGCCCGTCCCGCTCCATGCGACTGACCAGCCCCGCCAGATTCTGACGGCTCACCATCAAATATTTGGCGAGCTCGCCGATTCCCATGCCGGCATGCGCCTCGTCGCGGGACAGCGCGCCGAGTACCGCCCATTGCTGCGTCGTCAGCCCCTCCGCCTCGACCGCGCGGCTTCCGGTCTTATGCAACATATTGGCGCATTGATAGAGCCGGAAGAACAACCGGTTGGCCAACTCCATCCTGGCTTCGTCCTTGGATCTCCGCACCTTCGGCTTCTTGTCTGAATTTTTCATGGCAAACCATCTTGCACCGGAAAGGATATTATGACAACATGTTGCTATAAATAGACGGAGCCGGCAACCCATTTGGCCTAAAGCCGGCAGCGCAGCAAGCCGGGCCGAGCCCGGCATCGACACGGGAGGCGTCATGAAGCGTTTCGACAACAAGACCGTCGTCGTCACCGGCGGCGGCGGCGGCATCGGCGGCGCGACCTGCCGGAGGTTTTCCAGCGAAGGCGCGCGCGTCGCCGTTTTCGACCTCAATCTCGAGGCGGCCGAGGAGGTCGCCGCCGCCATCCGCACCGGCGGCGGTACCGCCGCGGCGATCCGCTGCGACATCACCGACCGCGCGAGCGTCGATGCCGCTGTGGCTGCGGCGGAATCCAAACTCGGGCCGATCGATGTGCTCGTGAACAACGCGGGCTGGGACATCTTCCGCCCGTTCATCAAGACCGAACCGGCACAATGGGAAAAGCTCGTCGCCATCAACCTGATCGGCGCCCTGCACATGCATCACGCGGTGCTGCCCGGCATGGTCGCGCGCAAATCCGGGCGTATCGTCAACATCTCGTCGGACGCCGCGCGCGTCGGTTCGTCCGGCGAAGCGGTGTATGCCGCGTGCAAGGGCGGAATTGTCGCGTTCTCCAAGACGATCGCGCGCGAGCACGCCCGTCATGGCATCAACGTCAACGTGGTGTGCCCCGGCCCGACCGATACCGCGCTGTTTGCCGACTACAAGGAGGGCGCCGGCAATCCGGAAAAGCTGGAGGAAGCCTTCCGCCGCTCGATCCCGCTCGGCCGCATCGGCCAGCCCGACGATCTGCCGGGCGCCATCCTGTTCTTTGCAAGCGACGACGCGAGCTATGTGACCGGCCAGGTGCTGAGCGTGTCCGGCGGATTGACGATGAACGGCTGATCGGGCCCCTCGCCCGCCCCCCTTAATCCTTGGGAGAAAACCTATGGAATTCGAAGACCTCATCTACGAGATCCGCAACGGCGTAGCCTGGATCATCATCAACCGCCCGGAGAAGATGAATTCGTTTCGCGGCAAGACCTGCGACGAACTGATCAAGGCCCTTTACAAGGCCGGCTACGACAAGGACATCGGCGCCATCGTGCTCGCCGGCGCGGGCGATCGCGCGTTCTGCACCGGCGGCGACCAGTCGACGCATGAGGGCAATTACGACGGAAGGGGCACGATCGGCCTGCCGATGGAAGAATTGCATGCGGCGATACGCGACGTGCCGAAGCCGGTGATCGCGCGCGTGCAGGGTTATGCGATCGGCGGCGGCAACGTGCTGTGCACGATATGCGACCTGACGATCTGCTCGGAGAAGGCCATTTTCGGCCAAGTCGGCCCCAAGATGGGCTCGGTCGATCCCGGTTACGGCACGGCGTTTCTGGCGCGGGTGGTCGGCGAAAAGAAGGCCCGCGAGATGTGGTACATGTGCCGCCGCTACAGCGGCCAGGAGGCGGTCGCGATGGGCCTCGCCAATACCTGCGTGCCGCACGACCAGCTCGACGCCGAGGTCCAGAAATGGGGCGAGGAACTGTGCGAGCGCAGCCCGACGGCGATCGCGATCGCCAAACGCAGTTTCAACATGGACACCGCGCATCAGGCCGGCATCGCCGGCATGGGGATGTATGCGCTCAAGCTTTACTACGACACCGAGGAATCCCGCGAAGGCGTCAAGGCGCTGCAGGAGAAGCGTAAACCGGACTTCCGCAAGTTCACCAAGTAGCAAGAGGCAACGAACCGCAATCAAGATCGCCGTCAGGCGGCTCGGCGGTCCCAAGTCAGAGGGAGGCAGGCAGGTGAACCCGTATCTGAACGAGGATCTCGTCGCGCTCGGCGACCAGGTTAGGCGCTTTGCGGCTGCGCGCATCGCTCCGGGATACCAGGAGCGTGACCGGACGCGCGTGCTCGATCGCGCCTTGATGAAGGCGATGGGCGACATGGGATTCATCGCGCCCGAGCTGCCGGAGGAATTCGGCGGTCTCGGCATGGGCTCGCTCGCAGCCGGCGTCATCCATGAAGAGGTCGCCCGTGCCGACCTCAGTATTTCCTACATCAATCTCTTGGCCTCGCTGAATGGCCAGATCCTGTGCCATCACGGCCGCCCGGATGTGGTGCGCCCATGGCTCTCCCGGCTGACGCGCGGCGAGGCGCTGCTGGCGATCGCGCTGACCGAACCGCGCGGCGGTTCCGACGCCGCCAATCTGCGGCTGCAGATCGAACGGATCGGCGACGAATACGTCGTCAACGGCGAAAAGACCTCGATTTCTGCCGCCGACCAGGCCGATGCCGCGGTGGTATTCGGCCGCACCGGAACGCCGGAATCCGGCGCTCATGGTGTCACCGCCCTGCTCGTTCCGATGGACCTGCCGGGCATCACGCGGAGCCGCTTCGATTGCCACGGCCAGCGTGCGATCGGACGTGGCTCGATTTTCTTCGAAAACGTTCGCGTGCCGGTGTCGCATCGCCTCGGCGAGGAGAACAAGGGCTTCGTGCAGGTGATGCAGGGGTTCGATTTCTCGCGCGCCTTGATCGGGCTGCAGGTTCTCGCCGTGGCGGGCGTCGCCCTGGAGGAGACCTGGGCCCATGTCGCGGAGCGGCAGGCGTTCGGGCAACCATTATCGGCCTTTCAAGGGGTGTCTCATCCGCTTGCAGAGCTCGAAACCCAGGTCAGGGCGGCACGTCTGCTTTGCCTGCAGGCGCTGTGGCTGAAGGACAATGGCGCGCCGCATAGCGCGGAGGCGGCCATGTGCAAGTGGTGGGCGCCCAAGCTCGCCTACGATGCCGTGCATCAATGCCTGCTGATGTTCGGCCACGGCGGCTACGACCGCGGGCCGATGGAGCAACGGCTGCGCGACGTGCTCGGCTTCCAGATCGGCGACGGCACGGCCCAGATCATGAAGACCATCATCGCCCGTGCCCGCGCCGGCCGTGCCGCGGTCCCTGCCTGAAAGACGCAACGAGCCTCAACCGGAGACGAACCATGGAATTCGATGCCGTTCTTCTGCCGCCGCGCCGCGCCGCGAGCATCGCGGGCGGATATTGGCACGATCGCACGATCAATGACGATCTCGACGCCTGCGTTGCCGCTTGTCCGGACAAGCTCGCTTTGACGTCGGTTCGCCTCGACTCCGGCGAGGTCCGCCGGTTTACCTACCGCGAGATTGCGACGCTGGCCGACCGGATCGCGGTCGGGCTGTCCCGCCTCGGCGTCGGGCGCAACGACGTCGTCGCCATGCAATTGCCGAACTGGTGGCAGTTCAGCCTGTTGTACCTCGCCTGTTCGCGCCTGGGCGCAGTCCTCAATCCGCTGATGCCGATCTTTCGCGAGCGCGAGCTCGGCTTCATGCTCGGGCATAGCGAGGCCAAGATCCTGGTCGTTCCCAAACTATTCCGTAATTTCGATCATGAAGCGATGGCGCGAAGCCTTCAGCCGCAGCTCCCGTCGCTGAAACGCGTCGTCGTCGTCGACGGCGGCGGCGCCGACGATTTCGATACGCTGCTGACCAAGCCGGAATGGGAGAAGGAGACCGATGCGCCCAATATCCTGGCGGCGAACCGGCCCGGCCCCGACGACATCACCCAGCTGATCTATACCTCCGGCACCACTGGCGAGCCGAAGGGCGTGATGCATTCGGCCAATACGCTGATGGCGAACATCATTCCCTATTCGCAACGCCTGAAGCTCGGCAAGGACGACATCGTTCTGATGGCGTCGCCTCTGGCCCACCAGACCGGCTTCATGTACGGCCTGATGATGCCGATCATGCTGCGGGCGAGCGTGATCCTGCAGGATGTCTGGGATCCGGCGAAGGCGACCGAAATCATCCGCCGAGAAGGCGTCACCTTCACGATGGCGTCCACCCCCTTCCTGACCGACCTCACGCGCGTGGTGTCGGAGACCGGCAAGGGCGTGCCGAGCCTGAAGACCTTCCTGTGCGCCGGCGCGCCGATTCCGGGACCGTTGGTCGAGCAGGCCCGCGCCACGCTCGGCGCCAAGATCGTCTCGGCCTGGGGCATGACGGAAAACGGCGCGGTCACCCTGATCAAGCTCGACGACGATGACAACCTCGCCTTCACGACCGACGGCTGCGCCCTGCCCGGCGCCGAGGTCAGGGTCGTCGACGCCGAAGGCAAGAGCGTGCCGCATGGAGAGATCGGCAGGCTCGTGGTTCGCTCCTGCTCGAACTTCGGCGGCTATCTGAAGCGCCCGCAATGGAACGGCACGGATGCCGACGGCTGGTTCGACACCGGCGATCTCGCGCGCATCGACGCAAGCGGCTATATCCGCATCAGCGGTCGCAGCAAGGACGTCATCATCCGAGGCGGAGAGAACATACCGGTCGTCGAGATCGAGGCGCTCTTGTACAAGCACCCTGCCGTTGCCCAGGTCGCCATTGTCGCCTACCCCGACGGACGGCTGGGCGAGCGTGCCTGTGCCGTCATCGTTCCGAAAACGGGTCAGACCATCGATTTTGCGGCCATGACGGAGTTTCTGAAGCTGCAGAAGCTCGCCTTGCAATACATTCCCGAGCGGCTTGTGGTGCGCGACGCCATGCCGGCGACGCCGTCCGGAAAAATCCAGAAATTCCGGCTGCGAGAAATGCTGCGGGAAGGCAACCTCTAACAATCCGCCTCGCGGCGTTCGCTCGACGACGCTACTCCGCCGCCTGACGCACATGGCGCGCGGTCGGCGTGCGCATGGTCACGAGCTCTTCGGCCGCGGTCGGATGGAGGGCCATGGTGGCGTCGAAATCGGCCTTGGTCGCCTTCATCTTGACGGCGATGCCGAGCAGTTGCACCATTTCGGCGGCACCGTCACCGACGATATGGCAGCCGACCACGCGGTCGGTGGTGGCGTCGACCACGAGCTTCATCAGCACCCGCGTGTCGCGGCCCGACATCGTCGCCTTCATCGGCCTGAAACTGGCCTTGTAGATATCGACGTGGCTGAACTCCACGCGCGCCTGGGTTTCCGTCAGTCCCACCGTGCCGACTTCCGGCTGGCTGAAGACAGCGGTCGGGATGTTGGCGTGATCGACCCGAACCTGCTGCTTGCCGAACACCGTATCGGCGAAGGCGTGGCCCTCGCGGATCGCGACCGGCGTCAGGTTGATGCGGTGGGTGACGTCGCCGATCGCGTAGATATTGTCCACCGAGGTCTTCGAGAAATGATCGACCGCGATCCCGCCATTTTCGGGATTGATGGCGACGCCGGCCTTCTCCAGACCGAGATTGGCGACATTGGGGTGCCGTCCGATCGCGAACATCACCTGGTCGGAGGCGACGCTCGAGCCGTTGGACAGATGCGAGGTGAATTCCTTGCCGTGCCTGTCGACCTTGTTGACCGTGCAGCCGGTGAGAATGGTGATGCCTTCCTTCTCCATCTCGGCGCGCACATGGCTGCGGACGTCCTCGTCGAAGCCGCGCAGGATGTTCTCGCCGCGATAGATCAGCGTCACGTCGGTGCCGAAACCGGCAAAGATGCAGGCAAATTCCAGCGCGATATAGCCGCCGCCCTGGATCACGATGCGCTTCGGCAGCGTTTCCAGATGAAACACCTCGTTCGAGGAGATCACGTGCTCGATGCCGGGTATCGCCTGCCCGTGATTTGGCGCGCCGCCGGTCGCGATCAGCACATATCCTGCCGTCACCGCCTCGCCGGTAGCGAGCCGCAGCGTATGCGGATCCTCGAACACCACGCGGGTCTTGGCGATGCGGGCGCCGGATTTTTCCACATTGGCGGTATAGGCGGCTTCCAGCCGCGCGATTTCCCTGTCCTTGTTGGCGATCAGGGTCGGCCAGTCGAAGGTCGCCTGGGGAATGGTCCAGCCGAAGCCCGCCGCGTCCTCGATTTCGTGCTGGATATGCGAGGCATAGACCATGAGTTTTTTCGGCACGCAGCCGCGGATCACGCAGGTGCCGCCCATCCGGTATTCTTCGGCGATCATCACCCGCGCGCCATGGCCGGCGGCGATCCGGGCGGCGCGAACCCCGCCCGAACCTCCCCCGATGACGAACAGATCGACGTCGAACTCAGCCATCCCGGTCTCTGCCGAAGCGATTAGCGGATCAGATCTGCTTGCCGCGCTTGCGCATCTCGGCGCGGAATTCGCCGTTGACCGTCTCGGCAAAAGTCTGGGCCCATTGATTCATGTAGCCCATGCTCTGCTGGATGGCCTTCGGTTCGGTCGTCAGGAGCTTCTGACCGAGCGGCGATTTGTAGAAGGTGACGAGATCCTTCAATTCCTGCTCGGTGAATTCGGTGGCGTAGATGTTGGCCATGCCGTCGCCGATTTCCTTCTCCTTGCCGGCGAGCTTCTGGGCGACGATCACGGCGACCTCGTTGAGGTCCTTCTGATAGTTGAGATTGGTCTGCATCAACTGGTTCTTGGTCTGCTCGACGATGTTGGGAACGGCAAGGGCGTACATCGCGCTCACGTTCTTCATCGCCAGGATCTCCTTGGCCGCCGCGATCGCCGCCGGCGAAGCCGGCTTGGGCTGCTGGGCCGCGGCCGGCAAGGCAGTCAGAGCCAGTCCCAGCGCCAAGCACGCGGCCGACATAATTCCCGATAGGCTCTTCATTCCAATTCTCCCAAATTGCGGCCTCATGGCCGATCAACAACGCGAATTCCCTGAGGGCCAGCCAGCATCGCGGTGCTGGCGAGACCGATGAACAGCCCGTGCTCGACGACGCCCGGTATGGCGGTCAACAGACCTGCCAGGCGTGGGGCATCGGTTATTCGCCCCAAATGAGCATCGACGATCCAGTGGCCGCCATCGGTGACAAAAACGTGGCCGTCCTTGCCCTTTCGGACCATCATTTGCCCGGAATTGCCGCTTTCCGCAAATGCCCTGCCGATCGCCCGTTGCGTCGCCGCCACGCCGAACGGAATGACCTCCACCGGTAGCGGAAAGCGGCCGAGCACTTCGACCCATTTGGACTCGTCGGCGATCACGATCATGCGATCCGAAGCCGCGGCAACGATCTTTTCCCGCAGCAAGGCGCCACCGCCGCCCTTGATGAGATTGAGCGAGGGGTCGATTTCGTCGGCGCCGTCGACTGTCAGGTCTAGCCGATCGACGTCATCCAGCGTGGTCAGCGCGATGCCGCACCGCTCCGCGTCGGCGCGGGTCGCTTCCGACGTCGGCACGCCAATGACACGGAGTCCGGCGCGGACCCGCTCGCCAAGCAGCTCGACGAAATGCTTCGCGGTCGAACCGGTGCCAAGCCCGAGCTTCATGCCGTCGCGCACATGCTCGAGCGCCCGCGCCGCCGCCTGCCGCTTCAATCCGTCCATATTCACTTGCAAAGGATGCCCCAAGAACTGCTTGCGGTGCCGCCGCCGATCGGACGACAGGCGACGTGTAAGGCGCCGCCTATCTAGCGTCGTTTTACGGTCAGGAATAGCGCTATCAGCGGCCGGATACGGCGACTTTGGGTTAACGGGTCACCCTGCCCGTCGCCGCCTGGACGGCCGCGAACCGCTCGTCTAACCTTTCGCGCATCTTCACGGCATCTCGGCAAGTCCCTGCCGGTTATGATAAATGCTGGTCATCCCTACTTGCATGATTGAACGCAGACCGATAGCGATTTTCGATGACCTCCGCCCGCACCGTTGTATTCGATCTTGACGGCACCCTCGTGGATACGGCGCCCGACCTGATCAACGCGCTCAACTTCGTTCTCGACCGCGAGGGCCTGCCCCCGGTCCCGCTCCATTCCGCGCGCAACATGATCGGCGCCGGCGCCCGCAGGCTGATCGAACGGGGCCTGGAACTGGAGGGCCGCTTCGCCAGTGTCGAAGACGTCACCCGGCTGACCGGCGACTTCATCGATTATTACGCTGCCCATATCGCCGAATTTTCCCGTCCGTTCGAAGGCCTGGAAGGCGCGCTCGACGATCTCCAGTCGCAGGGCTATCGCTTCGCGGTCTGCACCAACAAGCTCGAGTGGTTGTCGAAGCTCCTGCTGGAACAGCTCGGATTAAGCTCGCGATTTTCCGCGATCTGCGGCGCGGATACGTTCGGGGTTTCCAAGCCCGACCCGGCCATCCTGCAGCAGACGGTCGCGCGCGCCGGCGGCCACCTTCCGTCCACCATCATGGTCGGCGATGCCGGCCCGGATATCGGCGTAGCCCGCCGCGCCGGTATTCCGGTCATTGGGGTCGAGTTCGGCTATACCGACGTTCCGATCGCCGACCTTAAACCCGACCGGCTGATCAGCCACATGCGGGAACTGTCGGCTGCCGTGCAGAGCCTGACGCTTCAAGGAAATATCAAATAATCATATGATTCTATTGATTTATTTTTAAATACGTCGATTGCGATGCTAACTGCTGACCTCAATCTGCCTGCATGACTCCCAGCCTGCGGCCGAGCCACTCGGTGGTCGGCGCCTGGATCAGAATCGTCATCAGAATGGCGATGAAGGTGACTGACGCGATCATCTGGGCGCCAGGCGCTTTCATGCCCAGCAGCAGGCCGGCCAGTGCGCCGGGGATCACGCCAGTCTCGCGCGTCCAGCACATGAAGAGCATCTCGCTGATGCTCCACCGCGCGCGCCGATCGGACAGCGCGCACGCGAAAACAGTCACCGGCCGGGCAACCAGCATCAAAACCGTAACGACGGCCACGCCACCCCATAGATATCGGCCCATCAGGCCGAAATCGACCTGCGCACCGACCAGCATGAAGATGAACAACCGCATGATGAACGCGGTGGTCGAGACATATTCGTCGAGCTTTCGCGCCTCGCCGGCGTCCATCGCGAAACCGAACGATTCCTTGTTCCCGAGCACGATACCGAACACGAAAACCGCCATGAAGCCGCTGGCCTGCAAGCCGTCGGCGGCGAAATAGGCGCCGATCACGGCCACCAGTGTCACGACCGGTGCATACTCCGCGAGGAACGCAAGCCGTTCATGCGCGATCAACAGCGCTGCCAGGTAGCCAAGCGCGATGCCGGCGACAATGCCGATGGCGGATTGCTTGAGCAGATCGACCAATGCGGACGCCAGCGAAAACTCACCGGTCCCCATTGCCACCGCCAGCACGCCGAAAGTGACGATCGCGCCCATGGCATCGTTGAAGGCGGACTCGCTCATCACGGTTTGCGCGATGCGGTCGCGAATCCGAACCTGGCGGAAAATCGGCACCAGGGTCGCCGGATCGGTCGAGGCCAGGGTCGCACCCAGCAGCAAGGCCACGATCATGGGCACGCCGAGGATGAAATGGGCGGCCAGCCCGGTGATGGCGGCCGTGATGACCACACCGACCGTCGCAATTACGACAATGGTGATCCAGACCTGCTTCAGGACGTTGAATCGCAGCGAGGCGCCGCCATCGAAAAGAATGTAACTGGCGCCGAACAGCAGGATGATCTGGTTCAGCGCCGAATCCGCCTTGATGTCGATCAGGCCCAGCGCTTCCGGGCCAATCCCCATCCCGACGACCAGAAACACCGCCACATCGGGAATCCGCATCTTTTGCGCCAGCAGGCCGGTAAGGGTGCCGATGGCAAGGATCAGCCCGCAGGAAAGCAGCGTGTGCTTGGCGATCTCGATCGAGGCTGAAGTTTCCACGCGGTAGCCGATCAGTAGATGTTAATGACCCGGCGCGCCTGGCGATGGATCCGTCCCGACTATCCTAATATCTCCGTGAGGTTGGCAAGACCAGGTAACAAACCACCGTAACTCAGGCGACGGCCCAACTTGCTGGACGGTTACGGCGCTGCGAGACGCCCCGCGTTAACCATCAATTAACTATAAGAGCCCGTACCGTTGCGCTGCCATGCCGACGCTCTTATGGTCGAAACTGGGGATTGTGGCGGTTTGCCGCACTAGAATGACGGATGGGTCATGCGTCGTGTCATCGCGATTGCCGTAGCAGGGACGAGCCTGGCTGGCTGTTCCTCCTTTTCCCTGGACGCCTTCAGGCCGGCCCCACCCACCGTGCAGGTTCAGCTCGACTCGATACCTCCCGGCGCCGATGCCCTCACCTCCGTCGGGCCGGGTTGCAAGACCCCCTGCTCCGTCGCGCTGCCAGCCCCCGACTCCGGCTTCACGGTGAGCTTCACCCTGAACAAGTTCCAGCCGATGACCATCCCCGTGCAGGTCATTCGCGGCGATTCGACCGATCCTGCTTCGACGACATTGGATCCCAATCCGGTGGTCGCGCAGCTTCAGCCGGCCGGGCCGCCACCCAAGGCCGCCCGGAAGAAGGTCCTGAAGCCCAAGAAGCCGAAAGGCACGGCCGCAGCCCCCGCGGGATCGCCGTTCCCCGATCCGGCGCCAGGCAGCGCGCCCAGCCGCTGATTGCTTGCACCGCACCAATCGAGTTGCGGATTGTAGGCGGATTGCATCGTGCATAGATTGTGACTAACGCTGCGCCATGCCCTCATTGGGGCCGCAGTAACCAGCATCTTGCAAGGCGCATTGAATGAACGGCCCCGTGCCAAGTCCATCGCTGTCTTCTCCGATGACCGACCCGTTCGGCCGGACCATCAGCTATTTGCGGGTGTCGGTCACCGACCGCTGCGATCTGCGCTGCTTCTATTGCATGTCGGAAGACATGACGTTCCTGCCAAAGGCCGACCTGCTCACGCTCGAGGAACTCGACCGGCTTTGCTCGGCCTTCATCGCCAAGGGCGTGCGAAAGCTGCGGCTGACCGGCGGCGAACCGCTGGTGCGGCGCAACGTGATGTCGCTGGTCCGCTCGCTCTCGCGCCATCTTGGAACCGGCGCCCTCAACGAACTGACGCTGACGACCAACGGCTCGCAACTGGCGCGTTTCGCCGGCGAACTGGCCGACTGCGGGGTTCGCCGCATCAATGTATCGATGGATACGCTGGATCCGGCGAAATTCCGGGCGATTACCCGCTGGGGCGATCTCGACAAGGTGCTGGCCGGTATCGAGGCCGCGCGGGCGGCCGGTCTCTCTGTCAAGATCAACGCGGTGGCGCTGAAGAACCTGAACGAGGACGAAATCCC
>NZ_JADGRI010000166.1 GCF_017881085.1 Bradyrhizobium sp.
GCAGCCTCGAACGCATCGAGGTACAGGGCCAGGTGATTGACGTCGGCAGCGCCGGCGCATTTCGGCAACACGATGCCGTCGGGGCAGCCCGGCATGACAGCGGCCAGGTCGCCGAGCGTCAGGCCGGTATCGAGCGCGTTGACGCGAATGTACATCCTCTGGTTCGGGTTGCGTGCATCGAGCATCTCGCGGGTGACGCCGCGCGCGACCACCTTCTGATCCGGCGCGATCGAATCCTCGAGATCGAGGATCAGGGCGTCGGCGGCGGTCTTCTTCGCGCTCTCGAATTTGCGAACGCTGTCGCCGGGAACGAACAGGAATGATCGCATCGCCTCACACCTTCGCTGGCGGTTTGCAGTGCATCAGCCCGGTGCGCCGGCAGCTTGCGACCACCTCGCCGCGCTGGTTGGTCGCCGTGTGCTCGAACTCGACGATTCCTTGCGTCGGGCGCGATTTGCTGATGCGCTTGGAGATGATCCTGGTATGCGCCTTCAGCGTATCACCGTGAAATACCGGCTTCGGAAACTTGACGTCGGTCATGCCGAGATTGCCGATCGTGGTGCCAAGCGTGGTGTCGTAGACGCTCATCCCGATCATGATCCCGAGGGTGTAGAGGCTGTTGAACAGCCGCTGGCCGAATTCGGTGGTTTCCGAGAAATGCGCGTCGATATGCAGCGGCTGCGGGTTCATCGTCAGCAGGCTGAACATCGTATTGTCCATCTCGGTGACGGTCCGGCTGAATTCATGATGAAATTCCCGGCCCACCTCGAACTCCTCGAAATATAACCCCGCCATGGCTCCCCCTTTCCAGGTGTTTGTTGCTGTCGATTGATCGTTTGATGTCAGCGGTTGCGCCTAGCGTACCGGGGTGCGCACGGCGCCGGTCTTTATCAAATCGTCGATGGCATTGGGCTCGAACCCCGCGTCAAGGAGCACCGCGCGGCTGTCTGCGCCGATATCCGGCGCCGGGCAGAGCTGGTCCTCCGAAAGCCCCATCATGCCCGGCGTGCGCGGCGCGTAGACCGGACCAACGCCGGGCGTATCCTGGCAGACCGCGGCCTTGGTCGCTTCGACGTGAGCATTGTGCAGCCAGTCGCCGGGAGTGAGGATCCGCTCGGCGATGATGTCCGCCGCATGCAGCCTCTCAAGCCAGGCTTCGCTCGACTGGGTCAGGAACACGTCGCGCATCTGCGGGATCAGCGCATCCGCCGAATCCGCGCGCCTGGCAAAGTCCGAAAACCGCGGATCGCCGGCCAGATCCTCGCGCCCGATCGCCGCGCAGAGGCGCTTGTATTGCGGTTCGTTCACCAGCGTGACCATCAGCCAGCCATCTGTGGTTTGATAGGAGCCCGCCGGCACGTTGAGCGCGCGCGGAGCGCCGCCCTCCAGGACATATTCGGCGACCTTGTGACCCAGCAAGGCAGCCGTCGACTGCGTCAGGCTGACGTCGATCCAGCGGCCGGCGCCCACGGTCGCGCGCGCGAACAGCGCGGTGGCGATGGCCTGGAATGCGTAGACCCCGGTGGCAACGTCGGAGATGGTCGTGCCAACCCGGTGCGGCGTCTTGTCGTTGCCGACGTTGACCGACACCAGGCCGGAAAACGCCTGCGCCACCGAATCCGAGCCCGGGCGCTTCGCGTAAGGACCCTGTTGCCCGAAGCCCGACACCGAGAGGTAGATGAGCCCGGGATTGTCACGGGCGAGATCGTCATAGCCAAGTCCCAGCCGGGCGGCGACGCCGGGCCGGAATCCCTCGATGAGCACGTCGCAATCCCGGGCCAGCCGCTTGGCGATCGCGATCCCATCACGGTGCTTCAGATCGAGGCACAGGCTGCGCTTGCCGCGGTTGTAGACGGCGGATAGCGCCGTATGGTTTCCGTGGGTCGTTCCCAGATAACGCGACCAGTCGCCTTCCGGCGGTTCGACCTTGACGACTTCGGCCCCGTAAACACCGAGCAGCATGGCGCAGTAGGGCGATGCGATACCCTGCCCGAAATCGAGAACGCGCAAGCCGCGATAAGGCGCCTCGTGCGTTGGCGATATCTTTCGTTCGACTCCCAATTTTCTTTTCTTTCTTTTTTGCAACCGCGCCAGGCCGGTCGATCCGCGAAGAGAAGAGGATGGCTATCGACGAGTCAAGCACCCGCGCGCCCGCGAAAAGACGCCGTTTAATGCGGCGCTTTGCGGTCCCCCCGATTCACATGTCGCTTGTACAAAGCCGGGATTAGCAGTCTAATGACTTCCGAGGCGTTTCATGGAACGCCTGACTGCGCGCTCCGAGGCTGTGGCGCGCCATATGGCGATGCTTGCCGAACCCCACTCGCGGAGGGGCGGAGGTCTTCACATCGACAGGCGGTCTCCCCACGCACAAGCCCCGTGGAGATGCGCATGAACCTCGATGCCTACCGAATTCAGTCCGAGCCCTATTATCAGCCCGTCGGCGACGAGATCGCGGTGTTTGAGGCCGCCTTTTCCGAGCGTCTGCCCGTCATGCTGAAGGGGCCGACCGGGTGCGGCAAAACCCGATTTGTGGAACACATGGCATGGCGTCTGGCCAAGCCCCTGATCACCGTCGCCGCGCATGAAGACATGACGGCATCCGACCTTGCCGGCCGCTATCTCCTGGAGCCGGGCGGCACCGTCTGGCACGACGGCCCGCTGACGATGGCCGTCAGGTATGGCGCGATCTGCTATCTCGATGAAATCGTCGAGGCGCGGCAAGATACAACCGTCGTGATCCATCCGTTGACGGATGCACGGCGGATCCTGCCGCTGGAAAAGCACAACGAGATCGTGGCGGCCCACGCCGATTTCCAGCTGACGATCTCCTACAACCCCGGCTATCAGAGCGCGGTGAAGGATCTGAAGGAATCGACCAAGCAGCGCTTCCTCGCGATCGATTTCGACTATCCCTCGCCGGCCGTCGAAGCCGCGATTGTCGCGCGCGAGGCCGGGACCGACGTCGAACTGGCCGGTACCCTCGTCGCCATCGCGGAACGGTCCCGCAATCTTCAGGGCCACGGCCTCGACGAAGGCGCCTCGACCCGGATGCTGATCCATGCCGGACGGCTGGTGCGCGCCGGCCTGCCGCTTGAAGCCGCGGTCCGCTCGAGCATCGTGCTGCCGATCACCGACAATCAGGACATCCGCGAAGCGCTCAGCGCGGCGATCGAGGCCTGTATCCCGTGAGCGCGGCCGTCCCATCGGGGTCGTTGCGCGTCATTTCGGCCAAGCCGGATGGCGCCGTCCGCCGCGTCCATTTGCTGATGAGGCAGCGCGAGGCGCTGCGGCCGCTGTTCCGCACCGCCTGGGACGATCTTGCAGCGCGCTTCGATGCCGACGAACTCGAGGGCTGGGCGGCGGGCGTGCTGGCGCTCGCCGATGTCAACGCCGGTCCTTCCTGCCTGGTCGCTTTCTGGGAGGGCAGCCGAAACCAGCCGACCGAAGAAGGCATCGCCTCGCTGATCGTCGCCGCACACACCGCGGCCAATATCTGCCGCAACGCCGGTGCGCGGGCGGCCGCCGCTACGCTCGTGGCCGTCGCGATCGCACGCCGCTTTCTGGGCACCGGCGCGAGCCTGGCGCGCTGGTGGCGCATCATGGACGATCTCGCGTCGCAGGCGCCGGAATCGGTGGAGGCGGCGGCGGCGCGGATGGGCGAGATCCTTTCGGCGGGCGATATCAATACCTTCGAGAGTTTTGTTGCAGCCGGCTTGAAACTGGCGGCCGGCGACGGACGCAAGCGGCTGAAGTTTTTCACGCTGCAGGATGAACTGGCGCGACGTCTGGTGGAGCGCGCGACCGCCGGCATTGGCTTCGCCGAAACCGAGCGCCAGACCAAAGCCTTCGTGACCTCCTTGTGGGGCCGGCCACCGTTGTTGCGCAGTTTTGCAGGCGACACCGGTCAGACGCCGCAACGCCGTGCCGGAATCGCGGGGCCGCTGATCCGGCTGCCGGAGATATATCGCGGCGTACAGGGCGAGGCCGCCTACGCGCTGTACCGGGCCGCGGCGGCGCACGCCCAGGCCCATCTCGTGTTCGGTGGCGCCAGGTTCCCGGTGGCCAAGCTGAAGCCGCTTCAGGTCGCGCTCGTCACCTTGATCGAGGACGCCCGCATCGAGTTGCTGGCGATGCGCCAGCTGCCGGGATTGCGCAAGCTTTGGTCGCCCTACCATGTCGCCATGCCGGCCGGCGTCGCCACGGCCCCGACCCTGCTCGCCCGGCTGGCGCGGGCTCTGTTCGATCCCACCTACGAGGACGACGACAGTTTTGTCGCCAAGGGGCGCGCGATGTTCGACGCAGCACTTCCACGTCTGCAGGATCCGGCGATCAGCCGCGAGGTCGGCATGTTGCTGGGCAACGATCTCGGGCAGATGCGGATTCAGTTCAACGCCAAGACTTACGTTGTCGAGCCGGTCTATCGCGACGACGGGCTCGGCCTCTGGGATTTTGGCGAGGACGCGCCCTCCTCCGGTGAACCGCTCGATCTGGCCGTCGATGCCGTGCGCCTCGAGCAGCAGGAGAAGCCGGATCAGGAACTGCGTCCAGATCTGCGCGAAGATGAAGATAAAGGCAGCGCCGGCCGCGCGCGGCCGGTCGCGGCGGATCAGCGCGGTGTGGTGATCGCGAAATATCCCGAATGGGATCGCGCGCATGGCGTTGAACGTCCGGAATGGACGACGGTGCGTGAGATTCCTGCCCGGCCCGGCAATCCGCGCCTTGTGGAAGAAGCCCTCGACCGCGCCGATGTCCTGCGCAACCGGATCCGGCGGCTGGTGCGCGGCGTCCGCGTCGGACGCACGATCCGGCTGAAGCGCCAGCTCGACGGTCATGATCTCGACCTCGATGCCGTGATCGACACAGGGATAGCGCTGCGCCTCGGCCAGGAGCCCGACCCCCGGGTATTTCGCTCGACCACCTCGAAGCACCGCGATCTGGCGGTCCTGCTGCTGCTCGACATTTCGGAATCGACGCGCGATCGCCTCGCCTCCGGCGTCTCCATTCTCGAAGTCGAGCGTCTGGCGGTCGCGGTTCTCGCGGAGGCCATGAGCGCGCTCGGCGATCCCTTCAGCATGCTGGCGTTCGCCTCGAACGGGCGCGACGATGTCGAGATGACCACCGTCAAAGCCTTCGATGAACCCTATGACCGCGCCTGCGTCGGGCGGCTGGCCGCGCTGTCGTCAGGCTTGTCGACACGGCTCGGTACCGCGCTCCGTCACGCCGGCGAGTTGATCAGTCACGCCCGCAGCTTCCGGAAACTCGTCATCGTCCTGACCGACGGCGAGCCGTCCGACGTCGACGTCGCCGACCCGCTCGATCTCGTCGAGGACGCGCGAAGGGCCGCCGTCGGATTGCGGGCGCGCGGCATCGACGGATTCGGCGTCGTGCTGGGCTCGCACGCGATGAATTCGGCGGTTCGAATTTTCGGGCGCGGCAATACCATGCTGGTGCCGCGCGTCGAGGATCTGCCGGCGCGGCTGTCCGAACTCTACTTCCGGCTGGCGCGGCGCTAGATCGCGCCAAGCGCTCCATCCGCCGCGGAATCGCGCTGCTCTTCGTCCAAAATGCTCACACTGACGCGGCGCGCGGAAATCATTTCACCGAGACGGGCAATGTAGTCTTCTGGCTGGCCTTCAAGCGCGACAAACAGAGCCTCGCCCTCGAAACGGACGCGCCAGTGAAGATTTCCGGCCTGGTACCCTAGTTCGACCGCGTCCCCGATCGAGCGCGGCTCGAGGCGCATCCAGCGCTCGGTGGCCGCGCGAACCACGATCGCGCGCTTGCTATCGATCAAGAGCACGGCGCCGTCGAACAGCTTCTGGTGACGCGGCAGGGCGATGGCCAGTTCTTCGCCCCCGCGCGTCGTTGCCAGCAGCCGGCGGCGCGCCAAATCGGCGACCGGGATGTTAACCACATCAACCGCGCCGCTATGTTCCAGGCGGTGAATTTCCTCCGAGAACGCGGCTTCCAGGCGACTGCCCAAGACACGATCGATGCGCAGCATCGCTGCCCACCCCTTTCACGCCAAACGTGCGGTTATGCTTCTTGCGAGATATCCACGCCGGCGGCGACGCGCCGGCGTGGAGTTCCGGGTTCGGCCTAGCGATGGGCGGCCACCTTGTTGGGAATGCCCTCGATCGGAGCCTCATCCGTTCCCACGGTCTTGCGGGTGAAACCCTCGACCATTTCGCGGGTGCCTTCGGGATCGGCGATCCATTTGTTGTAGAACTCGTAAGGACACGCCGCGACGCCGCGGTCGCCTTCGCCGGAATTGATCATGCCGGTGTAGCCGCGGTGCACCAGCTTGAAGAGATGGTTTTCCGACTGGCCGTTCTTGCGAGCGTCGCGGATCAGCATCTTCGAAAGCTGCGCGTACTGGATGCCGTAATCTTCCTCGCCGCATTCACCAAGCGTACGGCCGTCAAAGCCGATGATCGCGGAGTGGCCGAAATAGGAGTAGACGCCGTCGAAGCCGGCGGCGTTGGCGACCGCCACATAGACATTGTTCGCCCAGGCCATCGCCTTTGCCATGATGACCTGCTGGTCCTTGGCCGGGTACATGTAGCCCTGACAGCGAACGATCAGTTCCGCGCCTTTCATGGCGCAGTCGCGCCAGATCTCGGGGTAGTTGCCGTCGTCGCAGATGATCAGCGAAACCTTGAGGCCTTTGGGCCCTTCGGAAACGTAGGTGCAGTTGCCCGGATACCAGCCTTCGATCGGCACCCACGGCATGATCTTGCGATACTTCTGCACCACCTCGCCCTTGTCGTTCATCAGGATGAGCGTGTTGTAGGGCGCCTTCTTCGGATGCTCCTCGTGGCGTTCGCCAGTGAGCGAGAAAACGCCCCAGACCTTCGCCTTGCGACAGGCTTCCGCGAAAATCTCCGTCTCTTCGCCGGGTACGACCGAGGCCGTCTCGTACATCTCCTTGGAGTCGTACATGATCCCGTGGGTCGAATATTCCGGGAAGATCACGAGATCCATCCCCGGCAGGCCGGACTTCATGCCGACAACCATGTCGGCGATCTTTTTGGCATTGGCCAATACCTCGGCCTTGGTATGGAGACGAGGCATCTTGTAGTTCACGACGGCGACGCCGACCGTGTCATTGCTGCTGGAAATGTCACCATGGAGCATGGAAATGGCCTCCTGTTGTGGTTGGTTCGAGTGTTGCCGATCAAACGGCCATGTGACGATGGACAAGGTCGTCGGTTAGCGTATCGATCGGTCCGGACGCCGCGACGTGGCCTTTTTCGATGATCACGAAGGATCGTGAGGCACGCCGGGCGAAGTTCACATCCTGTTCGACGAGGATGACCGTGATGCCGTGCTCGTCGTTAAGCCGCATGATCACGTCCTCGATCTGCTCGACGATGTTGGGCTGAATTCCCTCGGTCGGCTCATCGAGCAGGACAATTTTAGGATCGGTCAGCATCGCGCGGGCGATGGCGAGTTGCTGCTGTTGGCCGCCCGACAGATTGCCACCACGGCGATTGAGGAGTTCCTTCAGCACCGGGAACAGGTCGAAAACCTTGTCCTCGAGCACGCCGGCGTGGCCGGGGTCGCGGCGGGCGAAAGTGCCAAGTTTCAGGTTCTCGCGCACGGTGAATTGCGGCAGAATGCCCCTGCCCTGCGGCACATAGCCAATGCCGTGCCTGACCCGGTCATGGGTCGGGGTCGCCGCAATTTCCTCGCCGTCGAGCCGGATGCTGCCTTCCGTCCTGTCCATCAGCCCGACGATCGCGCGCAGCAACGCGGTCTTGCCGACGCCGTTGCGCCCGAGCACGCTGAGGAAGCCGGCATCGGCGACCTCCAGCGTAACATTCTGCAAGGCGCGGCTATTGCCGTAGAACGCGCTGAGATTGTCGATCTCAAGCATGAGCGAAGCCCCCCGAACCAAGATAGGCTTCTCGCACCAGAGGGTTGGCCTCGACGTCGCTGACGCTGCCTTCCGCGAGCAACTTGCCTTGATGCATGACCGAAATCGAATCGCCGATTTCCTTGACGAAGCCCATGTCGTGCTCAACCACGATCAGCGTGTGCCGACCCTTCAGCCGGTTGAAAATTTCCGCGGTCTTGCGAGTTTCCTGGACGGTCATGCCGGCGGTCGGCTCGTCCATCAGGATCAGTTCGGCGTTCTGCGCCATCAATAGCGCGATCTCCAGCCACTGGGTTTGGCCGTGAGATAAATGTGCGGCGGGCGCCTCCATTCGGTCGATGAGACCGACGAATGCGCAAAGGTCTTCCAGCCCGGCGGTGTCGTCGTTCTGGGGCGCGCGCGTGAGATTGGCCCACACGCCCGGGCTTTGGCAGTAGGCGACTTCCAGATTCTGGCGCACGGTCAGTTCCCGGAACACGCTCGGTACTTGAAATTTGCGGCCGACGCCGGAGCGTGCGATCGCATACTCCTCAAGCGTCTCAAGATGTTTGCCTTTGAAGAGGATCGAGCCGGCGGTCGGCTTGACCTTGCCACAGATCAGATCGAGACAGGTGGTCTTGCCGGCGCCGTTCGGCCCGATCAGGCAGCGCAGTTCACCCTTGCTGATGGTCAGGTCGAGCCCGCTGACGGCCATGAAGCCGTTGAAGCTGACGGCCAGATCGCGCACGACCAGATGGGTGCTCATGCGATCTCCTCCGGACGGTTCGATTTCATATCGATCGTCTCGTCGCGGTGATGATCGCTGGCAGGCCAGATCTTCGCCAACAATTGGCTGATCAGGCCGGCGAGGCCGGACGGCAGGAACAGAACGACCAGCACGAACAGGACGCCCATGACCAAGGTCCACGTGTCGAGAAAGGTCTTAGATTCCGACAGCGCGCCCTGCACGCCGGTGACCAGCACCGCGCCGAAAAAGGCTCCGGGCAGGCTGCCGCGGCCGCCGACGGCACACCAGATCACCACCGACAGGCTGAGAGGCACATTGAGGAATGTCGGCGACGCAAATTCCATCACGATCGTGTAGAGCATGCCGGCTAGACCGGCCACCGCCGCCGAGATCGCCATCACCGTGATCTTGTAGGCGGCGACGTCATAGCCGAAATACTGCACACGGCCTTCCTGGTCGCGAATGGCCTGCAGGATCAGGCCGAATTTGGTGCGAGAGAGCACGTAGCCGGACAAGAGGGCGACACTGCAGACGGTGGCGATCAAATAGAATGTGGTGCGGTTGTACGCGTCGAACACGATGCCGCCGATGGTCAACTGCGCCAGATCGGTGATGCCGTTGAAGCCGCCGGTATATTGCTGCTGGTCGATGATCAGCAGGTTGACGACGACCAGCATGGCCAGCGTCGTGATCGCCACGAATACGCCGGTGACCCTCCCGCGGAACATGAACCAGCCGAGCGCCGCCATCAGCGCCGACGGCACCACGATGCCGGCGATGATCGCGAAGGTCATCGAATAGAATGGCGCCCAGAACCAGGGCAGTTGCTGGACATTGTTCCAGACCATGAAGTCCGGCAGGCCTCCGGCGCCGGTCTGAACCGGAATGGTTCGGAGCTTGAGAGCCATGGCCATGCAGTAGGAGCCGAGACCGAATGGTAGTGCCTGGCCGAGGTTCAGGATGCCGCCATAGCCCCAGGACAGAGACAGGGCCATCGCCAGCAAGCCAAATACCAGATAGCGGCTGTATTTGCTGATCAGGAAATCGTCGACGAGCACATAGGGCATCAGATACATCGCCGCGATCAGGACGACGATGCCGATCAGTTCAGGCTGCCAGAAACCCGTTGCGCGCTGCCGCGAACGTGACGGACGAGGCGTGCTCATGCGCGCACCTTTGCGACGAACAGACCTTGGGGCCGAAACCGAATGACGCTGATGATCAGGATCAGCACAATCGCCTTGGCGATGGTGTCGTTCTGAAGGAATGCGATCACGCCTGTAACCTCGCCGAGCGAGAAGGCGCTGATCACCGTGCCGAACAGGCTCTGCACACCGCCGAGCACGACGACCATGAATGCATCGACGACGTAGCCGGTGCCCATTTCGGGCGACACGCTTTTCAGCGGCGAGATGATCGCGCCGGCAAGCCCGGCCAGGCCCGTGCCATAGGCGAAGGTCGCCGAATAGACCCGATCGGCATTGATGCCGAAGGAGGACGCCACGCCGCGGTCCTGCACGACCGCGCGCAGCTTTAGCCCGAAGGTCGTGCGGTAGATGATGAACCAGCTGATCAGGAACAATAGCGCGGCGACCACGAAGATGAAGATGCGATAGGCGGAAGTCTCGACCCCAAGGATCGACACGCTGCCGGCCATCGATGGCGGTAGCTCGACATAGCGCAGATCGCCGCCGGCGGTGAGCCGAATGACCTGCTGCAACACCACGCCGATACCCCAGGTCGCCAGAATGGTATCGAGCGGTTGCTGGTACAGCCGACGCAGCAGGATGCGCTCGACCAGCCAGCCGAACAGTCCGACGCCGAGAAAAATCAGCACCAGACCCGGCAACAAGGATACCCCGACGTACGTCTTCAACGCCCAGGCGGCGTAGGCGCCGAGCATGATGAACTCGCCGTGAGCCAGATTGATCACCCCGATCGTGCCGTAGATGATCGAGAGGCCCAGCGCCGCGAGCAGCAGGATCGATCCAATGCTGAGCCCGGTCAGGACCTGTTCGAAGACGATTTGCATTACAATTTCCCGCAATGGCCGAAGCGCCGGGCGGCCGACTCGCCGCCCGGACGCGCAAGGCTAATCAGACCTTCTTTTCGACCAGGCCTTTTTCCGTGCAGACCTGGTTCGGATAGGCGGCGTAGGGATCGGGCCTCAGCCAATCCTTGGCTTGGACGATGATTTCGAATTGGCCGTTGGACTTGGCCTGAGCGATCTTCGGCCACAACCAGGTGTGCAAGTTCTCGCCATCGAGGCGGACCTTGCCCTGCGGTGCGATCAACTCGACTCCCTTGACGGCTTCGCGGATCGTATTCGGCGTAATATCGCCCTTGCCGATCTTCTCGACCGCCTGCTTGAACATGTAGGTCTGGAAGTAACAGGCCTCGGACACGAAATGGGTGACCTTGTCGGCGCCCCAACGCTTCTTGTAGGCGGCGACGAACTTCTCGTTCTCCGGCGACTTGTAGACTTCGAAATACGGCGCCGAGGTGAAGTGGCCGGCAGCGGCCTCGCCACCCATGGCGGCGATTTCGTTTTCCGAAGTGGTCAGGCTCGCCATCGGCATCTTGGCAGGATCGAGGCCGGCGGCCTTGTACTGGCGATGCAGCGCGACCACCGAGTCTCCGACCACCGTCGAGAAGATGACGTTCGGCTGCTGCTGGCGGAACTTGTTGATGACCGACGAGAACTCGGAATGGCCGAGCGGCACGTATTCCTCGTTAACCACTTCGGCGCCGTATTTCTCAAGCAGCTTACGGCAGTAGTTGTTCTCTTCCTTCGGGTAGATGTAATTCGACCCGATCATCGAGAACTTCTTGCCGAAGTTCTTGATCAGCCACGGAATGAATTCATCCTGCTGCTGGTTCGG
>NZ_JADGRI010000167.1 GCF_017881085.1 Bradyrhizobium sp.
CTGGAAACCAGGTGGGTCAAGCCGGTCCGGCCCGGCGACACCATCCAGCCGACCGGAATCGTGAAATCGAAGCAGGCGACGGCCAACTCGCGCTGGGTCCTGATCGACGTCGTGGTGCGCAACCAGGCGGGCGAGAAGGTCGCGACCGGCGAAGCCATGGTCGAATTCCCGCTGAGTCATCCGGGTTGAAGGCGGCATAACCGGTCAGTCGGCCGGAACACCGGTCGTTCCGCGTGTCGTCAGCTTCCCCGGGCGCGGGGCCGCCAGATGCGCGGCCGGCGTCACCACGTCGCTGGCCAGTCCGAGCCATGCCAGCACGCGAATGGTGAGCCAGGTGTTGTCGATTTCCCACCAGCGATGACCGTGGCGCGCCGAGCGCGGATCGGCATGATGGTTGTTATGCCAGCCTTCGCCGTTGGCGATGAGGCCGACGAGGATGTTGTTGCGGCTGTCCTCGTCGGTCTCGTGGCTTCGGTAGCCCCACAGATGCGTCAGCGAATTGACAGCCCATGTAATGTGCCAAACGAGGACCGTGCGTACGAAGACGCCGAACATCATGATGCTCAGTCCGGTCAGCGCCGCGCCCGCCGGCGTTTCGCCCGATAGCCACGCCACCGCGAAACCGGCACCGAAGAACAGCGGCATCTGGCCGAGATTGATCCAGAGCAGCCAGTTGTTGCGCTCGAGCGCGACGTAGAAGCGGTCGCGCAGGATGTCCTTTGCATAGCGTTCGTAAATCCCAAGCCGCGCGAGTTCCGGCTGATTGACCAGAATCCACCCGATGTGGCTCCAGAAGAAACCTGCAAGCGGGCTATGCGGATCCGGCTGCTCGTCGGAGAATTGATGGTGCCGGCGATGGACGGCGACCCAGCGCGCCGGCGTTTCCTGCAGGCAGGACATCGCAACGATCACCATGGCGTGCTCCAGCCATTTGGGACATTTCAGGCCGCGATGGGTGAGGAGCCGGTGGTAGCAAAGGTTGATGCCGAACAGCCCGCACAGATGCGTGCCGAGCGCGGCCACGATGAGGCCGCTCCAGCTAAAATAGCCGGGCATAAAGGCCAGCAGCGCCGCCGCATGGTAGGCGCCGATCACGGATATATTGGGCCAGTTGAGTTGAAACGGCCGCACGCCCGCGGGCAGCGGCAGCCGCTGATCTGCGCCGGCGGGTATGGCACAATCCGCAGCGGTCAGTACGGCGGTCTTTGCGGTCGGCAGCTTAACTGTCGTCATGGCGAGGTCCGAATCCCAGTCGCTGCGAGACGCAGTCCTCAACCTAGATATACGAAAGATCCGCGTTGGGGTGTAAACCTTTGACCACATTTGTTTATTTTGATGCCTCGGGCGAGGGCCGGTTCCCTTGCGTATGACCTGGCGGCAGCCTGCAGTGTCGCGTTCGGATTGACATTCCACCGGTCAATGGCTTAGAAACCGCGCATCCCGGGCGGGTAGCTGCCGGCGGGGTTAAGCCCAATTTGCCATTTTCGGCCTGTCCAACACGGCCTTTCAACGCATCAGGATTGTCCCATGAAGGTCCGTAACTCGCTGAAATCGCTGCGCGGCCGTCACCGCAACAACCGTTTGGTCCGCCGCAAGGGCCGGGTTTACGTGATCAACAAGGTCCAGCGCCGTTTCAAGGCGCGCCAGGGTTGATCCCGGCTTGATTCAAGGCTGAACAAGCCCGAATTCCTGCTTTCCGGCCGTCCACGAAAATTCTCGCCTTCACGGGGGTTTGACGCGTTTGCTGCTTTGCAGCGCGTTTTCCCGCGTCTAGACTTTGGCGATGGCATTGAGATTCCCCGATCCCGGCAGCAGCCTGATCGCAATTCTTCTCGCCGCCGCGATGGCGACGGTTCCGATAACCGCGTCGGCGCAGGATCCGCACGCCGTGCCGCCGGTACAGCAGAAGAAGCTTCCCGAACCTCCGGTCAAGCTGCCGAAGGTCGGCGCCGACAAGACGCGCGGACTGGATTTCCTGTTCGGCGCGCTCAAGGTGGCGCCCGATGAAGCCAGCGCCAAG
The DNA here is from genome assembly GCF_017881085.1 of Bradyrhizobium sp. Classification (GTDB taxonomy): domain Bacteria; phylum Pseudomonadota; class Alphaproteobacteria; order Rhizobiales; family Xanthobacteraceae; genus Bradyrhizobium. The sequence continues at coordinate 2,021 of NZ_JADGRI010000167.1, forward strand.
CATGTCGAGGCCCGGATCTGGGCGCAGTGGCTGCATACCCCGAGCGATACCGCCGGGCTGTTGATGATGCGCGCCAAGGCCGCGATGGACGCCCAGCAGATGGACGTCGCGCTGAAACTGCTCGATGCCCTGGTCAAGTTGCGTCCGGACTGGGTCGAGGCGTGGAACAGGCGGGCGACGCTGTACTACCTGAAGAATGATTACGGCCATTCGCTGCAGGATATCCAGCAGGTGCTGGTCCGCGAACCCCGGCACTTCGGCGCGTTGGCGGGGCTCGGCATGATCATGCAGGACCTCGGTGACGAAAAGCGCGCGCTTGACGCCTTCCGCAAGGCGCTCGCGATCAACCCGCATATGGACAAGGTTCCTGAACTGGTCAGAACCCTGACCGAAAAGGTCGAAGGCCGCGATATCTGATCGATCCCAAGCGATCAGTTCGCGCGCGAATCAAAGCCGATCCCAAACCATCCGTTGTGAGCTGGAATCGACTTCGGCAACTCGCTTGCTCGCTGTACCCGTATAGCGATCATGGAGGGCGATCCGCTCGCCCGTCCGACCATCAGCGGCTGTCCAAAGGAAGATTGTCCGAAGGAAGAAGGTCCGCCCGCCGCCTCCAAGGATGACTGCGGAACGCCGGATTAATGCAACACCTCGCTGCCATGCTCGAACGGCCCGCCCAGCGCCACGGCGGCGTAAAGCTGTTGCAGCTCCGCTTCCAGCTGCTCGTTGACCAATAGCAGCGCCCGCAGCGCACCGTGCAGGTCGCCATTGCAGCTGGCCACAATCCTGTCGATGGCATTTTCGCTCGGTCTGGAACTCATCGAAACACCCTTTAGTTGTCCCTGAATAAATCCTTGGCTCCCGCCCCGCGTTCCCTGTGGATTGCGTGGATAGGTCCCATCGACGACAGCCTGATGGCGCGCGCCCATCACTTCGCAACGCCGCGGCTGGCGATAAATATAAAGTTACCGATGACGGCGATATGAAGGCACGTTGTAGGCGGGCGGGAAAACTCGCGTAGATTTTAAGACCAACGGCAAAAACGGTATCCATATGGCGGAATGCGTGCGGCCACGAAACCGCGCGCCCCCTGGACCGTAGCTCGGGGATGCCCAGGCTCATCCGGACATTGCGAATGATATCAATCGTCTTCCTGGCGACGCTGGCGATCCTGGCGCTGATCACCCAGGCCGGTGTCCTCGTCCTGCAGCGCCTTTATCCCGCCCAGGGCAGGATGATCGAGGTCGCCGGCGGCAGGCTCAACGTTGTCGACATCGGGAAGTCGGGTGCCGCCGGTCCGCCTGTGGTGATGATCCATGGCGCGAGTTCAAATCTCGAGGCGATGCGCCAGCCGCTCGGCGACCGGCTGGCCGAAAATCATCGGGTGATCCTGATCGATCGTCCCGGTCACGGCTGGAGCACGCGCGCGCATCCGCAAGACTCCACGCCGGCCATCCAGGGCAGGATGATCGACGAGGCGCTGGAAAAACTCGGCGTCGGGCCCGCGATCTTCGTGGTGCATTCCTGGAGTGGTGCGCTCGGCGCGCGCATGGCGCTCGACTATCCCGGGCGCGTCGCCGGCCTCGTCATGCTGGCGCCGGTGGCCTACCCTTGGCGAGGCGGCGTCGGTTGGTACAACAGGGCCGTCGCCACGCCCGTGATCGGCCCGCTGCTCGCCTACACGATCACGCTGCCGCTCGGCATTTTTCTGACCGGGCCCGGAGCGCGCGGCGTATTCCTGCCGCAGATCATGCCGCAAAACTTCATCGCCGATACCGCGACTCCGTTGTTGCTGCGTCCGCGCGAATTCCTCGCCAACGCCCGCGATCTGGTGACGCTGAAGGCGGCGGTGACCGCGCAGGCGCCGCGCTACGGCAATATCAGGGCGCCGGTGGTGGTGATTTCGGGCGATGTCGACAAGACCGTGACGACCAATATTCATTCACGGCCGTTCGCGAATGCGGTGAGCGATGCACGACTGATCGTGTTGCCGCAGGTCGGGCACATGATTCAAAACGCAGCACCCGACCTCGTAATATCGGAGATCGACGCCATGATCGGCAAGCTCGCGCAGCGCACCAAGGGCGCCGCCGACTAGGCGGGTCCGCTCGACACACGGAGCCCTATTGCAGGTGAAGCCGGGGCCGCCGAGTTGGCGCTGCGGCCGAAGGGTGGTAGCCTGCCGCCCATGAAGAAATCCGATATCGCCTGTCCCGAATGCAAGGCCGGTTACCGCCGGATTGAACTGGTTTCCATAGGGGGACCAAAGGGCGAGTATCGTTGCCTGCTTTGCAACCATCTGCTTGAAGTTTTCGACGGCTCAACGGAAGTCGCCATTCGCCTCACGGTTCAACCCGAAAAGACGTTTGAATGACGGTAGCTTCGGCACGCGCCTACTGACGGACGGCCGCCGTGGTCGGATTGGGGCCGTCCTCCAGGCATTGGTTGATTGCCGCCGTCCGGTCTCGGGGCAGCACCTTTGCGTCGTCGACCTTGTGGCGGCATTGCATTTGCCTGATTTGCTCGGCTCGGCGCTTTTCCGCGGCGTCGCGATACTGGGGCGCAACTGCATTCGGGTCGACCAGCTTCTGCGCGAATGCCGGTTCGGCGAATACGCACACCGCAACCAGACTTAACTGCCAAAATGATTTCATGGAAAACCCCTCAAAGCGTTTTCGAGCGAGGTAGATTACCGGTTCGCGCAAAGAAAACCCGTCAAAACAAAAGGCTAAAGCCTCAGAAAAAGCCCGGACTGAGATCCAGTCCATAGGACGCAAGCAGCAGAGACACGGTCAGGCCGACGCCGCAAAACATGGCGATGGTCTTGAGCATTTCGACGTCAATCTGTGTTCCGGACACACGCGAGAGAACTCTTGCGATAGCAGTCATTGCGACCTCCAGGCTGGGCCCCATCAAGAGGGCCGTGCCCACACGTAGCCCAGCTGGCGTCCGATGCATGTGAACGAGGTCACATCCGACCCGGGGACTTGACGCAATCGCAGCAAATTGATCGCCGCGGCGCGAAAGCGGGCGACAGGCGGAGAATGAGCATTCGCGGCGCGATGTGAGCCTCTACGGCCTGAACCGCGACTGGCGAGAATCGCTGTGCCGGTGCAATCTGGCCGCAAGAAGCGGAGCGGCGCGCCCGCCACTGGCGGCGCGTCCGAGCCCAAGCATATTGACAACTGACACGGAGAGTTCATGCGACGCTTCGTTGTTTTGATCGCCGCAGCTCTGCTGATGATGTCCTGCTCTCCCGAGGAGGACGTGACGGGATCAATCCATAATAAATGCGCAACCGACCTGTACAGCGCCTTCAATCCCAAGGCGATGGATCAGTGTATGGCGGTCTGCCTCAAGTGCGATCATGGCACGACGACGACGTGCTCGACGTCATGCAATTTGAAGGGCGCGCGCTGATTTCGCCCCCTTCGTTGGGCATCGATCGCCTGCTGGCCGGGTGTTGCTGTTGCCGCCAAACGGCAGCGCAGGACGCTGAGATGACAATGTTGTCGCCCGCCTTCGGCATCACCGTCGATGATGCCGAAGGAGGTTCGTTCCGCGTGCGGTTTAACCGCGCTTGGCGCGCTACTGGCCCTTGATCTTGCCGTCCTTGTCGAATTGCGAGACGAACGCCCAGAGATTGTTGATCTCGTTTTCGTTCTTGATGCCGGCGAAGGCCATCTTGGTCCCCGGAACCTTCGCTTTCGGATCCTTGATGTATTCCTTGAACTGGGCCTCGTTCCAGGTGATGCCGGAATTCTTGTTGGCGTCCGAATAGCTGTAGCCTTCGGCCGTGCCGGATTTGCGGCCGTCGAGCCCGTTCAGCTCCGGGCCGACCTTGTTTTTGGCGCCTTCGCCGATCGAGTGGCAGGCCATGCATTTGTTGAAGGACGTCTTGCCGGCCGCGACGTCCTGCGCCAGCGCGCTCGATGCGGCTGCGGACGTTGCGATGACGAGCAGCGCGTTCAGGGTCAGTTTTTTCATGGTGTGCTCTTCATGGTTTCGGAGGAGGGCGACGGTGCCGGCGCCCTTGTCGCACAGGGCGCTTGCGGTGGACAAGCCGTGAAACCCCCTGACCGTTTCATCTCTCCTGCCTACGTCTTTCGGATAGGTGGCGTACCGGCATGCGATGCCGCGGGCGAGCTACCCAAAGCGGTCCAGACGTGCTTGATTTGCCACGCGAAATCGGCGAGCACGAACGCTCGCAGCCCGAGGCGCGCGGGGGAGACACAGACATGGCCATCATGATGCCAGCACCGGATCAGGCGGTCTTGAACCGCCGGGAGGCCATCGTGGCGGCGTTGCGCGCCATCGTCCCGGGCGAGGGCGTGATCGACAGTCCCGCCGAAATGCTGCCTTACGAGTCCGATGGCCTGATGGCCTATCGTCAGCCGCCGATGGTCGTGGTGCTGCCGGATACCACCGAACAGGTCTCCCAAGTCCTGAAATACTGCTTCGAGCAGGGTATCAAGGTGGTGCCGCGCGGGTCGGGCACCTCGCTGTCGGGCGGCGCGCTGCCGCTCGCCGATGGGGTGCTGCTGGGGCTGGGCAAATTCAAGCGCATCCGCGACATCGATTTCGATAACCGCGTGGTGGTGACCGAGCCGGGCGTGACCAATCTTGCCATCAGCCAGGCGGTCGCCCACGCCGGATACTATTATGCTCCCGACCCCTCGTCGCAGATCGCCTGCTCGATCGGCGGCAATGTCGCGGAGAATTCCGGCGGCGTGCATTGCCTGAAATACGGCATGACCACCAACAACGTGCTGGGCTGCGAAATCGTCCTGATCACGGGCGAAGTCATCAGGATCGGCGGCAAGTCCGCCGAGACCTCGGGCTACGACCTGATGGGCATCATCACGGGATCCGAAGGCCTGCTCGGCGTCATCACCGAGATCACGGTGCGGATCCTGCAGAAGCCGGAGACGGCACGCGCCCTGATGGTCGGTTTCGCGCAAGTCGAGGCGGCCGGTCAATGCGTGGCTGAAATCATCGGCGCAGGGATCATTCCCGGCGGCATGGAAATGATGGACAAGCCGGCGATCCACGCCGCCGAGGCCTTCGTCCATGCCGGCTATCCGCTCGACGTCGAGGCGCTCTTGATCATCGAACTCGACGGTCCCGGGGTCGAGGTCGATGAACTGATCAAGCGGGTCGAGGCGATCGCGCTGACATGCGGTTCGACCACCTGCCAGATTTCAACCTCCGAAGCCGAGCGCAATCTGTTCTGGGCCGGCCGCAAGGCGGCCTTTCCCGCCGTCGGGCGCATTTCGCCCGACTATCTCTGCATGGACGGCACCATCCCGCGCGGCAAATTGCCGGAGGCGCTGGCGAGAATCCGCGATCTCTCGGTGAAATACGATCTCCGCGTCGCCAACGTGTTCCATGCCGGCGACGGAAATCTGCATCCCTTGATCCTGTACGATGCCAACAAATCGGGTGAAATGGAACGGGCCGAAGCCTTCGGCGCCGACATCTTGCGGGCCTGCGTCGAACTCGGCGGCGTGCTGACCGGCGAGCACGGCGTCGGCATCGAGAAGCGCGACCTGATGGGCGAGATGTTCAGCGAAATCGATCTCGACCAGCAGCAGCGCCTGAAATGCGCGTTCGACGCGCAAGGGCTGCTCAATCCCGGCAAGGTGTTTCCGACCCTGCACCGCTGCGCCGAACTCGGCCGCATGCACGTCCATGGCGGCAAGCTCGCTTTTCCAGACATTCCGCGGTTTTGAGCAGTTGATCGTGGACACTCTCAAAATACGCGACGCCAGGGATGTCGAGGACGCGGTGCGCGCGGCGATCGCCGGCGAGCAGCCCCTGGAAATCATCGGCCATGGCAGCAAGCGGCTGATCGGCCAGCCGATGGCGACCAACGCGCTGCTCGACCTGTCGGCGCTCAATGCGGTGACATCCTATGAGCCGAACGAACTGATCATCACGGTGCAGGCCGGCGCGCCGCTCGCCGACGTCAAGTCGCTGATCGATTCCAAAAATCAGCAGTTCGCGTTCGAACCGGTCGACACCGCGCCGCTGCTGGGCACACCAAGCCTCGGCACCATCGGCGGCATGATCGGCGCCGGCCTCGCCGGTCCGCGCCGCATCAAGGCCGGGGGCGCCCGCGATCATCTTCTGGGAGCACATGGCGTGTCCGGCTTCGGCGAAAGTTTCAAGGCCGGCGGCCGGGTGGTGAAGAACGTCACCGGGTACGATCTCTGCAAATTGCTGGCGGGATCCTGGGGCACGCTCGCGGTCATGACGGAAGTGACGTTGAAGGTGATGCCGCGGCCCGAGAGCGAGCGCACGCTGGTGTTGCGGGGACTCGACGATGCCGCCGCAAACCGGGCGATGACCGCGGCGCTGGGCTCGCCGTTCGACGTTTCCGGCGCGGCGCATCTGCCGAACTCGGCGTCTCGCGCTGAAGTCAGTGAGCTCGGCGACCTCGGATCGACGCGCGAGGCGGTCACCTTGCTGCGGCTGGAGGGCATTGCGGCGTCGGCCGCTCACCGTGCCGCCGCGCTCGGCAAGCTTCTGGCGCCGTTCGGCGCGGCACAGACGATCGAAGACGCCGCCTCTGCCGTGATCTGGGGTTCGATTCGCGACGTGCTGCCGTTCGCGGCCGGCGGCGCGGTGGGGGCTTGGCCGGTGTGGCGGATCGTTTGTCCGCCGGCCGCGGGCGGCGCGCTCGGCGAGCAGCTGGCGCGGGACGCCGGCGGCGAGGTGATCTACGACTGGGGCGGCGGGCTGATCTGGGCGGCGCTGCCGCCGAAGCCGGACGCCCAGGCCGCCCTGGTGCGTCGCCACGCCAATGCCGTCGGCGGTCACGCCATGCTGCTACGCGCCTCCGACGAGGTACGCCGCAATGTCGACGTGTTTCATCCCCAGCGGGCCGGGGTCGCGGCCTTAAGCGAACGGGTCCGCCAGAGCTTCGATCCCAGGAGCGTCCTCAATCGCGGCCGGATGATACGAGGTTCCGCGGCATGAAAACCGAATTCAGCCTTGCCCAACTCGCCGATCCCGATATCGCGGAAGCCGACAAGATCCTGCGCGCCTGCGTGCATTGCGGGTTCTGCACCGCGACCTGTCCGACCTATGTTCTGCTCGGCGACGAACTCGATAGCCCGCGCGGGCGGATCTACCTGATCAAGGAGATGCTGGAAAAGAACCGGCCGCCGACGGCGGAAGTGGTCAAGCACATCGACCGCTGTCTCTCCTGCCTGTCCTGCATGACCACCTGTCCCTCCGGCGTGAACTACATGCATCTGGTGGATCAGGCGCGCGCAAGGATTGAAAAGGACTATCGAAGGCCGCTTGGTGAGCGCCTGTTGCGCGCGGCGTTGGCCTGGATTCTTCCGCGGCCCGGCCTGCTCCGCGCCGGCATGATTCTGGGACGGCTCGGCCGGCCGCTGGCCGCGCTCCTGCCGACCCCCAAAGCGGTATCGGGGGCGCCAAATTTATTAAGGCAAATCAAGGCGTTGCTGGCGCTTTCGCCGGCAAGCCTGCCGGCGGCGGGACCATCCGGCGGAAGCATTTTTGCAGCGATGGGAGAAAAGCGCGGACGGGTCGCCCTGCTGCAGGGGTGCGCCCAGCAGGTTCTGGCGCCGCGCATCAACCAGGCCGCCATCAATCTGTTGACCCGTCACGGCGTCGAGGTGGTGCTGGTCAAGGACGAGCAATGCTGCGGCGCGCTGACCCATCACCTCGGACGCGACGACGACGCGCTGGCGCGGGCCCGCGCCAACATAGGCGTCTGGCTCAGGGAGGCCGAGCAGAGCGGTCTCGACGCCATCCTGGTGACGACGTCGGGGTGCGGCACCGTGATCAAGGACTATGGCTATATGCTGCGCGAGGACCCCGACTTCGCCGGTCCGGCTGCGAAAATATCGGCGCTGGCCAAGGATATCACCGAGTATCTCGGCGGCATTTCGCTGCGGCCAACGCAGCAGCACAGCGACATCGTGATCGCCTATCACTCGGCCTGCTCGCTCCAGCACGGGCAGAAAATCACGGGGCTTCCGAAAGAATTGCTTTCCAAGAACGGATTCGTGGTGAAAGATGTACCCGAGAGCCATTTGTGTTGCGGTTCGGCGGGGACATACAACATTCTCCAGCCTGACATTGCGAACAAGTTGCGTGACCGGAAGGTCGCCAATATTGCGATGGTCAAGCCGGACATGATTGCTGCGGGCAATATTGGATGCATGGTGCAAATTGCCGGCGGCACGTCAGTTCCTGTGGTGCACACGGTTGAGCTTCTCGATTGGGCGACAGGCGGTCCCCGGCCAGGATTGAACTGATCGTTGGGCCTCGAGCTCGAGGCGGACGACTTGAAACGCTCGATAGACATTGGTCGGCGGCAACAGGAGGATCACGATGGCTAAAGGCAAAAAGAAAAAGGGTGGCAAGAAGGCCAAAAAGGCCAAGAAGAGTCTTGTGACGGCGAAGAAGAAATCCGCGAAGAAATCTTCGAAGAAGACCGCGAAGAAATCGGTGAAGAAGGCGAAGAAGTCGGCGAAGAAATCCGCCAAGAAGTCTGCCAAAAAGTCCAAGGCGGCCGCGCCGAAGAAATCCGCCAAGAAGGCCGGCGCCAAGAAGGGCCCTGCAAAGAAGAAGGCGGCCAGGCCCGCGGCACCCAAGCCCGCCGCCCCTGTGTTTGAGCCTGCGCCTGCGCCCGCCCCGGCGCCGAGCTGGGCCACTCCCAGTCCTGCGCCGTCATGGGGCGAGAGTTCGTCGACCCCGTCATCCACTGGCGGAGACGACGGCAACTAGCCGGACTCCCGGGATCGCGGGGACATCCAGACGGACATTTCCAGGCCGCAGCGCCCGCCGCTGCGGCCTGTCTTATTGCGGGTCCCTCGCATTTGATTCGTGGAGTTCGGTGATCCAGCCCCCTCACGCTGCCTTCTCGTGGCCGAAATGTCGCCCGAACGACCCTGAAATGGGTCAAAATTGTTGTCGGAATGCAACACCCGCCGACAACCTTTGCGAGAAGGAGCATAACGCCTAAAAAGGCGGCAAATGCTCGTCTTTTTTGCTTCACTGTGCGGACGTCACGCTCCAAATTGCTGTCACGTTAAGGAAATTCGCTGCAGTCGGTTATCGCTTGTCCCTGGGGGGCGCCGGAATCGGACTGATGTTTTAAATGTGATGGGGATCGTCATGAAGAAAATGGTTTTGTTAGCAACGGCGCTGGCGATGGTATCGGGTTCCGCCTTCGCTGCGGATATGCCTTTGAAGGCTGCCAAGGCTCCGCCTCCGCCGGCGTTCGATCCCTGGGATTTCGCCTTCGGTAGCGCCATCATGAACGACTACATCTTCCCGGCGTTACCCAGTCGAACCACAAGCCGTCGGTCGCCGCTTACTTCGAGCCGCGCTACAACGTGACCAAGGACCTCCAGCTTTACGTTGGCTCCTCGTTCGAGAGCATTTCCTTCCCGAACCGCGCCGCGGCCGAAGTCGATATCTACG
>NZ_JADGRI010000400.1 GCF_017881085.1 Bradyrhizobium sp.
CGGGATCGGCCCATTTGAACCCGTCGATCTGGCGGAAGCCGAGCCGCACGGCGTGATATTTCCCGCTCCCCTTCTCCAGCGTATTCTGAGCGTGGCTGACCGACACATCGATCTCGCGCACCTCGACGCCGTTCTTGCGGGCGTCGCCGACGATCTGTGCCGGGGCGTAAAATCCCATCGGCTGCGAATTCAACAGCCCGCAGCAGAACGCATCGGGATGGAAATGCTTCAGCCATGACGAGACATAGACGAGTTGGGCAAAACTGGCGGCATGACTTTCCGGAAAACCGTAGCTGCCAAAGCCCTTGATCTGATCAAAACAGTTTTTTGCGAATTCCGGATCGTAGCCGCGCGCAATCATGTTGTTGACCATCTTGGATTCGAATTTGCCGATGGTGCCGACATTGCGGAACGTCGCCATGGCGCGGCGCAAGCCGTTGGCCTCCTCAGAGGTAAACTTCGCGGCCTCGATGGCGATCCGCATCGCCTGTTCCTGAAACAGCGGCACGCCGAGGGTCTTGTGCAGCACCCGGCGCAGTTCATCCTTGTCGCCGTGTTCGGGCGACGGCGACGGATAGCTCACCTTCTCCTGGCGGTTTCTTCGGCGAAGATAGGGATGCACCATGTCGCCCTGGATCGGGCCCGGGCGCACGATGGCGACTTCGATGACCAGATCATAGAATACCCGCGGCTTCAGGCGCGGCAGCATGTTCATCTGCGCACGGCTTTCGACCTGGAACACGCCGAGCGATTCACCCCGGCACAGCATGTCGTAGACCGGTTTCTGATCCTGCGGAATCGTCGCCAGCTCCCAGCGTTCGCCCTTGTGATCCGCGATGAAGTCAAAGCATTTGCGGATGCAGGTCAGCATTCCCAGCGCCAGCACATCGACCTTCATCATGTTCAGCGCGTCGACGTCGTCCTTGTCCCATTCGATGAAGGTGCGGTCGTCCATCGCGGCATTGCCGATCGGCACATAGGTATCGAGCCGGTCCTGCGTCAGCACATAACCGCCGACATGCTGCGAGAGGTGGCGCGGAAACTCGATCAGCTCGGTGGCGAGTTCGACGGCGAGCCCGACCATCGGGTTTTGAGGATCCAGCCCCGCCTGCCTGACCTGCATTTCGTCGAGGCCCTTGCCCCAGCTTCCCCACACCGTATCGGCCAGCGCCGCCGTCACATCCTCGGTCAGCCCCAGCGCCTTGCCGACGTCGCGGATCGCGCTGCGCGGCCGGTAATGGATGACAGTCGCGATGATAGCGGCGCGGTGCCGGCCATATCGGCGATAGACATATTGCATCACCTCCTCGCGCCGGGAATGTTCGAAATCGACGTCGATGTCGGGCGGCTCCAGCCGTTCCTTGGAAATGAAGCGCTCGAACAGCAGATCGACCTTGGTCGGATCGACGGAAGTCACGTCCAGCACATAGCAGACGGCCGAATTCGCCGCCGATCCCCGGCCCTGACAAAGGATCTTTTGGCTGCGCGCGTAACGGACGATGTCATGCACGGTGAGAAAATAATGCGCGTATTTCAGCTTCCGGATCAGGCGCAGTTCCTTGTGCAGGACTTTCCTGGTCTTGGGCGAAATCCGGACCGGGAATCGCCGGTGCGCGCCCTGCCAGGTCAGGTCTTCCAGATGACGCTGCGCGGTCTTGCCCGGCGGCACCGGCTCGTCGGGATACTGATATTTGAGCTGATCGAGCGAAAACGCGATGCGGCCGGCGACCCGCATGGTTTCCGTGATCGCCTCCGGCACGTCGCGAAACAGGCGCGCCATTTCCTCGGCAGGCTTGAGAAAACGTTCGGCATTGGCCTCGAGCCGCCTGCCGGCGGCATCGATGGTGGTCTTTTCGCGGATGCAGGTCAGGACATCCTGCAAGCGGCGGCGCGAGGGATGGTGATACAGCACTTCATTGGTCGCGAGCAGCGGCACGCCGGCGGTTGTGGCGATGTGATGAAGCCGCGCCAGGCGGCGCCGGTCGTCGCCGCGATACAACAGGCTTGCGGCCAGCCACACGCCGTCGGCGCGGCTCTTCTGCAACCGATCCAGCACATCGAGCGCCTTCTCCGCCTCAAAGCGATGTGGCAGCACCAGAACCAGAAGCTGCCCTTCGGAAAATTCCAGGAGATCGTCAAGTTTTAAGTGGCACTCACCCTTCTCGGTATTGTCGCCACGCTTGCCGCGGGTGAGCAACTGGCACAGCCTGCCGTAAGCCGCGCGATCGCAGGGATAGACCAGGATATCAGGCGTATCGTCGATCAAGACAAGCCGCGATCCGATCAGAAGTTTTGGTTTATGGGTGACGTTGGGATTGTCGAGTTCCTTGTAGGCCCGCACCACGCCGGCCAGCGTGTTGTGATCGGCGATGCCGATCGCGGGAAGCCGCAGGTCGCTCGCCTGATGCACGTAAGCCCGCGGATCCGATCCTCCGCGCAGGAACGAAAAATTCGTGGTGATTCCGATTTCCGCGTAGGCAGGAACGGTCATGCGAATAATCCGTGCATGTACCAGTTCGGCTGCACGGCCCTGCCTTCCTCCTGCACGATCTCGCGGTCGTAAAGTCCGTCGCGATAAAGCCAGAACCGCAAACCCGCCTCGTCCTCGACGCGGAAATAATCGCGCGTCAGGGTCGCGCCTTCCGCGCGCCACCATTCCATGGCGACCCGCTCGGGGCCCTCGGCCCGGATCACGGCGTGGGTGGCGCGGCGCCAGACAAAGCGAGCTGGCGGGCCATCCGGCACCTGCGCGATCACCTTGATCTGTTCCGGCCGTTCGAACAGCCGCAATGGCCGCAGCGGCGGCTCGCCTTCCACGCGCGGCGTCCAGGCTGCATGCGCCGCGGCGGTCAGATGATGCTGCGCGGGCGCCGCCTTAACCGCGCGTTCCGGGATGTGGGTGTCCTGCGGCAAATGCACGACTACGCGTTTTCCACCGATGCGCGCGGCGATGCGGTCGATCAATGCGGCCACCTCGTCATTGTCATGCACATTGGCATCGAGATCGCGCTGCTCCTGCACGACGATTTCGGTGCGGCTGGCGTTAAGGCGAATGAGATCGAAGCCGAAACCGGGATCGAGCGGATCGCTCAAGGCGCCGAATCGCTCGCGAAACAGCCGGTCGATCACCTCGGGCCTGGTCACGGGCTGGCCGGTGTCGACCATGATGGTGCGAACCGCGCCATCGGTGCGGAAGAAACGGGCTTCCAGCCGCCGCGCGCCCTTGCCCTGCTGCGCCATCGCCGCGACCAGCATTACGGCGAGCCCCGACAAGGTCGCCGAGATCACCGCTTCAGTGGCCACCGGCTCGGCGAAACGCTTCTCGACGATGTAATCCGGCAGCGGTTTTTGGGGACTGATCGGCGCATCGCCTTGTCCCAGCGCCTGTTCCAGCAGCGCCGTGAAGCTGGCGCCGAATCTCGCGGTAATTTCATGCCGCGCGCGGGAGGCGACATCGCCGATGGTTTTCAGGCCGGCGCGGCGCAGGCCGGCAACCACGGCGGCATCGGCGCCGAGCGCGGACACCGGCAGCGGCCCGACCGCATCGGCCTCCTCGCTTTCGCCGACGATGCGGCCATGGACATGACGGGTCAACGTCCGCGCGCACACGGCGGTGCCGGCGATGGCGGCGCTGACCGCAAAACCCTGCGCGGTCAACACGTCGCACATCAGCCGCATCATCGCGGTCTCGCCGCCGAACAGGTGCACGCAGCCGGTGATGTCGAGAAACAGGCCATGCGGGGGATCGAGCGCCACCAGCGGGGTGAAGCGGTCGCACCATTCGGCGATGGCGTTCAGCGCGTGAGCGTCGGCGGCTTCGTCGGCATCGTACACCCTTAATTGCGGACAGATGGCGCGAGCATTGGCGAGCGGCAGGCCTATATCGAGGCCGAGCCGCGCGGCCGCGTCGTCGAGCGCAAAAATCTGCAGCGCGTTGTTTTGCTTGGCGACGACGATGCCGGGATCAACGTCAACGTTTTGGTTTTTAGCCGGCGCGGAGCTGTCGTGTGCCAACTGGCGCTTGATGCGGTCGATGGGCAGGCGTGGCAGCCACAGGCTGAGGATCCGCCGCCGGTTGCGCGAAAAGGCACTCATCACATTTCCATTCCATGATCCACCGGCCAACAGGGCCATGACGGTTGCG
>NZ_JADGRI010000401.1 GCF_017881085.1 Bradyrhizobium sp.
CCGCGACGGTCAGAGGGTGCGAAGGAACGCGACCAGATCGCGCTTCTCCTCGCCGGTCAGTTTCGTTCCGAGCACCAAATTGAAGAACTCAACCGTATCATCGAGCGTCAGCAAGCGCCCATCGTGCATGTAGGGTGGCGAATCCTTGATGCCGCGCAGCGGGAAGGTCTTGACGGCTCCGTCGCCGACTTCATTCAAACCGTTGATCATCTCCGGCTTGAAGAAGCGCTCGGTCTTGAGGTCGTGCATCAGGTTGTCGGTGTAATAGGGCGCGGCGTGGCAGGCATCGCACCGGCCCTTGCCAATGAATATCTCCTGGCCGCGCAGCTCGGCGGGCGTGGCCTTGCCCGGATCGAGCCTGCCGAACACGTCGAGTTTTGATGCCGGCGGGAAGCCCAGTTCCTCCTGGAATTCCGCCATCAGGTTGACCTGGGTGAGTCGATCGAGGGGGTTCATGCCTTTCTTGGCGGCGATCACGTGGTCACCGTCGAAATACGCCCCGGCCTGCTCGAATTGGGTGAAATCCTCGACGGTCTTGAGCGCGCGCTGCGAGCCAAACAGCCGCTGGATTTGCACGCCGCGCAGCGTCGGAGTGACGACGCGATGACGGGATTCCCCAGGACGGGCATCGGGAGCAAGGTGCGTGGCCTTGTTGGTATGGCCGTTCGAGTGGCAGTCGAAGCACGCTGAGCCGCGGCTCGGCAGCTCAGAACGGCGGTCCTCGGTGAGATTGAACTGCTGCTGCGGGAACGCAGTGAGGAGCAGCCGCAGCCCTTCTAGCTGCTTAGGAGGGACAATGCCGTTAAACAGCTCGTAATAATTCTCGATTGTGACGAGCTTGCCTTGCGAGACGTCGCCGAGGTCGGTGCGCTGATTGAGGTACATCGGCGGGGGGAATTCCGGCAGGAAATGATCAGGGATATCGTAGTCGACGTCGAAGCGTGTGAGATCGCGTCCTTCCTGCCGTTTGATCTCGTCGATAAGGAAGCGTGGAAACACGAAGCCGCCTTCCTGATGCTTGGGGTGTGGCAGCGGATAGAATCCTTTGGGAAACGCGTTCTGATCGCGAATCTGCTCCGGGCTCATATTCGCAAGAGCCTCCCACGTCTTTCCTGCCGGGAGCTTGACGCGAACTCCTTCCTGCACCGGTTTTGTGCGGTCCATGGTGATGCCGGCCGCCGGCCGATCGCTCAGGTCATACCGCTCGTTGAGAAGCGCCATGTGCTCGCGCGTGGCATCGGGCTTCTGCGCGGACAGCCTGGCGAAGATCGCCGAGAACGGCTCGGCGATGTCGACCGGCATGTAGCTCGACTTGCCGCGTGGCCCTTGCTGCGCGTAGGCGAAGCCGAACGCAAGGATGACGGTGGCAGCCGTCACTCCGGCCAGAAGTTTTCGGGTTTTCGCTGGGATCATGGCGCTCTCCTTGATGTTTCTCCTTGATAGACCGGCACCACGCGCGCCCAGGCGACGCTCGGGCGTGCAAATGGTCAGCGCTTCTTGCACCGGCGTGTGCCCGCCGACGGCACGACTGCCGCCCATTACTTGCACACGACAGCCTCGGCGCCTCCGTTCACAGGGCGGCTTCAGCGCATAGCCTATGCGCGAAAAATCGAAAGTGAAATGCGTCCCGGAATTTTTATTTCGATCTTACGTGAGGCACACTTACCTTTCCAAGAACGACTACAGCAGCAACAGGCCGCACACAAACCTCAACGAGACTCACCCCACGCAGTTCGCAAGCCGCCTGATGCGGCCATGACAATTCTCGAACCTTTCAACTCCACCTAACTAAGTGTGGACGGCCTAGTCAAGGCGATAGCTTGTGATCAGCGGCTCCAAAAAACACAATCGCCAAACGCTTGAAAGACATCGGGCGCCACGGGAGCAACGCGGCAATGACTGTCCGCTGCTAGGTTCGAATGGCAGCTATTGGCACAAAGCGTCAGTTTGCGCGGTGCAAGGCTATGTCCGGAGTTGGGGGTAAAGCCGACTTGCCGGTTGAACGCCCGGACTTCTCACTTTGATCCTCAACGGAAGTATGAAGCATCGTCTCCACAACGAGGCGAGCGTGCGGTCTGTAGTCTATAGTCGCCTTCGGAACACAAGATGATCTGCCCTGATTTAGTGAGGTGTCCATTGGCTCCAACAATCCGTCCAATAAGCAGTTCGTGCCTGGCCCGGATCGAGACCGACGACCGCCTCGTGGTGCTCGCCAGGACGATGCATTTACGCGATCCCGGAATGGAAACTGCGCTCAAGGACAGCGCGGTCAATTGGGCGCGCTTCGGAGAAACATGCCTCGGACAGGCGCTCTATCGGCACCGCGCTATCTTTCAGAACGCCTCGGAAGCACCGGTGTGGAGCCATCTCGAACTGAGCTACTTTCGCAGCTTGGTTCCGGGCGATGCAATACTAGACCTCGTGGTCAAGCAACAACCGGCGACGTTGGACTTGCTTCGCGCCGAGATTCTCCTGACGACCGCCTCGTCCTTCATCCTTCCTCGCGATTGGCAGGGCTCAACCGATCGGCCGGACCGGCAGGCATCACTGGAGTTCATCCAGGTGGAACCTGCATTTTTCGGCGAGTACCGGGACGTCATGCGGGACTATTGTGGCCCTGCCGCCGCGAAGCTGCGCTGTGCGTAGCGGGCGGGCGAGCACCGAAGGGCGGTGCTCGCCCCAAAATCGCCGCCGCTCCAGTGGAAGACTTTGTCACCGCCGCGCACACTTAGGCCGCGCTGCGCTGCGGGTGTTTGCCTTCCATCATCTCCTCGATGATCTTGGCCGAAAATGCTTCGAGATCGCCGGGATTACGCGAGGTCACCAAGCCCTTGTCGACGACAACTTGGGAATCTTCCCATTTGCCGCCAGCATTGACGACGTCAGTCTTGATGGATTTGTACGACGTGACCTTGCGATCCTTGATAATGCCTGTCTCGATCAGCAACCACGGCGCGTGACAGACTGCCGCAACGACTTTCTTTTGATTGAAGATGTCCTTGATAAAGGCGAGCGCCTTATCATTGATGCGCAGCAAATCTGGATTGATCTGGCCCCCCGGCAGCACTAGGGCGTCGTATTCATTGGCAGACACTTGATCGAGTGTCTTGTCCACCTTCACTGGACGGCCCCAATTCTTTTTGTCCCATCCTTTGATTTCACCACCTTCTGGCGACACAATATCAACGGTGGCACCGGCTGCCTTCAACCGATCGCGCGGCACTTCGAGTTCCGATTGCTCAAAACCGTTGGTGGCGAGTATGGCGATTTTTTTGCCTGAGAGTTGCATAGCTTGCTCCTTGTTCGGAAAACATCCCCCGCTTTTAACGGGCGCGGCGCGCGGATGTTCCCAGGCGCCGTCAAGTCAATGAACAGAGGGCGCACCAAGGGCGATCGTAGCTTCGCCTCACAGCGCGGCGGCCATACCAGAAACATCGCAGGTAAGGGAAGCAAGCATGCGCCTCCAACAGGACGCCGAGCGCCCGGATGGGCAATCCTACTTGATCTATGTCAATGCGAGCTCAGGACAATCGGGAAAACTGCGCTTTGAAACGACTTCTGTGTCCTAATTTGAGGGAGGAAGTGTCCTAATCTGGAACTAAATGTGACGATCGGAATTAATTGATTGGTTTGCATCGCAGGTCGTTGGTGATTGAGGGTCAAAACCGCGCTCCTGCCTATATTGAGCATTCGCTATGTCGCTGGCTGATGTTACTGCCGCCCCGCCGCAAGTACTTACACTGCCACCGTGTTGTAAGTGCTGGGAGCGAATGGTGCTCACTCACATAGAGAAAGCGTCTGACGGCGTCGAGCGGCGCACATTCGAGTGTCCGCGCTGTAATCACACCGGGCTTATCCTTGTGAACTCCAAGTAGGCCGCCTCATGTGTGGATGGGTGCGCCGGGAGACCGGCGGAAGGTAGACGGTGCAAGTCCGTCAGGTGAAGGCGTAGCGAAGGATGCGAAACTAATAGCAAAATTAGCACGCGGGGTTAGCTTTAAGCTCGCCTCCAATTAGAAGGCTATGCATAGAGTGACAATTTCGGCCAATTCGCTGGATGCCGACGAGGGCAGGTCGATGACCGCTGCCCAAACGAAAAAGCGCAACGTCCTCGTTATAGAGGACGAGCCAATCCAT
>NZ_JADGRI010000168.1 GCF_017881085.1 Bradyrhizobium sp.
CTGCACCAGAACATCATGACCCGCGGCGCGATCGTCGATTCCATGCGCAAGCGGATGAAGGAGCAGGGCTTCTTCGAGTTCCAGACCCCGATCCTGACGGCCTCGTCGCCGGAAGGGGCGCGCGACTTTCTGGTGCCCTCGCGGATTCATCCGGGCAAGTTCTACGCCCTGCCGCAGGCGCCGCAGCAGTACAAGCAGCTCCTGATGATGAGCGGCTTCGACCGCTACTTCCAGATCGCGCCCTGTTTCCGCGACGAAGACCCGCGCGCCGACCGGCTGCCCGGCGAGTTTTATCAGCTCGATCTCGAAATGAGCTTTGTCGAGCAGAACGACGTTTTTGCGGCCGTCGAGCCGGTCGTTACCGGCGTGTTCGAGGAGTTTGCCAAGGGCAAGCCTGTGACCAGGAACTGGCCGCGGATTCCCTTCGCCGAAGCGTTGCGCAAATACGGCAGCGACAAGCCCGATCTGCGCAATCCCCTGGTGATCCAGGAGGTCTCCGAGCATTTCCGCGGCTCCGGCTTCAAGGTGTTCGCGCGGATGCTGGAAGACCCGAAGAACCAGGTCTGGGGCATCCCCGGGCCCGCCGGCGGCTCGCGCGCGTTCTGCGACCGGATGAATTCCTGGGCCCAGGGCGAGGGCCAGCCCGGGCTCGGCTACATCATGTGGCGTGAAGGCGGCGAGGGCGCCGGCCCGCTTGCCAACAATATCGGCGCGGAACGGACGGCGGCGATCCGCGCGCAGCTCGGATTGAAGGACGGCGATGCCGCGTTCTTCGTCGCCGGCGATCCCGACAAGTTCTGGAAATTTGCCGGCCTGGCGCGAACCAAACTCGGCGAGGAATTGAACCTGATCGACAAGGATCGGTTCGAACTCGCCTGGATCGTCGACTTCCCGATGTATGAATACAACGAGGAGGACAAGAAGGTCGACTTCTCGCACAATCCGTTCTCGATGCCGCAGGGCGGCCTGGAGGCGTTGCAAACCCAGGACCCGCTGACCATCAAGGCGTTCCAGTACGACATCACCTGCAACGGCTACGAAATCGCCTCCGGCGGCATCCGCAATCACCGTCCCGAGGCGATGGTGAAGGCGTTCGAGATCGCTGGCTACGGCGAGAAGGACGTCGTCGAACGCTTCGGCGGCATGTACCGCGCGTTCCAGTATGGCGCCCCGCCACATGGCGGCATGGCGGCGGGCGTCGATCGCATCGTCATGCTTCTCTGCGGCACCAACAATTTGCGCGAAATATCGCTGTTCCCGATGAACCAGCGCGCCGAAGATCTTTTAATGGGCGCGCCGTCGGAGGTGACGGTCAAGCAGTTGCGCGAGCTTCACATCCGGCTCAATCTGCCGCAAACCTGATCTCTCATGAATCAAGCACCGAAGCCTGGATTCGGGGTGAGCGAGCCCGCGGAGGGAATTGATGACATCCCATTCTGAAGATCTCCAATCCGCGGCGCTGGCCTATCACCGCTTGCCGCAGCCGGGTAAGCTTGAGATTCAGCCGACCAAGCCGCTCGCCAACCAGCGCGACCTCGCGCTCGCCTATTCGCCGGGCGTAGCGGCTGCCTGCATGGCGATCGCCGAAAACCCGGCGGAAGCCGCATCCCTGACGATCCGCGCCAATCTGGTTGCGGTCGTCTCCAACGGAACCGCGGTCCTCGGCCTTGGCAATATCGGCCCCTTGGCATCGAAGCCGGTGATGGAAGGCAAGGCGGTGCTGTTCAAGAAGTTCGCCGGTATCGACGTGTTCGACATCGAGATCGCCGCCGACACCATCGAGCGGGTGGTCGAGACCGTGGCCGCGCTGGAGCCGACCTTCGGCGGCATCAATCTCGAGGACATCAAGGGACCGGAGTGCTTCGAGATCGAGGCGCAGCTCAAGGCGCGGATGAAGATCCCGGTATTTCACGACGATCAGCATGGCACCGCCATCATCGTCGGCGCCGCCATCACCAACGCGCTGCTGTTGAACGGCAAGAAGCTTTCGGACGTCAAGATCGTCGCCTCCGGCGCTGGCGCTGCGGCGATTGCGTGCCTCAATCTTCTGGTCGTGATGGGTGCGCAGCGCAAGAATATCTGGGTCTGCGATATCGACGGCGTGGTGCATGAGGGGCGCAATACGCTGATGGACCGCTGGAAGGCCGTCTATGCCCAGAAGACCGACAAGCGCAAGCTGGCGGAAGTGATCGGCGGCGCCGATATTTTCCTTGGTCTATCGGCGCCCAATGTGCTGACGCCGGACATGGTCAGGGCAATGGCGGACAAGCCGCTGGTGATGGCGCTTGCCAACCCAAACCCGGAAATCATGCCGGACGAAGCCCGCAAGGCGCGCCCTGACGCCATGATATGCACCGGGAGAAGCGACTTTCCCAACCAGGTCAACAACGTCCTGTGCTTTCCCTTCATCTTCCGCGGCGCGCTCGATGTCGGCGCCACCGCGATCAACGAGGAGATGAAGAAGGCTGCGGTCGACGCGATTGCGCAGCTGGCGCGCGATCCGCCGGTGGACGCCATCGCGCAGGGGTTCGACAGCGGCGAGGCGCAAGGGTTCGGCCCGGGCTCGCTGATTCCGAGCCCGTTCGATCCGCGGCTGATCCTGCGCATTGCGCCGGCGGTGGCGAAAGCGGCGATGGAATCGGGCGTCGCCTCCCGTCCTATCAAGAATTTCGAGGATTATACCGCCCAGCTGGAGCGCTTCGCATTCCGCTCCGGCCTGGTCATGAAGCCGGTTTTCGCGAAAGCGAAGACGCAGCCGGTCCGCGTGATTTATGCCGAGGGCGAGGACGAGCGGGTCCTGCATGCGACGCAGGTGGTGCTCGAGGAAAAGCTGGCGCGGCCGATCCTGGTCGGACGCCCTTCCGTGGTCGAAGCGCGGATCAAGAGGTTCGGCCTCGCCATCAAGGCCGGCCGGGATTTCGACCTCGTCAACCCCGAGGACGACCCGCGCTACCGCTCCTATGTTCAGTCCTATATCGACGTCGCCGGCCGGCACGGCGTCACCCCGGACGCCGCGCGCACGGTGGTCCGCACCAACGCCACCGTGATCGCAGCCCTTGCGGTGATCCGCGGCGAGGCCGACGCCATGATCTGCGGAGTCGAGGGTCGTTACATGAGCCATCTGCGCCATGTGCGCGAGATCATCGGCTTCCTGCCGGGGGTGAGCGATTTCGCAGCGCTTGCCCTGATGATCACCAGCAAGGGCGCCTATTTCATCGCCGACACCCAGGTGCGGCCGAACCCGAGTGCCGAGGAACTCGCGGAAATGGCGGCGCTGGCGGCGCTCCATGTCCAGCGCTTCGCGCTCAAGCCCAAGATCGCGTTCGTGTCACATTCGGACTTCGGCAGCTATGATACCGATTCCTCGCGCAAAATGCGCCGCGCCACTGCGCTATTGAAGCAGAACCATCCCGAACTGGAGGCGGACGGCGAAATGCAGGGCGATACCGCGCTGTCTGAAGCCGCGCGAAAATTGATCCTGCCGCACTCGAAGCTGGAAGGGGAGGCCAATATCCTGATCATGCCGAATCTCGATACGGCCAATGTTGCCTATCAGATGATCAAGGCGCTGGCGGATGCGCTCCCCGTGGGCCCGATCCTGATCGGCCCCTCGCGCCCGGCGCATATTCTCACGCCATCGGTGACCGCGCGCGGCGTTCTCAACATGACGGCCGTGGCCGCCGTCGAAGCCCAGGAGCGCGCCGGCCGCCAGCAGCCGACGTTATTTGGATAGAGTCGCGATTCGGATCGAATCGGAACCGAGGCCATAGATACGTCTCTTGACGCGTCTTCTTCCCGCAAGGCGATACCCACTTCGCTCAAAAAACGTTACAGGTTGGCGAGAATTCGATCAGGTTTCGGTTTGAGAGCGGGGAGCATGGAGAGTTTGATTTGACCGTTTGAAAAGCCGGGGCAGAACGACCATAATCGCCTGACATTGCGACCCTGGCTTATTTGCAGCATCCAGTGAGGCCGATCCATGCCAGCCTTTATCACGTTCGGGCGAATTCTGTTCGCGGTGCTGTTCATCTATTCGGGGGCGACCAAGCTGTTCGCGATTCCGGCCACGGCGGAGTTTATTTCGGCCAAGGTTATCATTCCCGCGCTGCTGACGCCTTATACGTCGCAGCTCGAAACGATGACGGGAATGTCGATGCCGCAAATGCTCGCCATTGCGGTCGGCTCCTTCGAGGTCATCAGCGGATTGATGATCGCGCTGAATTTCGGCGCCCGGTTCTTTGCGATTCTTCTGATTTTCTTTGTGGCTGCGACGATTTTCTATTTCAACGATTTCTGGAATCAGTCGCCGCCCGACAATGCCAAGTCCCTGGTGGACGCCCTGAAAAGTCTGTCGATCATCGGTGCGCTGTTCATGATCGCAGGCTATGGCCGGAGGCCGAGTGCGACGGACCCCGTCTATGGTGAGATCTAGCGCGTATTCCGCAAAAGTGGGCTCCGGTTTTGCGAAAGAGATTACGCGCAATTCCTAAACTTCCCGCCGCCACGGCGTCACGCTGACATCCTCGCCGCTATCGAGAATTTGGCCGTCGCCGGCCTTGAGCCCGTGCGCTTCCAGGATCTGCTGCGGTGACTGCGCGGGCACGCCGGGGAAGCAGGGCTCGCCGCCGGGCAGCCGCACCCGCGGGGCTTGCGAGAGCCAGAACGTGTCGTAGCGGTCCAGGAACATGGCGAAAATTTCGGGTCCGCCGATGATCGCGACGGTGCCGGAAGGTACGCCGGCGAAATCGCAGGCCGCCTCGAACGAAGCTCCGGCCGGATTCCACAGCGTGGCTTTCGAATTCGACGGATCCGGCGCGATCGCGGCGATGCTGCGGGTCACGATGATCCGTTTTCGCCGCGGCGAGTTCGGCTGGTCTTCGTAGGAATTGCGGCCATGCACGATCAGGTCGGCGCGATCGAGGGCGGCGGTGAAGAATTGCTTGTCGCCCTCGAATTTTAGTTCATCCGGCATCACGCGGGCGGCGTTCGCCAGCATGCCGTCCGCCGACACGATGACATAACCGTCGATGCTCAGATCCGGCATCTTGCGCGCGGAGAATGCTATTCCGAAATCGTCTGCACCACGCTGGAGACCGGCCGCGAACTCACGGTCGGCAGCTTGGCGTCTTTCAGAATTTCGTCGTCATACTGCGGCAGGGTCTGCACCGGGGCCTTGGGGATCATCTTGACGATCTTGTAGCCGCCGGCCTTCAGCCGGTGCAGCAACTCTGGCAGCGCTTCGGCGGTGTGCTTGTGGAAGTCGTGCATCAGGATGATGCCTTTGCCGAGCTTGTCCAGCTTCTTCATGGTGACGTCGATGACCTGCTGGGCGTTGCGCGCCTTGAAATCGAAGGAGTCGAGATCGCAGGAGAACATGGCGACGTTTCTGGTCCCGAGATAGGTCACCATTTCCGGCGGATGCTGCAGCGCCGGGAAGCGGAAGAACGGTGCCGGCGAAACGCCGCCCAGGGCCCATTTCACCGCGCTGAAGCCCTTCTCGATCTCCTCCTTGCGCTGGTCTTCGGTCAGCTTCTTGTTGGTGAGGGTGGCGTGCGACCAGGTGTGCGCTCCTACGGTATGGCCGGCCGCTAGAACCTCTTTCAGGATTTCCGGGTAATAGGTCGCATGCTTGCCGATCGAGAAGAAGATGCCGGTGGTGCATTCGTCCGCCAGCGACTTCAGCACTGAGGGCGTGTTGACTGGCCACGGCCCATCGTCGAACGTCAGCACCACTTCGTGGTCGCGCAGGAAGTCGAGCTGCTTGAAGTGCTCAAAACCGAAGCCCGGTCCGCCGGTCGTATCGATTTCGACGACGCGGGCGATGCCGAGCGCATTGGGATTGGCGCAGGTCGCTTTGGCGGGGGCGGGTGCTGGGGCGGGAGCTGCGGCCCCTTGCGGAGCTGCCGCCTGAGGGGCCGCAGCGCTCTTGGTGGCGGAAGTCTGCGACCAGGCCAGGCCTGACGCACACAGCGAAATCGCGCCCGCAAAGATCAATCCTGCCGCAATCCGCATCTTCTTCATCCCTTACACTGATCCGGTGCCCGGCCCGGCTTTTTCGCCACGGTCCGGCGCTTTCCCGCCCTGATAATACTAGCCTAGTTGGACCTGCGCCGCCACGGCAACGGCTCTTATCCCCACAGGCCGATTCGTCGTGCGGACCGGTCAATTACGGAGAAGAGGGCGCGCGTCAGGACTCGGCGAGCGCCCGCGCAATGGCGGTTTTGACGCGCGTATCCGATGGTTCGACGGCCGAGGGAAATACTTCCGCGATGTATCCGTCGCGGCCGATCAGATATTTGTGGAAGTTCCAGCGCGGAACGTCCTTCGGACGCGCCGCGGCCGCCCATTTGTAGAACGGATGCGCATTCGGACCGTTCACCACGGCCTTGGCTGTGATCGGAAAGGTAACGCCGTATTGGTGCTGCGCCGTCTCCGCGATATCGCTCGAGCCGCCCGGCTCCTGACCGCCGAAATCATTGGAGGGCACGCCGATGATCGTCAGGCCCCGACCGTGGAATTCGGTCCACAATCCCTGCAATCCGGCATATTGCGGGGTGTAGCCGCATAATGACGCGGTGTTGACGATCAGCAGCGGACGGCCGGTGTAATCGGCGAGGCTGATATCGCCGCCATCCAGGGCATGGAACGAAAAAGCATAGGCCGTGACCCGGCTCATGGCCGCCTGTGCGCGGGCTGTCCGCGTCGCGAGCGGGCCGATGGCCGCAGCCAACGCCGCCGTGAGGATGGTCCTGCGGTTGATCATGGCGTCTCTCCGAGCCGGGCAAGAATAGACCAACGGACAGTGAACCGCCTTTCAATAGATGTTGATACCGCCCCGCCGGGTGATACCGCCCGGAGGCTGGAGCAGGTCGGCGGTAGGATCGGCGATTGACCCAACGCAAACCGGACGAGGCTCTGTTTTGGTAGCTTAGCTTGGTTGACCGACTTTGGACTTTCTCGACCGGCGCATGATCTCGGCCTCGCGGCGTGAGGCTTTGGCAGCAAGGAAGATAGTTTTGCATGCCCGCCCCGGTTTGTGGCTGGCTGTATTGGGCTTGGGGGCCCAGCAAATGACAACCTTTGCGCCGGCGTTGCCGATGCCTGGCTCGTTGGCGTCGAAGGCCGAATATCGAACTTTGTTGTACCTGGCGCTGCTGTCGTTCGCCGCCGCCTGGTTCTTGGCGTGGCCGATCTGGCGGGCGCAGTTCTTGATCGAGATCTGGCCGACCGAGGCATGGAATGGCTACTTCCAGGACGCTGCCGCCGCCGGCCTGCCTATTTACCCCCCGGCCGACGGTCTGGTCGGCAATAACTATCCGCCGCTCTCTTTTTACGCGATAGGGTTGCTGGGCAAGGCGCTTGGAATCGACAATTTGTTCGTCGGCCGCGCGGTATCGTTGATCGCGCTGCTTGCGGTTACAATCGAGGTATTCGTTTCCGTTCGCGTCCTCGTTGGTGGTCGCGCCGGCGCTGCCATCGGTGCGCTTTGGTATCTCGCCATCATGGCGCGCAACCAGACAACCTACGTTGGAGCCAACGACCCTCAGCTTGCGGGCGAAGCGATCATGGGGGCCGCGCTCGTGTGGTTCCTGTTGCACTGCCGTGCCGGGCAATCGCCTGTTCGATCGCTGCTCTTGATGGTGGCCGCAGGATTTTGGAAGCACAGCATGATTGCGGTCCCGGTCACTGCGGTCGCATGGCTAATCATCAGCCGGAGCCGGTACGCGGTTCGGGCAACCATCATCGGCGCCGCGGCGTGTGTGATCGGCATTGCCACCTGCGTCGTCGTGTTTGGACCTGACTTCCTTCCGAACCTGCTCGCCAACCGGCAGTACGCATGGTCGAACGTGATCGGAAATCTCGGCCACCTTCAATGGCCAGCGCTGGCGCTTCTGATCTGGGCCGGCTGGGCCTTCAATAACAGGACGTCGAACGCGGCAAAAATCACGGCGCTTCTCATCGGCTTCGGCCTGTTGTCCTGCATCCTGCAATGGTTCGGTCACGGTGTGGCCGGCAATGCCGAATTCGATCTGTTCCTCGCGTTGGGAATAGGGGCTGGAGTCGCATTTGCCCGTATTGAAACGACATGGATAGCCAAACGGATCGGCGCGCGCCGATCCCGGGATTTGATGATTGCGGCGCTTTTGATCCGGCTCATCGCCTCCGACCGTCAGGAAACCGCTTTGCTCATTATGAGCGGTGACTTTCGTTCCTTCATCTATGCCAACCAACGCACCGTGTTGAACGATGCGGCGCAGGTCGCTGCGATGTCTGGCGACGTGGCCTGCGCCAACAAGATCGTGTGCAGGCTCGCCGGAAAACCGTTCGTCGTCGACGAATTCAAGCTCGAAGAACTCGTTGCAACCGGCAAGGCCACGGCGACCGACGTCGCGTCAATGCTCGATGCACGTCAGATCAGTTCATTCGCCAATAACGTCCCGACCGGCGCCGACAGATCTATTTCCCGCTGGTGGCGAATAAATCAGTGATGCGAGCGCTTCGATCCCGCCAAGGACGCATGCGAGCGATCCGCCGCGCGTGATCATCGCGAATTTATCGGGATCGGGCGAATCCGCGATTAGCGCAGCGAAACGATGAAATCCGTTCCTTCGCCGGTTTCGCCGGCACTGATGCCCTGATCGGAAACGATGATCGAGGCTCCGGTTGAGAGCGCGTCCACAATCCGCGCCATCGTATCCGCAGGAATGGTGATGCGATCCAGCGCCTCACCGGGGCTGTCAGGCACCGGCGATGGTTTCGGCTCGACGATGGCGACAGCGGCGGTCTTCCGCCGGCGCGAGGCGCGCTCCTCTCCGTCACGCCGCTCGGCGCGCCGCGACGGCAACGAGACCACCGACCAATGCACGACGTTGGCATTGTTCTTGTCGATTTCTGCGGTAAACACATGCGTTCCCAGCGGCCGCTCGCTCGGCGCGATCGTTACGGGCGCGTCGAACAGCGGCGCGAAATTCTGCCGCACGTAGAGCTTTGAATCCTTTCGGCTGATGAAAACCGCGATCTGACCGGAGCGCTTTGGCGCCGTCGCTGACGCCGCGTCGGTTTTCCCGGCGGCGGCACCATCAGGCTTGTCGGCCGGCTTCTCGCCTGACTTCAGCGCGTCCGCATTCGACGAGCTGATCTCGACGTCATCCGTCTTCGCCTCGACCTTTTTCCCGGAGGGCTTTACTTCACTGATCGTGCTTCCGGTCGCCGACACATCGGCTATTGCCGCGTCCATCGTGGCCTCGGCGGCCCTGTCGTCGGACAATTCGGTTTCCCCGGGCTTCGCGGATCTTGCCGTTTCGGAATTGGCAGCTTCGGCCTTTGCATCGGTCTTCGATGCATCGGCCGCTTGGTCCGCAGCGGCGTCGGGCGCGCTCGTCGGCGCGTTGACGGTCCGGGAGCCCTCGTGCGGCGTTGCATCTGATACCGCGACAGCGGGTCGGGACGCGGGCATGGCGCCGCTGGCGTCCGCGGTGTGGGTCTGCCCGCGCAAGGAATTGGATGTCGGCGGCTCGCCGATGATCGGCTGTGCGCGGTCGGCGTGGCCGACGGTCGGTCTCAGTTCAAGCTTCGCTTCCGAAATCGCGGGCTTGATCGGCGTGTCGGCCTCGGAGGCCTTGTCGGATCTTGGCACGGGCGGTGCGTCAGCCTGCGGCTCGGCTGCGGGAAGCGGTACGACTTTCTGCGTCACCAGCAGCGGATGCGAAAAGTTGGCAGGGGTCATTTCGCCGGGAGTAACGACGACCCGCGCGCCCATCCTGGTCCAGTTCCACATCTTCATGGCGAACGCGATCGGCATCCGGATGCAGCCGTGCGATGCCGGATAACCGGGAAGCACGCCGGCGTGGATCGCGATGCCTGACCAGGTGATCCGCTGCATATAGGGCATCGGCGCGCCGCTATAGATGTTGGAATGGTGCAGCTTCTGTTTCTGGATGACGCTGAAGACACCCATCGGCGTCGAATGGCCCTTCATGCCGGTCGAGACCGGGGCCTCCGCGAAGAATCCGTTGGCGTCGTAGATTTTGAGGTTTTGCCTCTCGATCGATATCGCGATGATGATCGGCCCCTGTGGCTTGGCCGATTCCTTCGCCGGCGCCGCGATCTTTTTGACCTGATGGCGGTGCGGCTTTTGCCGGGCCGTCGGCCCCGGCCGATAATATCCGGTATCGGAATCCGACCAGTAATACAGCGCGGCTTCCGCTGGGGCGGTGGCACCGATCGCGCCGGCAGCCGTCAGAACTGCTATTCGCCAAAGCTGTCCGCCACCAAGAACCCTATGCTCGCCCACGCGCACCATTTCGAATCCTTTAGTCCAATCGATCCTTAGTGTCAGACGAGATACGCCTCCACCAGCGTGAGGCTTCCATTAGCCGGCGGTTTTCGGGGTTAGCGTAACAAAAAAGCCTCACACTCCGTTAAAGGCGCAGACGCCACCCCTTGCCGGCGGCCTTCCTGCGGGGCCTTTTCGCGCCTACATGGGTGGCAGCGCGCCAACGGAGAAAAACATGACACGTAAAGCCCTAAGCCTTCGTGACACGAGGTGGGGACCTTCAGCCTTGCTGGCGCTGGTTTTGGCGCTATGGCCGGGCTCGTCGGTTTTCGCCGCCGACGAGCCGGACCTGATCTTCCGCCGCTCGACCGTATTCAAATTGCTTAGTCCGAACGACAAGCTCGCGACCTATGGTGTCGACGACCCCGAGGTCGAGGGGGTCGCCTGTCACTTCACGGTGCCGGAGCGGGGCGGCTTCAAGGGCTGGCTCGGGCTTGCCGAGGAAGTCTCGGATATTTCGCTGGCTTGCCGCCAGATCGGCCCGATCCGCTTCAAGGACAAGATGGAGCAGGGTGACGACATGTTCCGCAAGCGGCGCTCACTGTTCTTCAAGAAGATGCAGATCGTGCGCGGCTGCGATGCCAAACGGAACGTGCTGGTTTATATGGTCTATTCGGATCGGCTGATCGAAGGCTCGCCCAAGAACTCCACCTCGTCGGTGCCGATCATGCCTTGGGGGTCCGCCGATACCATGGTCCAGAAATGTGGCGAGTTCATCCAGTGACGGGTTGCTGATTATCCCTTTGCCGGAACCGGCCGCGGGCGAACCCACGGCACAGGCCGGGCATTGGGGTCGCGGCAACCCACCAATTGCAGGAACTCTTGCGGTTCAGATTGATTTCCGCGGCCGCTGTCGCCGCTCTGTTGCGTCATGGCGACGCAAATCCTCGGGCGTTCTTTCGTCAGGAGATTTGTTTCACCGGCCCGCAGTGCGGATGCACCGCTGGTCACGGCCAGGCTTTCGGCGGTCGGCTGGCCCGGTCTGCGCGTTGCGGTCTTACCGCCGACGCCGATGTTGCCATTGCCCGACACTGAAATCCCCTCGTTGAAGCCGAAACCACAACGCGCAACAGCCT
>NZ_JADGRI010000402.1 GCF_017881085.1 Bradyrhizobium sp.
CGACGGCGTTACCGACCTGACCCGGCTGGATGAGACCAGGATCGCCGAACTCGGGATCGGAAGGAAATTCCAGAAGCCGACGGTGTTCGAGAGCCAGACCATCGGGGACAATCTGCTGCTGGCGCTCAATGTCGACCACAGCGTCAAGGGTACGCTGTTCTGGCGGGGCTCCAGGCCCGAGAGCGAGCGCATCGAGAAGGTGCTGGAAACCATCCGGCTGACCGACGCGCGCAACCGCCTGGCCGGCAGTCTTTCGCACGGCCAGAAGCAATGGCTGGAGATCGGCATGCTGCTCGCGCAGGACCCGAAGCTGCTGCTGGTCGACGAACCGGTCGCCGGCATGACCGACGTCGAAACCCATCAGACCGCCGAGCTGCTGAAGGAAATCAACAAGGAAAAGACCGTGATGGTGGTCGAGCACGACATGACCTTCGTGCGCGAACTCGGCGTCAAGGTGACCTGCCTGCACGAAGGCTCGGTGCTGGCGGAAGGGACCATCGACCAGGTCTCGTCGAACGAGCGGGTGATCGAAGTGTATCTGGGACGCTGATCCATGCTCGAAGTCAAAGACATCAATCTCTATTACGGCGCCGCCCAGGCGCTGCGCGGCGTCTCGATCTCGGCCGAGCCGGGCAAGGTGACCTGCGTGCTGGGGCGCAACGGCGTCGGCAAGACCTCGCTGTTGCGCGCCATGGTCGGGCAATACCCGATCGCCTCGGGCTCGATCGTCTTCGACGGCGCCGACATCACGGGCCTGAAGCCCTATGAGCGGGCGCGCAAGGGCATCGGCTTCGTGCCGCAGGGCCGCGAGATCTTTCCGCTCCTGACGGTGGAAGAGAATCTCAAGACCGGCTTCGGGCCCTTGAAGCGCGACGACCGGAATATCCCCGATGACGTGTTCTCGCTGTTCCCGGTGCTGCAATCGATGCTGGGACGCCGCGGCGGCGACCTCTCCGGCGGCCAGCAGCAGCAGCTCGCGATCGGGCGTGCGCTGGTGATGCGGCCAAAATTGCTTTTGCTCGACGAGCCGACCGAGGGCATCCAGCCGTCCATCATCAAGGACATCGGGCGCGCGATCCAGTATCTGCGCAGCCTCGGCAACATCGCGATCGTGCTGGTCGAACAATATCTCGACTTTGCCTGCGAGCTCGGCGACAATTTCGCGGTCATGGACCGGGGCGCCGTGAAATATGCCTGCGACCGCAGCACCCTCGATCCCGGCGAGATCAGCCGCCAGATGGCGCTATAGGGCTTGGTGACGCGACCGGATTTGGGTCGCGCACTTTATGTGGGAGTTGGGGGCGGATGCGGACCGGGAGCACCAGCGCGACGTCGGCGATTTTCGCGGCCAACCGGGCTCGCGGCTCGGTGATTTTCGACGTGCATCAGGTCGAAGGGCTCACCCGCCGCCGCCATTTGCATGAATCAGGCTCGCTGCGCGTCCGCTTTCCCTCGCCCGAGGCGGAGGGTCTATCCGCGGTGTTCGTCAACACCGCCGGCGGCGTCGCCGGCGGCGACCGGTTCGGCATCGAGATCGCAACCGGCGAGGGCTCGCGGCTTGCGGTGACGACGGCGGCGGCAGAAAAGATCTACCGCGCCGAGGGGCCGGCCGCGCAGCTCGATATATCCCTCAAGGGAGAAGCGGGCTCGCATCTTTCCTGGCTGCCGCAGGAAACCATCCTGTTCGACCGGGCGCGGGTGTCGCGCCGGATCGATATTGATCTTGCCGAAAGCGCCTCGCTGCTGCTGTGCGAAATCGTGGTGTTCGGCCGCGCCGCGATGGGCGAACGCATGCAATCGGGCGAATTCACCGACCGCTGGCGGCTCTCCCGCGGCGGCCGGCTGGTGTTCGCGGAGACCTTGCGGCTCGACGGCGACATCGGCGAAAAGCTCAGACAACCGGCGATCGCAAAGGGCGGCGTGGCGATCGGCACGGCGCTGATCGTGCCCGGCGACGCGGCCCTGGTGGAGCGGATCCGCGAATTGACAACATCCTTCGGCGGCGAGGTCGGCATCTCCTCGTGGAACGGGTTTGCAATGGCGCGTTTCTGTGCCCAAGATGCGGCGCGGCTGCGCGCCGACATGATGGCGGTGCTCGGCCGCGCCTCAGGCCAGGCGCTGCCGCGGCTCTGGCTCAACTAGACGCTCGGTTCAACCGGATGATGAATAAACCAGACCAGATTAAATTTATCAGAGTGCTCGCATGAATCTGTCTCCCCGCGAAAAGGACAAGCTGCTGATTTCCATGGCGGCGATGGTGGCGCGGCGCCGGCTGGAGCGCGGCGTCAAGCTCAACCATCCGGAAGCCGTCGCCATCATCTCCGACTTCATCGTCGAGGGCGCGCGCGACGGCCGCACCGTGGCCGATCTGATGCAGGCCGGTGCGCAGGTCGTCACCCGCGCGCAGTGCATGGACGGCATCGCCGAGATGATCCACGACATCCAGGTGGAAGCGACGTTTCCGGACGGGACAAAACTCGTCACCGTGCATGAGCCGATAAGGTGACGTTAGTCATTCCGGGGCGGCCGGAACGGCCGAACCCGGAATCCAGAGGTGATGGAGAAAGACAAGATGATCCCCGGTGAATCCT
The DNA here is from genome assembly GCF_017881085.1 of Bradyrhizobium sp. Lineage (GTDB taxonomy): Bacteria > Pseudomonadota > Alphaproteobacteria > Rhizobiales > Xanthobacteraceae > Bradyrhizobium. The sequence continues at coordinate 2,592 of NZ_JADGRI010000402.1, forward strand.
TCATCCAGGACGGCGAGATCGAGCTCAATGCCGGCCGCAAGACCGTGACGCTGACGGTGGCCAATTCAGGCGACCGGCCGATCCAGGTCGGCTCGCACTACCATTTCTTCGAGACCAATCCGGCCTTGAAATTCGAGCGCAAAAAGACGCGCGGCATGCGGCTCGATATAGCCGCCGGCACCGCGGTGCGGTTCGAGCCCGGCCAGACCCGCGACGTGCAGCTGGTGGCGCTGGCCGGAAAACGCACCGTCTACGGTTTCCGCGGGGAGATACAGGGCAAGCTGTGACTTTTCTTGAGGCAAGCGGAGCTGTCGCGCTCCCTCCCCCCTTGCGGGGGAGGGTTGGGGAGAGGGGTATGCCACACAACGAGGTGGATGGAATTCAGCGGGACCGTGCCAAACAATTAAGACGCACGATGACGCGCGCCGAAGCCTTATTGTGGCGTCACCTGAAGGCAAATCGACTGGCTGGGCTTGGCTTTCGCCGGCAGAGCCCGATGGGCAACTACATTGCGGACTTCGTCGCGCATTCCTGCAAGCTTGTTGTTGAGGTCGACGGCGAAAGCCACGATTTCGTTTCCCGTCTCCGCCATGACAGCCGACGCGATGAATGGTTGGAGTCCCGCGGATACCGCGTTCTCCGGTTCACTAATGACGATGTCATGAAGAATCTGGAAGGCGTTGTGATCGCCATACATCGGGCTGCAGAGCAAGCGGCACCCCTCTCCCTAACCCTCCCCCGCAAGGGGGGAGGGAACTCTTCCGCCGATGGAGCGCAGCAATGTCCGTAAAGATAAAACGTTCCGTCTATGCCGACATGTTCGGGCCGACCACCGGCGACCGGGTTCGGCTGGCCGATACTGATCTCATCATCGAGGTGGAGAAAGACTTCACCGTCTATGGCGAGGAGGTGAAATTCGGCGGCGGCAAGGTGATCCGCGACGGCATGGGGCAGTCGCAGGCCACCAACAAGCAGGGCGCGGCCGATACCGTCATTACCAATGCGCTGATCGTGGATCACTGGGGCATCGTGAAGGCCGACGTCGCCATCAAGGAAGGCTATATCAGCGCCATCGGCAAGGCCGGCAACCCCGACATCCAGCCCGGCGTGACCATCGTCATCGGCCCCGGCACCGATATCATCGCGGGCGAGGGCAAGATCCTCACCGCGGGCGGATTCGACAGCCACATCCATTTCATCTGCCCGCAGCAGATCGAGCACGCGCTGATGAGTGGCGTCACCTCGATGCTGGGCGGCGGCACCGGGCCTTCGCACGGCACCTTTGCCACCACCTGCACGCCCGGTCCCTGGCACATGGCGCGGATGATCCAGTCGTTCGACGCGTTTCCGGTCAATCTGGGCATTTCAGGCAAGGGCAATGCCTCGCGCCCGGCGGCGCTGGTGGAGATGATCAAGGCCGGCGCCTGCGCCCTGAAACTGCATGAGGACTGGGGCACCACGCCGGCGGCGATCGACAACTGCCTTTCGGTGGCCGACGACTACGATGTCCAGGTGATGATCCACTCGGACACGCTGAACGAG
>NZ_JADGRI010000169.1 GCF_017881085.1 Bradyrhizobium sp.
TTGCCGCGCAGTTGCTTGCGCTGGGCGGTCTCGAAATCAAATTCTTCGACGCGATTGCCGCGGACCACGACGACCCGGGTCTCTTCCGGGTGGGTAGCATCGATCAACATTTTGTTGGGCATTTTGGAGCTCATGACGGCGGCGGGCGCGTATCACGGTAAGCGCGTATCGCGCCGCCGGGTGACGCGACGGTCCACCTGATTCGGGGGTGAGGGGAAGGCCAAAACGCAACCCGGGGCGCCCGTCCGAACGGGATCCTTGCGGAGCAAAACGACGCGCGGAGCTTTCGCCCCGCATCGGCGCGGTTGTTCCGTGGACCTTGGTCGGCAATACAGTCTGGCGCATCAAGCGTCGGCCCGTCTAAAAACGTGGGCGGCAAAGCGCCGCCTTATTCTGTCGCTGAAAGCCCGGCGCGGCGCCAAAGCGCTCGCCGGCTATTCGCATATCGGGCCGTTGCAGGCCGGATAGTCGGTTCTGTCGTGCCTGAAGCCGTCCCTGGAACAAGCTGGTAACCTGGGACCGGACGCCGCTCGGGCTCGAAACCGCCCTCCTTGTCAGCCGCGCGCTGCGCTGGCTGCGGAGGGATCGGAAAGACGCTGGATCTCTCAAGAGTTCGAGAGTTCCGGCGCTGCACCGGGAGGCTGAACGCGACACAACCGGGAGTTTTAGCCGTCAGCCCCCCATACATACGTGGATTGGTCCCCTCGTGCAAGGGAAGCCTCTCGAGGCGTCGCTGGCCGGCAACAGTCTGCCTTATTCGGTAAAACTGCAGTAAGCTTCGGTTAACCCTGTAGTTCTATTGCGGTAAGAGGCTGCTCGGAGGAACGGATTCGTTGGCGAGCCGCGCAAATCATATTGTTTTGCTGAGGTGCGCGCTTGTGTGCGCCGCAGCATTGCTGTGTTCCGACGGTTCGATGATCGCCGCCGAAGGGGCATCGCCGAATCCTGTCGTGACGTCGAATTTTCCGGTCGCCTCGGATGCCCGGCTGGCGGGCGACGCCGGACAGACCCGTTTCGTTCTCGACCTCGACAGGACCATTCAGTTTCATGCCTTCACATTGGCCGATCCGTATCGGGTGATCGTGGATATTCCCGAGGTCAGCTTTCGCCTGCCGGCCGGGGCCGGCACCGCCGGCCGCGGACTGGTCAAGGCCTTCCGCTATGGCCTGGTCATGCCCGGCGGTTCTCGGATCGTGTTCGATCTGACTGGCCCGGCGAAGATCGCAAAGTCTTACGTCTTGGAGGCGGCCAACGGCCAGCCGCCGCGGCTGGTGCTCGAGTTCGAAGAAGCCGATCGCACCACCTTCGTTCAGTCGCTCGCGCCGGAGGCGCGGCCCCAGCTCAAGCCCGCCATCGCCGACGCCGTCGCTTCGGTCGCAGTGCCTGCTGAATCGGCGGCTCCGCCCAAGCCCGCGTTTCCGGATTCCCGGCCGGTGATCGTGATCGACGCAGGCCACGGCGGTGTCGACAACGGCACGCAGAGTTCCGGCGAAAGCGAGAAGAACCTCGTGCTCGGATTTGCGCTGGCGTTGCGCGATCGCATCGAAAAGAGCGGCAAGTACCGGGTCGTCATGACACGCACCGACGATACCTTCATACCGCTCGACGACCGCGTCAAAATCGCGCGCGCTCAATCGGCGTCGCTGTTTGTTTCGATCCATGCCGACGCCTTGCCGCGCGGCGAGGGCGATGCCCAGGGCGCAACCATCTACACGCTGTCCGACAAGGCCTCCGACGCCGAAGCCGAACGGCTGGCCGAGGCGGAAAACCGGGCCGACGCCATCGGCGGGGTCAATCTGACCGAAGAGCCGACCGAGGTCGCCGACATTCTGATCGACCTCGCGCGGCGCGAAACCCGCACGTTTTCAAACCGGTTCGCTCGTCTGTTGATGGGCGAGATGAAGAATACGGTGCGGATGTACAAGCATCCCCTGAAATCGGCCGGTTTCAGGGTGTTGAAGGCGCCCGACGTTCCCTCGGTGCTGGTCGAACTCGGCTATGTCTCGAACAAGGGCGATCTCGAACATCTGGTATCGGATAGCTGGCGTTCCCGCACCGTCGCATCGATGGCGCAAGCGGTCGACGTCTTCCTGGCCAAACGCGTGGCGAGGGCAGGGGCAACGAACTGAGAAGGGACTTGCTGAAAAGGACATTTTGGCCGTAGCGGAAGCCCTAGTTTGGCCACAGCGGCGGCCCTATAAAAAACTGCCGAGATATCCCGGGAATCGATCAGAAATTGCTCCTGGACGAGATATTGCGTGCCTCCCGGCGGAGCGGTGGATTGTTCCGCGGCAGGGGCACGCTGAATGGGTGCCGGTCGTCACGGCGCACGGGCTGAAACGGATCGTCGATAATGCGCTTGCTGGTGCGGTTCTTGGGGTTCCTGTTCGCTGCGGGAACCGTCGTGTTCCTGGTGGGCGTGGCCGCCGCCGCCGGGCTGATCTGGCATTTCTCCAGGGATTTGCCGGACTATTCGCAGCTTCAGGATTATGAACCGCCCGTGATGACGCGCGTCCATGCGGCGGACGGCTCGCTGCTCGGCGAATATTCCAAGGAACGTCGGCTATATCTGCCGATCCAGGCAGTTCCGAAACTGGTCATCAACGCGTTCCTTGCCGCCGAGGACAAGAATTTCTACGAGCATGGCGGCATCGACTACTCGGGCATGGCGCGTGCCGCCCTGCTGTATGCGCAGAATTACGGTTCCAACCGCCGCCCGCAGGGCGCCTCCACCATCACCCAGCAGGTTGCGAAGAACTTTCTTCTGACCAACGAGGTGTCGTTCACCCGCAAGATCAAGGAAGCCCTGCTGGCGATGCGGATCGAACGTACGTATTCCAAAGACAAGATACTCGAACTCTATCTCAACGAAATCTATCTCGGCCTCGGCGCTTACGGTATCGCCGCCGCGTCGCTGGTCTATTTCGATAAATCGGTGAACGAACTCACGGTCGCAGAGGCCTCCTACCTGGCCGCGTTGCCGAAGGCGCCGGCGGCGCTGCATCCGGTGCGCAACCACGACCGCGCGATCGAGCGCCGCAATTATGTGGTCGATCGCCTTCTCGAGAACGGCTGGATCAAGCAGGCCGATGCCGACAAGGCCCGCAAGGATCCGCTGATCGTGACCAACCGCGCCAATGGCGCGCATATTTTCGCCGGCGAATATTTCGCCGAGGAAGTCCGTCGCGACATCTTCGAGCGCTACGGTGAGAAGAAGCTTTATGAAGGTGGCCTGTCGGTACGCACCACGCTCGATCCGAAGATCCAGATGGAGGCGCGCAAGACCATGGCCGCCGGCCTCGTCAACTATGACGAACAGCAGGGCTGGCGGGGCGCCATCAGCAAGCTCGATATAACAGGCGACTGGGGCGTAAAGCTTGCCGATATCAAATCGCTGTCGGACATCTCGCCGTGGCGGCTTGCCGTGGTGCTGGACACCAGCGACCAGTCGGCGCGGATCGGTTTCCAGCCGGGGCGCGAACTGGGCGGCGCCATCAACAAGGACCGGCAAACCGGCATCATCACGCTCGATGGTGTCAGATGGGCCAAGGCCGCGTCGGGACCGGCGCGCGGCAAGACGCCGAGCGCGGTATCGCAGGTGCTTTCACCGGGCGACGTGATCTATGCCGATACGCTGATCGGCAAGGATGGCAATCCTGTCGAGGGCCAATACCGGCTGCGTCAGTTGCCGGAAGTTTCCGGCGCGATGGTGGTGATGGATCCCTGGACCGGCCGCGTGCTGGCGATGGTCGGCGGATTCTCGTTCGACCAGAGTCAGTTCAATCGCGCGACGCAAGCTTACCGGCAGCCGGGTTCCTCGTTCAAACCGATCGTGTATTCGTCGGCGCTCGACAACGGTTATACGCCGTCGACGGTGGTGGTCGACGCGCCGATCGAAATCGATCAGGGGCAGGGCGCGGGCGTCTGGCGTCCGGAGAACTACTCGGCCGGCAAGTACCAGGGTCCGACGACGCTGCGCAACGCGTTGCGGCTGTCGCTCAATACCGTGACGGTGCGGCTGGCGCAGGACATCGGCATGCCCCTGATCGGTGAGTATGCCAAGCGGTTCGGCGTCTACGATGAATTGCCGAATTATCTGTCCTACGCGCTCGGCGCCGGCGAAACCACTGTGATGCGGATGGTCACGGCCTATTCGATGTTCGCCAATGGCGGCCGGCGCGTAAAGGCCACCCTGATCGATCGCATCCAGGACCGTTACGGCCACACCATCTTCAAGCATGACCAGCGCGAATGCCGCGGCTGCGACGCCCCCAGCGGCTGGAAGAACCAGCCCGAGCCGCAGCTCGTCGACCGCCGCGAGCAGGTGCTCGATCCGATGACCGCCTACCAGATCACCTCGATGATGGAAGGCGTGGTGCAGGCCGGCACTGCGACGGCCGTGAAGGAAGTCGGCAAGCCGATCGCCGGCAAGACCGGCACCACCAACGACGAGAAGGACGCCTGGTTCGTCGGCTTCTCGCCCGATATCGTGGTCGGCATCTATATGGGCTACGACAAGCCGCGTAACCTCGGCAGGGGCGCGACCGGCGGCCATCTGGCCGCGCCGATCGCGCGCGACTTCCTGAAGCTCGCGCTCGCCGACAAGCCGGCAATTCCGTTCAAGGTGCCGGCCGGCATCAAGCTGATCCGCGTCGATTCCAAGACCGGCATGCGCGCCGGCCCAGGCGACACCGGCAGAACCATCCTGGAGGCCTTCAAGCCGGGTACCGCGCCGCCGGATAATTACTCGGTCATCGGCGTCGCCGACGCCGACGGCCGGTCGCTGCAGCCTTCCCCCGATGCGGATCGTAGCCTGTTCCGCCCCGGCACCGGCGGGCTCTACTAGAGCGGGGCATCAGCGAACCACCGAAAAGGGAGCGCCGGAAGCCCTAGTTCGGCCACAGCGGTTGCCCTATAAAAACGGCCCCGGGGGCTCCACGGATTCGACCAAAATCCCCGGGATCATCCATGATGCGCAGCCCCTGAACTGCCCGGTCCGGCTTCCGGGGATTGCGCTCGAAGAACCTGCCGGTCGTCACGGCGCACGGGCTGAACGGATAGTCGAGAATGCGTCTGCTGGTGCGGTTCGTGGGGTTCCTGTTTGCTGCCGGAACCGTGGTGTTCCTGGTGGGCGTCGCCGCCGCGGCGGGGCTGATCTGGCATTACTCGAAGGACTTGCCGGACTATTCGCAGCTTCAAAACTATGAACCGCCGGTCATGACGCGTGTCCATGCGGCGGACGGCGCGCTGCTCGGGGAATATGCCAAGGAACGCCGGCTCTATCTGCCGATCCAGGCGGTTCCGAAGCTGGTCATCAATGCGTTCCTGGCTGCCGAGGACAAGAATTTCTACGAGCACGGCGGCATCGACTATACCGGCATGGCTCGCGCAGCACTTCTCTATGCCCAGAACTTTGGGTCCAACCGCCGGCCGCAGGGCGCCTCGACCATCACCCAACAGGTGGCGAAGAACTTCCTCCTCACCAATGAGGTGTCGTTCACCCGCAAGATCAAGGAAGCCTTGCTGGCGATGCGGATCGAGCGCGCCTATTCGAAGGACAAGATTCTCGAACTGTATCTCAACGAAATCTATCTCGGTCTCGGCGCCTACGGTGTCGCCGCGGCGTCGCTGGTGTATTTCGACAAATCGGTGAACGAGCTCACGGTCGCGGAAGCTGCCTATCTGGCGGCGATGCCGAAGGCGCCCGGCGCGCTGCATCCGGTGCGCAATCATGACCGCGCGGTCGAGCGCCGCAATTACGTGATCGACCGCCTTCTGGAGAACGGCTGGATCAAATCGGGCGAAGCCGAAATTGCCCGCAAGGATCCGCTTGTGGTCACCAACCGGAACAATGCCGCGCACATCTTCGCCGGCGAGTATTTTGCCGAGGAAGTCCGTCGCGACATCTTCGAGCGCTACGGCGAGAAGAAACTCTACGAAGGCGGTCTGTCGGTACGAACGACGCTCGATCCGAAGCTGCAGGTGATGGCGCGCAAGACCATGGCCGCGGGCCTTGTCAATTTCGACGAGGCGCAGGGCTGGCGGGGCGCGCAGAGCAAGCTAGATATATCAGGCGATTGGGGCGTGAGACTCGCCGACGTCAAAGCGCTGTCGGACATCGCGCCGTGGCGGATGGCCGTGGTGCTGGACACCAGCGACCAGTCGGCGCGGATCGGTTTCCAGCCGGGGCGCGAACTGGGCGGCGCCGTTGCGAGAGACCGGCAAACCGGCATCATCACGCTGGATGGCGTGAGGTGGGCGACGAAGGCCGTGTCCGGCGCGCCCCGAGGCAAGGCGCCCACCACGGTTTCACAAGTGCTTTCACCGGGCGATGTCATCTACGCCGACCCGTTGATCGGCAAAGATGGCAATCCGGTCGAGGGCCAGTATCGGCTGCGGCAATTGCCGGAGATTTCCGGCGCGATGGTGGCGATGGATCCATGGACTGGCCGCGTGCTGGCGATGGTCGGGGGATTCTCGTTCGATCAGAGTCAGTTCAATCGCGCGACACAGGCCTATCGGCAGCCAGGCTCGACAATAAAGCCGATCGTCTATTCGTCGGCGCTCGACAACGGCTATACGCCGTCGGCCATGGAGGCTGACGCTCCGATCGAGATCGACCAGGGGCAGGGCGGAGGCGTTTGGCGCCCGGAAAACTTTTCGGTCGGCCGTTATCAGGGACCGACAACGCTGCGGAACGCGCTGCGGCTGTCGCTTAACACCGTGACGGTGCGGCTGGCGCAGGACATCGGCATGCCCCTGATCGGCGAATATGCCAAGCGCTTCGGCGTCTATGATGAATTGCCGAACTATCTGTCCTACGCGCTCGGCGCCGGCGAAACTACCGTGATGCGGATGGTCACGGCCTATTCGATGTTCGCCAATGGTGGACGGCGGGTGAAGGCAACGCTGATCGATCGCATCCAGGACCGCTACGGCCACACCATCTTCAAGCACGATGCGCGCGAATGCCGCGGCTGCGACGCGCCCGGCGGATGGAAGAATCAGGGCGAACCGCAGCTCGTCGATCGCCGCGAGCAGGTGCTGGATGTGATGACGGCCTACCAGATCACCTCGATGATGGAGGGCGTGGTCCAGGGCGGCACGGCGACGGTGATGCGCGACGTGGGCAAGCCGATCGCCGGCAAGACCGGCACCAGCAACGAGGCAAAGGATCTCTGGTTCGTCGGCTTTTCGCCGGATCTCGTGGTCGGTCTCTATCTCGGCTACGACAAGCCCCGCAGTCTCGGCCGAAGCGCGCAAGCAGGCCACACGGCTGCGCCGATCGCGAGGGATTTCATGAAGCTTGCGCTCGCCGACAAGCCGGCCACGCCGTTCAAGGTGCCGGCCGGTATCAAGCTGATCCGCGTCGATTCCAAGACCGGCATGCGGGCCGGCCAGGGAGACGGTGGCAAGACCATTCTCGAAGCCTTCAAGCCGGGTACCGGTCCGCCGGACAACTATGCTGTCATGGGCGTCGCCGATGATGCCGACGGCCGTAACGCGCAGCCTATCGACGGGGATCGGAGCCTGTTCCGTCCGGGGACCGGCGGGCTCTATTAGTGAAGGGGTAGGCCGGTTCGCGCCAGGAAAACGCGCGAAGCGATTGCGCTTTGCGGCGTCCGCCGCTACATCCCCATCACCAGCAAATGGCGGCCCCAGCGGCCGCAGATCAGAGCACCCATGCGCGCCGAAGTCGAACGCCTAGTCGAAGAGATCAAGCAGTCAGTCGGGCTGCTGAGGAGGCATCTTTGACGTCGAACAATCCACGGCACGTCTGGCCGAACTGAACAAGCTCGCCGAAGCCCCCGATCTCTGGAACGATCCCCAGAAGGCGCAGAGGCTGATGCAGGAGCGAACCTCACTGGAGGATGCGCTCAATGGCATCGGCAAAGTCGAGCGCGAGCTCGAGGACAATGTCGGCATGATCGAACTCGGCGAAGCCGAGAACGATACCGGCGTCGTTGCTGAAGCCGAGACTGCGCTGAAAAATCTGAAGAAGGAAGTCGCCCGCCGCGAGCTTGAAGCGTTGCTTTCGGGCGAAGCCGATCGCTTCGATTCCTATCTCGAGGTTCACGCCGGCGCCGGCGGCACCGAAAGCCAGGACTGGGCCGAGATGCTGCTGCGCATGTATACGCGCTGGGCCGAAAAGCACGGCTTCAAGGTCGAATATCTGGAAGAGACGCAAGGCGAAGAGGCCGGCATCAAGTCCGCCACCATCCAGATCTCGGGTCACAACGCCTATGGCTGGCTGAAGACCGAGGGCGGCGTGCACCGGCTGGTGCGGATATCGCCGTACGATTCGAACGCGCGCCGGCACACCTCGTTCTCCAGCGTCGCCGTGTTTCCGGTGGTCGACGACAGCATCAAGATCGACATCAAGGAAAGTGACGTGCGCACCGACACCATGCGCTCGGGCGGCGCCGGCGGCCAGCACGTGAACAAGACCGAATCCGCGGTCAGGCTGACGCACATACCGACCGGGGTTGCCGTGGTCTGCCAGGCCGGGCGTTCGCAGCACAAGAACAAGGCGCAGGCCTGGGACATGTTGCGCGCGCGGCTCTACGAGATCGAACTGAAAAAGCGCGAGGCGCAGGCCGCCGCTGACCAAGCCGCCAAGACCGAGATCGGCTGGGGCCACCAGATTCGCTCTTACGTGCTGCAGCCCTATCAGATGGTGAAGGACCTGCGCACCGGTGTGCAGACCTCGGACACCTCGGGCGTGCTCGACGGCGACCTCGACGAATTCATGGCCGCGACCCTGGCGCAGCGCGCGTTCGGCACCTCGCCGGGCGCGGTCGAAGACGTGGATTAGCCCATGGCAAGAGTCGCTTTCATTGGGCTTGGGCGGATGGGCCATGGCATGGCCGGCCGCTATCTCGACGCCGGCTTTGCCGTCGCGGTATGGAATCGCAGCAAGGCCAAGGCGGAGGATCTGATTGCGCGCGGCGCGCGATGGGCGACTTCGCCGGAGGATGCCGCCATCGACGCAGATGCCGTCGTGACCATGGTCGCCGACGACGAGGCCTCGCGCGCGGTGTGGCTCACCAAGGACGGCGCAGCGGCGACGATGAAGGCCGGAAGCATCGCGATCGAGTGTTCCACCGTATCCTATCAGCACGCGCTTTATCTTGCCCGCGAGCTTCGCAGCCGGGGCCTGCTCTATATCGATTGTCCGGTCACGGGCCTGCCCGATGCCGCCGCGAGCGGAAAACTCACCCTGCTGGTCGGCGCCGACACCGCGGACCTCGAACGCGCGCGGCCCTTTCTCGCACCGCTCTCCAACACGATCCGGCACTTCGGCGCGGTCGGCAGCGGCACCGTCTACAAGCTCATCAACAATCTGATGGGCGCGATCCAGATCGCCGGCATCGCCGAGGGCCTCGCGATCGCCGAGCAGGCCGGCCTCGACATGAAACTGGTGCTGGAGGCGGTCGCGTCCGGCGTCGCCGCCAGTCCGCAGGTGATCCGTCATTCCAAGCGGATGGCGGAGCGGAATTTCACCGGCGCGACCTTCACGGCGGCGCTGCGCCACAAGGATGCCGCCTACGCGGTGGCGCTGGCCGAAAGCCTGTTGTCCGGCGCGCCCCTGATGGCACGCGCGGCGGTCGAGGCCTATGCACGTGCGAAAGCCTATGCCCCTGACGACGACGAAGCAAAAATGATCGAGATCATATCGCGCGCGAAATAGGCCGGCGGAAATCGGGTAGCGACGGGCACCGCTTCCGGTTAGGCGTTAGTTCGATCTCCAATAATTGCCGTCCAACTGCTGGCCTCGAGCCTGATGATGGCGATCGTCGCCGCCATGGTCGATCGGCCGTGGCAACTGCCGATGCCGGGCGCGACCACCTGGCTGGCGATGGCCGGGCTGGCGGGATTGTCGACGGCGCTCGCCTACATCGTATTTTTCCAGATCCTGAGACGTTCGGGCTCGACCAACGTCATGCTTGTGACGCTGCTGATCCCGGTGACGGCCATCCTGCTGGGCTATCTCGTGCTGGGCGAGAGCATTTCCGGGCGTGAGATCGTCGGCGCCCTCGTGATCGGCAGCGCGCTGCTCGTGATCGACGGCAGCGTCTTCAATCTCGTTCGCCGCCCGGCCGTGGTTCAATAATCCCTCGGGCGGACTTCGCAAACTCCGATATCAATCGGTGTATTCAGTAAATTTCTTGTAGATCCATCGCCGGCCGTCATAACGCCGCCAAACCTGGCCGGTCAGCAATCGTCCGGTGATGGATCGCCGCGGAATGATAATCTTCCAGAGGTGCCAGACCTCGCTCCAGGCGGGCTTCGGGCTGAGGCTCAATAATCGAAACCGTTCCTGGCTTTCGGCATGCATCGGGCGTTCACGATCTAACGAGGTGTTCGGCAAATTGTAACCGGCCGCCGACTTTGCCAATACCGGCTTGAATGATGAAAATATCCGGTGCATGGACGATAGCGCGCCGCGGTCACGGTGCAACCGAAGTCGCTGATTAAGCTAACCTATCAACCTTACCGCTGGCCCATCGCTCGCTCCGGGCGCGTTTCCCATTCCGCGAGCCAGCCGGTAAACCGGCCGGTGTCGCGTTCGCCTCCGTGCCAGGCCGCGGTGACCGTGCCGTCATCGGCCACCAGCAGCACAACGTCGAGCCCCTTGGAACGGCGCAGCGTATCGATGGCCTGGCGAGGCGTCTGTGCGATTGGGCCTGCGACGTTGAAGGAGGTGTTGACGGATATCTCGACACCGATGCGGCGGCCCAGCGCCTTCAGATAGGCGTAGGTGAGGGGATCGTCGTCCGCCCGCACGATCTGGATTCGTCCGGTCCCGTCGGCATGGATCACCGCCGGAATTTTCTCGCGCGCGTGCGGTTTCGATTGTGCGGTCAGCACCATGTAACTGTAGGCGTTGTAGCCGGCGTCGGAGGCGCCTTCGAGGAGCTCAAAGTATTCTCGCGCCGCCTCGAGCGTCGCCATCGGCGCCAGGGGCCGGATCGCTTCGCGGTATTTGACCCGCTCGTTGAGAAGTTCGCGCGCCTTGGCGTCGCAGGGGTTGGCGAGGATCGAGCGATGGCCGAGCGCGCGCGGGCCGGTTTCGGCCGCGCCCTGATAGAGCGCGATAACGCCGTTGTGCGCGACCATGAACGCCATCAAGTCGGCAATGACGTTGCGGCCTTCGGGGGTCGAGACGTCTCCGATCTGCCTAGAGGCGATGTCGCCGGCTGCAAGCGCGCTTGCGATGTCCTTTTGCGTCGGCGGCAGGCCGCAATAGAAGGCATGCGTCATCGGCGCGCCGCGCGGGCTGCCCGCGAGATGCGCGAACAGCCACGCGGCGCCGATGGGCACGCCGGGGTCGCCGGGCGTCGGCGGCACCCACAGATGCAGGCGGGCCTTGCGCTGTTGCGCGTTCGAAAAC
>NZ_JADGRI010000015.1 GCF_017881085.1 Bradyrhizobium sp.
AAATCCTCGACCTCGATGCGCCAGATCGCTTCCATGCCGAGTTCGGGATATTCCACCACCTCGACCTTCTTGATGCAGTGCTCGGCGAGGTTCGCCGCCGCCCCGCCGATCGAACCGAGATAGAAGCCGCCGTGCTTCTTGCAGGCCTCGCGCACCGCGACCGCGCGATTGCCTTTTGCGACCATCACCATCGATCCACCCGCGGCCTGGAACTGGTCGACGAAAGAGTCCATCCGGCCTGCGGTGGTCGGCCCGAACGCGCCGGAGGCGTAGCCTTCCGGCGTCTTGGCGGGCCCTGCGTAATACACCGGATGATTCTTGAAATAGTCCGGCAGGGGCTCGCCCTTCTCCAGCCGCTCGCGCAGCTTCGCGTGCGCGGAATCCCGCGCCACGATCATGGTCCCGGTCAGCGACAGCCGGGTTTTTATCGGGTGTTTTGATAGCGTTGCGAGAATATCCTTCATCGGCTGGTTAAGATCGATTTTTACGACTTCGCCGCCGAGCGCCTGTTCCACCGCCGGGAGATATTGCGCGGGGTTATGCTCGAGCTCCTCGAGATAGACGCCATCCTTGGTGATCTTGCCCAGCACCTGCCGGTCGGCCGAGCAGGACACGCCCAAGCCAATGGGCAGCGAGGCACCGTGGCGCGGCAGCCGGATCACCCGCACGTCGTGGCAAAAATACTTGCCGCCGAACTGCGCGCCGACACCGAGCGACTGCGTCATTTTCAAGATTTCCTGCTCCATCTCGAGATCGCGGAAGGCGTTGCCGTCGGCCGAGCCGTGGGTCGGCAGCGCGTCGAGATAGCGCGCCGAGGCCAGCTTGACGGTCTTCATGCAGAGCTCGGCCGAGGTGCCGCCGATCACGATGGCGAGGTGATAGGGCGGGCACGCCGCGGTGCCGAGCGTCAGCACCTTTTCCTTCAGAAACGCCAGCATGCGATCCCTGGTCAGCACCGAGGGCGTCGCCTGGAACAGGAAGCTCTTGTTCGCGCTTCCGCCGCCCTTGGCCATGAACATGAACTTGTAGGCGTCATCGCCCTCGGCATAGATCTCGCACTGCGCCGGCATGTTGTTGGCGGTGTTTTTCTCCTCATACATCGACAGCGGCGCCACCTGCGAATAGCGCAAATTGCGGCGCAGATAGGCGTCGCGCGCGCCTTCCGACAGCGCCGCCTCGTCGTCGCCGTCGGTTATGACGCGAAAACCCTTCTTGCCCATGATGATCGCGGTGCCGGTATCCTGGCACATCGGCAGGATCCCGCCGGCGGCGATGTTGGCGTTCTTCAGGAAATCGAAGGCGACGAACTTGTCGTTATCGCTCGCCTCGGGATCGTCGAGGATCGCGCGCAGCTGCTTCAGATGCCCCGGGCGCAGATAGTGATTGATCTCGCCGAACGCGGCCTCCGACAGCGCCCGCAGCGCCTCGCGCGACACCACCAGCATGTCCTTGCCCAGCACCTTCTCGACCCGCACGCCCTCGGCCGTGATCTTCTTGTACGGCGTGGTGTCGGCGCCGAGCGGAAACAGCGGCGTGTGCTTGTAGGGCGGAACGGGTTTTGGATCGGGAAAGGCGGTGGGAGCGTTCATTGGGGGGCTCGCGGGGGTAAGAGCCGAACGCGTTCAAGGGATAAGGCGCGCCGGCGGTTGAAGCGGTTCTAAGCATTTTTCAGATAAAAGGAAGGTCCCGGACGCCGTCCTGACGCATGGCTCATGCCGTCATGCCCACACTGATCGCGGACATCCACGGCGTTCTCGATACGACGAAGGCATGGATAGCGGGGTCGCGGGCGAGCGGAAGCGACGCCGTCCTTCGGACGGCCTTGCCCGGCCATGGCGAAGCGGAGGACTCGCAGTACCCCCTCTCTTGCGCTAACCGCTCGCTGACGCTTCAATGACGTAAAGGGGCTTTCACAATGACATTGAAACCGGAATTTCGCCGATCGGCCATACTGGCCGCCACGCTCGCGCTGCTCGCCGCGCTTGCCACCTCGCCCGCGCGCGCCGATCGCTGCGACGATCTCGCCAACCAGCTCAAGAACCAGGTCGACGGGCTCAAGGTCGGGATCACCGCCGCCAACATCATCTATCTGTCGCATCCGCAGGCCAAGGAACTCTCGCTGGGCTGTACCGGCCGCAACTACAAGAACGAGCTTTATGCCAAGCAGGAGGGCCGCAAGCCGCAGCCCGCCTTCCTCGACCTCGTCGGAGGTGCTGCGGCCCTCGTCTTTACCGTGCCCAAGGACGACACGTTGACCGGCACCAGCCGCTGCATGAAGCGGATGGGGTTGTTGCGCGGCGACACCATCAAGATGCGCTATCGCCGGCTGAACTATGAGTGCACGCGCACCAAGACCGACGCATCGATCGCGATCACGCGTGGCACGGATGAATGAGCGGGCGCGGCCCCGATCGCTACAATTTTAGAAAATACCGGTCTTTTTCCGGGGATATTTCAGCCCCCCGTTCACCATGTACCGGGATGGATTCCCCATGCCGCGGGATTTAGGCATCGGATTCATAAAGCATTCGCCTCCACGGCGTCACAGTCGGGGCGCGAAAGAGCCAAGGACAACAATCATGAGTATTTCAAGCGTTTCGAGTGTTCCGCCATCCGCCCCGGTGAAACCGCCGGCACCCATCGAGGCCAGCGAGCCGAAGGGACCGGATGTCAAGGTCGACGGCGACGGCGACGACGCCAGCGCATCCCAGCCGGTGCAGGCCCCGCTGCCGCCGGGACAAGGAATACGGGTCAACCAGATCGCCTGAGACAACCGCAACTCGTCTACGCGGGCAGAAGTGCGTCTTCGCGCGGAATTACCCGCGTATCCATCGAGTTTCGTAACAGAGCTTTTTCCGAAGAAGCTGGATTGCCGGGCCATGCCCGGCAATGACGATGGTGGAACGCTGCGCGGGCCAGGCCCCGCGCCAAACCTTCGCCGGAAAACGGCGCGATCATCGTGAGCCCGCCACAACGGGGACTCCGCATGATCGCGAAACTATGGCTGCAGAACCTGATCTGGATCGCCGTGCTCGGCGCGCTGTTGTTCGTGCCCGCGGGCACGCTGCATTGGCCGGCGGCGTGGCTGTTCCTTGGCACCATCGGAATTCTCGGCGTCGCCGGCGGCTTGTGGCTGGCAAGACACGATCCGGCGCTGCTCGCCGAGCGCATGCGTCCGATGATGCAGCACGACCAGCCCGCGGCCGACAAGACATTCGTGCTGGTGTTCGGTTTTGCGGCGCTGATCTGGTTCCTCGCGATCGGCTTCGACATGCGCCAGCACGGGGTGAGAATCCCCTGGGCGTGGCAAACGCTCGGATTCTTGATGCTGCTGCTCTCCTCCGGCTTCATCATGTGGGTGATGCGCGAGAACTCGTTCGCAGCCCCCGTCATCAAGCTGCAGACCGAACGCGGCCACCGCGTGATCTCGACCGGCCCCTACGCCTTTGTCCGGCATCCCATGTACAGCGCCACGGTATTGTTCTTCGTCGGCGCACCGCTGCTGCTGGGCTCCTGTTGGGGCGTCGCGACGTCGCCGTTGTTCGCCGTGCTGTTCGCCTTCCGCGTCGTTATCGAGGAACGCGCGCTGGTCGCGGGCCTGCCCGGCTATGCCGACTACGCGGCACGGGTGCGCTACCGGCTGGCGCCGGGACTTTGGTGAGGGCTATACTGCGCCCGGCTTGAAACAGCGGAACCGCAACCGATGCCCAACCACATCACCTATACCGGCGGCTGCCATTGCGGCCTGGTGCGCTTCGAATGCACCACCGATCTTGCCATGGTCACAGCGTGCAACTGCTCGATCTGCACCAAGAAGGGGCTGCATTTCGCTTTCCTGGCGCCGGACAAGTTTCAGCTGCGCGCCGGCGAGGATAATCTGAAGGAATATCTCTTCAACAAGCACGCGATCCGGCATCAGTTCTGCCAGGATTGCGGCGTCGAGGTGTTCGCGCACGGCAAGAAGCCCGACGGCACCGGAGTGGTGGCGCTCAACGTCAGTTGCATCGACGGCATCGAACTGACCAAGCTCGCAATGACGCCGATCGACGGAAGGAACAGGTGAGTTGCTCCCCCTCTCCCCGCTCTTCGCGGGGAGAGGGTTGGGGCGAGGGGCTGTCTCAGCGAGTTCGACTCGCGGAGAGTCCCCCTCACCCGGCGCTTCGCGCCGACCTCTCTCCGCAACCGGGGCGAGGCATTTGGACCGCGCCTACAGATCCAATTCCTTGTAATGCCGAAAGATGCCGTCCTCGTTGAAGGCGATGCGGCGGTCGCTTTCGAGATAGGCCTTGATGTTGGGCCTCGCAGCGACGCGGTCATGCAATCCGACCAGGCCGGGAGTATGGCGCTCGAACGCCTTCATGCGCTTCGGGAAGGCGTAGCGCAGCCCTTCCACGATCTGGAACAGCGAGAGATCGACGTAAGTCAGCCGGCGGCCGGTCAGATAGGAGCCGCCATTGCTGTTCAAGAGCCGCTCGAAATAGCCGAGATATTTAGGCACCCGTTCGTTCCAGAATTCCTCGCTGCGCTTCTTCGCGGGCGCGCGCTGGTCCTCGTAATACAGCGTCGGCCCGAGCGGATGATGGGTGTCGTGAATTTCCAGCACGAGATCGGCGATCGTGAGCTGCAGCTGATGCACCCATAACCGCCCTGCTTCCGGCTTCGGCGCCAGACCATGGCGCGAGCCGAGATAGAGCAGGATGTTGGCGGTCTGCCCGATCACGAGTTTTCCGGCTTTCAGAAACGGCGGCGCGAACGGTGGCGTGCCCTTCGCTCCCATCATCCGCGTCATCGCTGCCATGCCGCGCTCGCTGCGGGCGACGTCGGCATAATCGGCGCCGGCCTCCTCCAGCGCGAGGCGGACATATTCGCCGCGGCCCTGAATGCCCGGCCAGTAATAGAGTTCGTATCGCATGAAGGCCCCCGTCGGTTGGTTTCCCAGCTTAACAAACCATTTGACGGTTGGTTTGCAACGCGCCGACGGCGGAGTTCCATCGGAGGGCGGCTTTTTGGTTACAAAGTCTCAACGCTATTTCGCGAAGTACGAGTTCCATCAATGACCTGGGCGTCCCTTTTTACGTTCCGGCGCGTAGTTTGCGAAAGCCGGAGAAGCCCGCATGCCGCACGAGATCGCCCTCGCCTTTGTCTACCACCAGATGCTGGTCGCCATCGCTGGCGCGGTGTGCCTGTCCGGCACCTGGGTCGGCATGCGGCATTTCGCGCGCGCCCGCGCGACATCGGGATCGACGCGCTATGGCTGGCTGTTCATGGCTTCCGTCGGCACCGGGGCCGCGCTGTGGGCCTCGACCTTCATCTCCATACTCGCACTTGATCCGTCATTGCGCAGCGGATTTGAACCACTCCAGACCGGCCTTGTCCTGATCATCGCCGTCGTCAGCTGCCTGATCGGCTTCGAGATCGGCAGCCGCCACTTCACGCTGGCCCCGGAGCTCGGCGGGCTCGTCATGGGCGCCGGCATTCTCGCCATGCATTTCATCGGGCTCAAGGCCTGGCATATTGCCGGCGCCACGCAGTGGAACGCCTATGGCGTCGTCATGACCTTCGTGCTCGGCCTGGGCCTGAGCGCGCTCGCCGTCAACCGCGCCAACCGCCCGGTCACGCGCTGGTGCCGCCATGGCGCCGCGATCGTGCTGGCCTTCATGATCTGCGCCATGCACTACGCGCTAACGGCTTCCACCACCACCATCTCCGACCCATCCATCGCGCTGCCATCCTATTTGATTCCGGCCGACATGCTCGGCTATGCCGTGGTCGTTGCCGTCCTTCTGGTCATCGGCAGCGGATTTTCGACTTACGTCATCGATCTGCACTCCCGCACGGAATCGGCCGATCGCATCCATCAACTGTCGTTCAACGACACCATGACCGGATTGCCCAACCGAATCGCCTTCAACGAGCGGCTGGCGTTCGACGCCGCAGAGGCCCACGAGCGAGCCCACAAGCTCGCCGCGTTCGCGATCGACGTCGACGGCTTCAAGGATGTCAACGACGGGCTGGGCCACAGCGTCGGCGATCTCATGCTGATCGAGATGGCCGACCGGATGCGCCGGCTGCTCGCCCCGGGGGAGTTCATGGCCCGCCAGAGCGGTGACGAATTCCTGGCCCTGCAGACCTCCGGCAACCATCCGCTGGATGCCCAAGCCTTCGCCGCCCGGATCATGAAGGCGTTCGCGGACCCGTTTGTCGTTCAGGGCGTGGAGATCAACCTCACTGCCTCGATCGGCTTCTCGGTGTTTCCGACCGACACGCCGCACCGCGACCAACTCCTGAGCAACGCCAAACTCGCGATGCAGCGGGGCAAGAGCAGGCAGCGCGGCTCGATCTGCATGTATAACCGCGAGATGGACGATGCCGCACGCGCGCGCCGGGCACTCGTGCGCGACCTTCAAACCGCGGCCGACCGCAATGAGCTCGAACTGCATTATCAGCTGCAGATCTCGCTGAACAACGGCAATGTCTGCGGCGCCGAAGCGCTGATGCGCTGGCGGCATCCGAAGCGCGGCATGATTTCGCCCGCGGAATTCATTCCGCTCGCGGAAGAAACCGATGCCATCGTCGGGATGGGCGAGTGGGCGCTGCGCACCGCCTGCCGTGACGCCGCCGCGGGCAAGATCCCAGGGACCGTCGCGGTCAACCTGTCGCCAGTCCAGTTCTGCCGGGAAGACCTCGCCGAAACGATCCACGCGATCCTGCTCGACACCGGCCTGCCGCCGCGGCGTCTCGAGGTCGAGGTCACGGAATCCACCATCATGTCCGACCAGAACCACGGGCTGCATATCCTGCGCAAGCTGAAGGCGATGGGGATTTCGGTCGCAATGGACGATTTCGGCACCGGCTATTCGTCGCTCGCGACCCTGCACGCGTTCCCATTCGACAAGATCAAGCTCGACCAGTCGTTCGTGCGGCGCTTGCCGCACGACGCGGCCGCGGCGGCGATCGTTCGCACCGTGCTGGCGCTGGGCGAAAGTCTCGGCATGCCGGTGCTCGCCGAAGGCATCGAGACCGAGGCGCAATGGCAGTTCCTGGCGCGGGAAGGCTGCGCCAGGGGCCAGGGCCACCTGTTCGCCAGGCCCGTGGCGCTGGCGCAGTTGCCGGCGGCGGTCGAGGCCGCCGCGCAATTTGTCCGCGATGACACACCGTCGAGTGCGCAGGCCACCCCAGCCACCGCCGCCGCGTAGTTCGCCGCCGCCGGCGCGCGGCATGCCCTGTGAAGGCCGGCGCAAGAAGCAAACCGCAAATACTTCGCGGCTGATAAGCCCATGACATCAAGTCGTGCGGCCTATGTCCGCTTTCCGCCATTTCCTTTTCAGGGGCGGATTCCATGCAGGCCGGGGCCTTTTCGCCACCATGCTGCCACGATCGGTGGCTTTCTCTGTCGGTGGCGGCAGGGGATTTCGTACCGGAGCCCCTCGATGTGGAAAGCTGTTTGTACTGTAGCGTTGTTGGTGTTTGTTTCCGTTCCGGCCCAGGCACGTCCTGGCAATCATCATCGTCACCATCTTTTTCAGGCAATGGCGTTCTACGGCGACGCCCAAACGGACGAAAAGATCGTCAGTACCCGCCCTTCAGGATGCCCGCACGCGTTCTGCGGCTGCGAGGCGTCGCTGTACCGCTTTGGTCGAATCATTCCTCAGCTGAATCTCGCCGCCAATTGGCGCCGTTTCCCCCGCGCCAGTCCGGCGCCGGGCATGGCGGCGGTTCGATCGGGCCACGTCATGATCTTGCAGCAGCATGTCGGTGGCGACATCTGGTACGTGCACGACGGCAATTCCGGCGGCCACGTGACCCGAGAACACCCGCGCTCGATTGCCGGTTACACGATCGTCGATCCGGGCGCAGCGTCGTTCGCGCTGAACTCGTAAGCGAAGGCCGGGCCTCGCCGCCTCATTCGGACGATCGCCGTTTGCCGGCGCCTCAATAAGAACGCCAGGCTCCGTACAATCTCGATCAAGTCGAATCGAGATTGTACGGACATTGGGTGCGCGTCAGTTCGCCGCGAAGCAGTATAGCAGGCCGTCGCCGCCGGTGCTTCTGAGATCGGCCTGCGAACAGCCGCCGTCGGGTCCGCGGGAGGGGTGCGAGCTGTTCCAGGATTTCGACGCGTCATCGTCGCGCAGGCCGATGCGGTCCGAATGTCCCATCATCGCCGAGCCTTGCGTGCTGCTCGTCCAGTTCTTGCACGTGCGGTCGTCAGCGGCTGCGAACGCGGTCCCGTCCGGTTGCGAGCCCGTCAGGACGTCATGGCGGTTCGGCGTATCACCGCGGCCGTTCACGACCTCGCCCTTCTCGCTCAACGCGGTCTGTTTTGTCAGATTGTTGGCTCCGTGCAGTTCCGCGACATCCTTGGCGATAACGACGCCCCTGGAATTCTGCCACGGCCCCTTGCCGATCCGATCCCGCGCATTCACGGCAGGCTGACCGTCGGCGGCCTGCGTCGAAAGGTAAGCGCGCCAGGTCTTCGCGCCGGCCCCAGCGGCCTGGGCCAGCGTCTGGCAGTGATTGTCGGCGCCGGCGAGGCCGCCGAGATTGCCGCCATTGCCGATGCCCATCGAGGTCAAGAAGAAGCTGGTATCGGCCGCCTGAGCCTGGGCAGGTTGAACGGCAAGCGCCGCCAACGAGACCGCCGCAGCGAGGCCGAACAACATTCGCGGAATGATCTGCCGATAACGGACCATCGAGTCCTCCCTACTGTTGTTTTGACAGACCGGCTCATTGATAAGCCGGCTTGCCCACTCATCAACACGCCGGCGAAGAAATTATTCCGTTTGCGCAACGGCGACACGCAGCCTCGGCGGGAAACGAGAAAGGCGCCGCGGAGTGAACCGCGGCGCCTTTTTCATGATTGCGTTGTGGGCGATCAGGTCTGCTGGATGGCCGAGAGCTCCCAATTGGCCCCGCGCGGACGCAGGAAGGTCCACACTTCGGTGGCTTCCGAAGGCTGCTCGCTGCCTTCGACCAGCCGGCCGGTAGCACGATCGACGGTTTTGTCGACCATCGAGAACCGCATCGCCACGCTGGCGAAATCGGTGTCGCCCTCGCGCCAGGCCTCGGCGAGGTCGCCCTGCAGCAGTTTGGTGCCGGAAACCTTGTTGACGACGTTGCGCGCGCGGTTGGCCTCGAGGTCCTTGGTGAAATACGACACCATCTCCGGCGTCGCCAGCGTGTGCAGCTTCGCGACGTCCTCGTTCGACCATGCCGCCTGAATGTCGGTGAGCAACCGCTCGAACGCCTCATAGTCGGCAGGCAGAATCTCGAGCGGCGCGCCGCCCGATCCCAGTCCAAAACCCGTCGCGGTGCGGAAGGTCGATGCCGCGCCGGGCCCAGCGGCGGGGCCGGCATAGGCGGAGGCCGTTTCATGGCGGCGCTGCCACCACGACATCGCCAGCCGGACCACGATGAAGATCAGGCCGATCTGCAGCAGCAGCCCGAAGATCGACGACAATCCGCCGAGACCGCCGAACATGCCGCCACCGAACAACATGCCGAGCAGGCCGGCGCCTAGGAACCCGGCGGCGAGGCCGCCGAGCATGCCGCGGCCGGGCCGGTTGAAGAAGCCCCCGCCGGCAGAAGCCGGTGCGCCGAGCCCGGGGCTGCCCGGTTGGGTGAAGGTGCGGTTGAACGGTTGCGCGCTACCGGGCGCCGTCGATGTGCTGGGCGGCGGGGCGAAGGTCCGCGTTCCCCGCGATCCCGAGCTGAAGCCGCCGCCGACCCGCGCGTCGGCCGATGAGATGGCGGCCACGAACGGCACCGCCAGGGCTAAGGTGACGGCAATCGCCTGGACGATGCCGCGGGCGCGTTGCGTGAATTTCATGTTGGTTCCCTAAAATCCCCGGCAGGGGGAAGCGCCACTAACATGGGCAGTGCTGCCTAAAAGTGAAGCCACCACGGAGAAACCCGGCTGCGGCCCTCGGTCGCGGGGATGCGTCAATAAGGCTGATTTTGCGGCCTTTTCTCGGGCCCAGCCCGCCCTTCGCGCCGTCACGACGGCGCCATGGTTTCCTTCACCGCCGCCACCAGCTGGCTCAGCGTGAACGGCTTCGGCAGGAACGCGAATTGCTGGTTCTCCGGCAGGCTCTTTTCGAAGGCGTCCTCCGCATAGCCCGAAACGAAGATGATCTTGAGGTCCGGATTGCGCTCGCGCATCGACTTCAGCAGCGTCGGGCCGTCCATTTCCGGCATCACCACGTCGGAGACGACGAGATCGACCGCGCCGTTCTTTTCCTCCAGCACCTCCAGCGCCTCGATGCCGTTCGAGGCCTCGACCACGCTGTAGCCGCGCGAGCGCAGGCCGCGCGCGTTCAGCGAGCGCAAACCTTCCTCGTCCTCGACCAGCAGGATGGTGCCCTGCCCGGTGAGATCGGTGCGCGGTTTTGTCTCTGCCGGCGTTTCCCTGGGCGCGCCGCTCGCAGCGTGAGCTTCGGGCGCAACCTCCGGCTCGGCATGATGCCGCGGCAGGAAGATGTGGAACGAGGTGCCCTTGCCGGCTTCGGAATCGACATAGACGAAGCCGCCGGTCTGCTTGACGATGCCGTACACCGTCGAGAGCCCGAGCCCGGTGCCCTTGCCGACTTCCTTGGTCGAGAAGAACGGCTCGAAGATCTTGTCGACGATATCGGCGGGGATGCCGGTACCGGTATCCGATATGTCGATCCGCACATAGTCCGCCGGCGGCATGCCCTTGTAGGCGAGCTTTCCGGCCTCTTCCGAGGTGAGGTTGGCGGTCCGCACCGTCAGCTTGCCGCCGTCGGGCATCGCGTCGCGGGCGTTGACCGCGAGGTTGACGATCACCTGCTCGAATTGCGACAGATCCACCTTGATCGGCCACAGGTCGCGGCCATGCACCACTTCGAGCTTGACCTTCTCGCCGATCAACCGCTTCAGCAGGTTTTCGATATCCGACAGCGACTCGCCGAGATCGAGCACCTGCGGCCGCAGCGTCTGCTTGCGCGAGAACGCCAGCAGATGCCGCACCAGCGCCGCGGCGCGGTTGGCATTCTGCTTGATCTGCATGATGTCCTGGAACGACGGATCGGTCGGCTTGTGCGCGTTCAGCAGGAAGTCCGTCGCCATCATGATGGCGGAAAGCACGTTGTTGAAATCGTGCGCGATGCCGCCGGCGAGCTGGCCGACCGTTTCCATCTTCTGCGACTGGTTGATCTGGTTCTCCAGCGCGCGCCGCTCGGTGGTCTCGAGCAGATAGACGATCGCGGCCTCGGTGTCGCGCTCGTCTTCCTCGACCGAGGTGACGAAGAACTGCCCCCAGCGCTCCTTGCCGCCGTCGAGCATCACCTCGACGGGGGCAATATCGCCCTGCCCTTCCGCGGCCCGGTTGATGGCCGCGATCACCAGATGGCGGTCGCGCTCGCTCACCGCGCGGAAGATCGACTTGCCGGCCGCGCCGTCGGGATTGAGGCCTTGCGCCAGTTTGGCGTAGCGGGCGTTGGCGCGCACCACCGCGCCGCTGCGGTCGACGGTCGCGATCGCCATCGGGGTGTGGTCGAAGAAGCGCATGAAGCGCACTTCGGCGGCGCGCTGCGGATCGGCGCGCTCGTCGCGCGCGCGGCTGATCACCAGCGTCCGCGATGCCCCGGCCGCGCCGTCCGCCCCGAAGGCCAGCTTGTGATAGAGCCGCACCGGCATGGTCTTGCCGCCGCGCATCCGGAGATCGATGTCGAACACCTCGGTCTTGACCTCACCGGGCACCGGCGCGATCGAAGTCAGCAGCGCCGCGCCGTCGCCGGACACGATATCAGTCAGTTTCAGCCCGCCCGAGCCGATCTCGGCGAGGTCGTAATCGAGCCAGTTCGCCAGCGTGGCGTTGACATAGCCGATGTCACCTGAGGCACCGACCGAAAAGAAACCGCACGGCGCATGATCGAGATACTCGATCGCATGCTGCAGCTCCTGGAACACGTCCTCCTGCCGCTCGCGGTCGCGGGTGATGTCGGCGATCGACCACACCGCGTATTTCGTCTCGCGCTTGCCCCGGCCGAGCGGCCGGACCCGCATCCGCAGCCAGCGGCCGTGGGCGCCGTCGGTTCCGGCGATACGGACTTCTTCCTGCTGCCGCTTGCCTTCGCGCGCCGCCTTGAGCAGGCGAAACACCGCCTCCGACACGTCGGGATTGCCGATGAACACCCGCTCCACCGGGCGCACGTCGAGCGCGTTCACGGCGCCCGTGAGCGCCAGATAAGCGGCGTTGGAATAGACCACGTGACCGCGGGCATCGGTGACGGCGAGGCCGTCATAGGCCTGGTCGGCGATGCGGCCCTTGACGGGATCGTCGGCGGCGCGGTCGGCGAACCGGATGATGCCGGCGGCATAGGCGAACAGGTTGAACAGCCCGACCATGGCCAGCAGCGCCAAGAGCCCGAGAATGAAGGGCTGGGCCTGCGTCCGGCCGAGCGTCATCAGTGCGACGGCGGCGGCGACGATGCCGCCGGCTACCAGCAGCACCAGCACGATCGAGCCGCCGCGCCGCCCCGGCTCATGGACAGCCATCGGCTCGCGTGACGGATCGTTGTCGGGATCGGCGGTCATGGCGGGGAATGCAGCCTGTCGACATGGATATGGCGCGCTTTCACGCGCTTGGCTCCTGAGTGCCTGAATCGGACCCGCAAGCGCAAGTCCGCAGGCCGGCTATTTCGCTCAAAGCCGCGCATTTCCGGCCCCTTCCACAGCTCCCCGCCGCCATGTTCACGCCCGCCGGTTGAAAACCCCGCGCTTGAGCCCCATCACGTAGCCGATGATCTCGGCGACCGCGTGGTAATGTTCCACCGGGATTTCCTCGTCGATGTCCACGGTCGCGTACAGGGCCCGGGCCAGCGGCACGTTCTCGACGATCGGAATATCGTGTTTACCGGCGATTTCCCTGATCTTGAGCGCGATGGTATCGATGCCCTTGGCGACGCAAACCGGCGCCGACATGCCGCGTTCATAGCTCAGCGCCACCGCGTAGTGGGTTGGATTGGTGATGATCACGGAGGCCTTGGGAACCGCGGCCATCATGCGCTTCTTCATGCGCTGCTGCCGCAACTGCCTGAGCTTGCCCTTGATGTGGGGATCGCCCTCGGACTGCTTGAACTCCTCCTTCATTTCCTGCAGCGACATCTTCTGCCGCTCGAACCACTGCCGGTACTGGAACAGGTAGTCCGCAATCGCGACCACCGCGAGCATCGCCACCACGGCGCCCATCAGGTGCACGGTCATGCTGGTGGTGGCGCCGAGCAGCGCCGCCGGGTCGAGGTGGACGAACGCCTCCAGGCGCAGGCGCTCCGGCCACAGGATCGCCGTCATGACGGCGCCGAGCGCGATCACCTTGAACAGCCCCTTGGCGAAATTCGCCACCGCCTGCTTGCCGAAGATCCGCTTGGCGCCGGCCCCCGGCGATACCTTGCTGAATTTCGGCTTCAGCGATTCGGCCGACCACACCAGCCGGTGCTGAACCATGTTGCCGGCGATCGCCGCCAGCGCCAGCAGCAAAAACGGCACGCCGAGTGCTGCCATCAGCGAATAACCGAGCGACTGTGTCAGCAGCAGAAGGCTCGCACCGTCGGTATGGATCATCCAGGACTTGGCTAGCAGATTGCGCAGCGGCATCAGGATGCCGCCGCCGATCGATCCGGAAAATGTCGACAGCACCAGCGTGCCGCCGGCGATCACAAACCAGGTGTTGATTTCCTGGCTTTTGGCGACGTCGCCGCGGTCATGGGCGTCATCCAGACGTTTTTGCGTAGGGTCTTCTGTCTTGTCGGATGAGTCGCTCTCGTCGGCCATCGCCTAAACCTTCACTTGAGCGGTATCAGCTCGTGCATGACGCCGATGAAATAATCGAGGAAAGTTCCCATCAGCGCCGTGATGACCAGCGCGAAGATCAGGAAGCCGAACAGAATCGACAGCGGCACGCCGACGAAATAGACCTGCATCTGCGGCATCAGCCGCGCCAGCACGCCGAGCCCGATATTGAACACCAGGCCGAACACCAGGAACGGCGCCGAGAGCTGCAGGCCGATCTTGAAGGCGGCCGCGAAGGCTCGCGTGGCGAGTGCCGCGACATCGCCGCTCGGCGGCATCTCGCCGGGCGAAAAGATCGTGTAGCTGTCGTTGAGCGCTGCGATGACGAGATGGTGGCTGTCGGTCGCGAACAACAGCGTGATGCCGAGCAGCGTGAGAAAGTTTCCGATCAGCAGGCCCTGCTGGCCCTGGGTGGGATCGACCGCCGTGACGAAGCCGAGGCCCATCTGTTGGGCGATCACGCTTCCCGCGACCTGCAGCGCGCCGAGCGTCACCCGCGCGGTGGCCCCCAGCACCACGCCGATGATGATTTCATGCACCATCAGTACCAATAGCGGCACCATCGACTGCATGTCGACGTGATAGGCGGCGCGGTGCAGCGGCAGGATGATCAGCGTCAGCAGCACCGCGATTCCGAGCTTGATGCGGACCGGAATATTGGTTTCGCCGAGCCCCGGCAACAGCATCACCATGGCGCCGATGCGGGCGAACGCCAGCATGAAGGCGGCCGCGAGCGCCGGCAGCAGGGAGACATCGATGCGCATTTGTCACGCATAGTGCATCAACCGCCTATGATTCGCGACGATATCCGCATCATATGGCTGTGCAGCGCGTCCGCCATGAACGGTAAAGCGAGCAGCAGCGTCACGAAGATCGCTAGGATCTTGGGCACGAACACCAGCGTCTGTTCCTGGATCTGGGTCAGCGCCTGGAACAGCGACACCACCACGCCCACCACCAGGCCGACCACCATCAGCGGCGACGACACGATCACGATGGTCCAGATTGCGTCGCGCGCCACGTCGAGGGTTTCAGCACCGGTCATGACATATGTTCCACTTCACTCGGTTTAAGACGCGTTCCGGGATGGTCCGAAAGACCAGACCTCAGATGCGCAATTGCGCATCGGGGAATCCTTGGATTCCGGGTTCGCGTTTTGCGCGCCCCGGAATGATTGCTTCAAGAAATCAGATCGGCATCTTCATGATGTCTTCGTAGGACTGGATCACCCGGTCGCGCACCGAGACCAGGGTCGAGACCGCGACGTCGGTTTCCGCCACCGCCGTGACCACGTCCATCACATTGGCCTTGCCCTGCGCCATCGCCACGGTTTGCGTGTCGGATTTCTTACCGGCGTCGAGCACGCTGCCGATCGCGTCCTTGAGCAACGCGCCGAACGACGGGCCGCCGCCGCTCTCGGACCCCTTGCTGGCGCCGCCGGTGTCGAGAATCTTGGCGAGATTGGCGTAGGCGTTGGCAGCGACTGTGGGTGAAGCCATGGCTTGGGGTTTCCTGTTCAGGCCTTGAGGATGTCGAGCGTGCGCTGAATCATCCGGCGCGTGGCGCTGATGATGTTGAGGTTCGCTTCATAGGATCGCTGCGCATCGCGCATGTCGGTCATTTCGACCATCGAATTGATGTTGGGATATTTGACGTCGCCGCTGGCGTCCGCCGCCGGATTGCCGGGATCGTGCTTGACGCGAAACGCCGACGGATCCGGCCGTATCCTGCCGAGCGTCACGACCTGCGCGTCCAGGGTGCGGTCGAGCGCGGAGGAGAAAGTCGGAACCTTGCGCCGATAGGGATCGCCGCCGGGCGTCTGCGCCGTCGAATCCGCGTTGGCGATATTTTCCGAAATCACCCGCATCCGCCCGGCCTGGGCGCGCAGGCCCGACGTCGCGATGCCCATCGAGCGGGCAAAATCGTTGATGTTGTTGTCGGCCATGATCTGTTACCTTGGCTCCTGTCCGCCTTCTGGTTTGAGCATCATCGTTCCGGAAAGCCGGTTTCCACCTTGCGCCAACGCGGCCCTTCCGTTCCGGATCATGCTAGCCTTTGCCGATCGCGGTCTTCAGAAGATGCAGGCTCTTGCCGTAGAGCGAAGTGACCGCCGCGTAGTCCATCTGGTTGGCGGAGACCTTGAGCATTTCGTCTTCCAGATTGACGGCATTTCCGGCGGGCCGGGTCTGGAAACCCGCCCTCTTGTTCTGATCGAAGCTCGGTTCGTTGCCCGATTGGGCGATATGCGAGGTCGTGGTGCGCATCATTGGCAGCGAGCCCATCGACCCGGCGGGAGCGCCGGTCTTGTCGAATTTCGGCTCGACCAGATCGCGCGGCTTGAAATTCGGCGTGTCGGAGTTGGAGACGTTTTCGGACAGCACCCGCTGACGCTCCTGGTGCCACTGCATCTTGGTACGCAACGCCGACAAGACCGGAAGATCGTTGATGGACATCGCCTGCCGCTCCGTTTACCTGCCGGGCACGATGGCCTCGGGTAGGCAGAATTTGCCGCGTGTATGGTTAACAGCCGGTTAAATTTGCGGGAGCCGGTTCACAGCAACGCCTGGGCCCGCGGATTCTCGCGACAAGCGTCAATTGCGCGCATTTTCGCCACGAAAGCTGCGTTAACCAACCAAATCAATGCAGTCGGAAAGCCAAGAAGTCATTTTGGCCCAGCCGATTCATGGGTTATTAAGATGTGGGGAACGGCAGCTTCTGCCGTGGGACGTTAAGAATTTGGGCCTGGCTCGGGCTTTTTTCGCCGTCGGTTGTGTCGATTCCGATCCGCGTGCGACGAAAGAAAGAGACAAGAACACGCTATTTGCCGGGGACACACATGCAGGCACTGACATTCTTCTTCGCATTCGTGGCCGTCCTGGCTCTGATCGGGCTCGCCGCCTGGCTGGTTCGCCGATTCGCCGGCAACCGCCTCGGCACCAACACGAATCGGGGGCGGATGCCGCGGCTGGCCGTGATCGATGCCGCCGCCGTGGATGGCCGCCGCCGGCTGGTGCTGGTGAGGCGCGACAATGTCGAACATCTGCTGATGATCGGCGGCCCGACCGATATCGTCGTGGAACCCAATATCGTGCGCGCGATGCCCGGACGGGAGCAGTTGCCGCAACGGCCCGCCGGGGTTGCCGCCGCCGAACCGCCGGCGCCCCGGGTGGCGCCGCTGCCCGACACGGCCTGGACCGACAGCGAGGGGCCGGGCTTCGATCATGCCGAGCCGCAAATGCCCGAGCCGCCGCCGCGGCCGGTCCGTCCCTCCTTTGCCGAAGAAGTCCGCCGTCCGGCGCCGACGCTGGCCGAACGACGCGGCGAAGCCATGCGCAATGAACCGATGCGCATCGACCCGCTGGCCGGCTTTGCCCCGGAGCCGCTCGGCAGCCCGCTGGGCGGCCGTCCGGAGCCCCGCCCCGACCTGCGCCCCGAGCCGATGCCCTCGCGCGTGACCTCGCGCAGCGAACCCATGATGCCGCGACCGCCACGTCCGAGCGAAGCGCCGAAGCCAGCGCCTCCGGTCCGGGCTGCGGAACGGCCCGCCGCCCCGCCACCGCCGCCGACCCCTGCGATGTCGGCAGCTGACCAAAATCTGGCCGAGATGGCGCAACGGCTGGAGGCCGCCCTTCGCCGGCCCGGCGGCGAAGCCGCCGAACCGCGGGTCGGCGCGCCGCCGGTTGCGCCCGAGCCGCCCGCCCGAGCCAACCGCAGCGAGCCGCCGGCGGCACCGCCGGTTGCCCCGCCCTCGCCGAAGAGCGGCTTTGAAAATCTCGAAGACGAGATGGCGTCCTTGCTGGGCCGTCCGAAGACCCCTTCGTGAGATCGGCGAGCTTCCCGCGTAGAGTTCTATTTTTTGCCACTCTGATCACCGCCGGTTCGCTGGCGGCGCCGGCGTTCGCGCAGGACATCAGCATCAATCTCGGTGCCGGCAATGGCGGCGTGACCGAGCGCGCGATCCAGCTGATCGCGCTGCTCACGGTGCTGTCGATCGCGCCGTCGATCCTGATCATGATGACGTCGTTCACCCGGATCGTCGTCGTGCTGTCGCTGTTGCGCACCGCGTTGGGCACCGCGACCGCGCCGCCGAACTCCGTCATCATCGCGCTTGCAATGTTCCTGACCGCCTTCGTGATGGGGCCGGTGCTGCAGAAATCCTACGACGACGGCATCAAGCCGCTGGTCGCCAACCAGATCAGCGTCGAGGAAGCGCTGCAGCGCGCCTCGGTGCCGCTGCGCGGCTTCATGCAGAAGAACGTACGCGAGAAGGACCTGAAACTGTTCATGGACCTGTCGGGCGAGCCGCCGCCGGCGACGCCAGAGGACATGTCGCTGCGGATCCTGGTACCGGCCTTCATGATCTCCGAATTGAAGCGCGCCTTCGAGATCGGCTTCCTGTTGTTCCTGCCGTTCCTGATCATCGATCTCGTCGTCGCCTCGGTCCTGATGTCGATGGGCATGATGATGCTGCCGCCGGTCGTGGTGTCGCTGCCGTTCAAGCTGATCTTCTTCGTGCTGGTTGACGGCTGGTCGCTGGTGGCGGGCAGCCTGGTGCAGAGCTACGGCGGGTAGCCCCTACCTCCTTACGTGGAGCCATTGTGAGCCAGAAGAACCTTCGAATAGCCACGTGGAATATTGCATCGAACAAGAATTACGATGCGATTGCTGCAAGAATGGCCGAGTTGGACATCGATATATGTGCATTGCAGGAAGTCTCGCTCGATACCGCGGTTGACCTTCCAGCCATGTTTGGTCGCGGACCGGGAAATACGTCCGGTTATTGTTGGCACTTCACACCTGCCCTTGCGCCGGAGGAGTTGGGCAGTGGGAAGAACGAATATTATGGGCTCGCCATCGTATCCAGAATTCCCCCGTCTCGAACGGCCGCGTTCCAATTGGGTCCAGGGCATACCGGCTCAGTCGGCGATGCCGAAAACGAGCCACGCATCCTGCAAGTCGCTGCGCTGCCGTTGGATGGACCGGTATTGATCGGCAATACCCATCTCGCCGCTACTAAGGATTGGTCATTGTCCGCCGTGCGGCGATCGCAGGCCGGCAAGATTGCCGGGCTTCTGCGACCGCTTGCAACGCAGGGGCCGCTGATCCTGTGCGGTGATTTCAATGCAGAACCGTCGAGCAGCGATCTTGCGGAGATACGGCAGGCGCTGCCCTACTTCTATTCGAGCCTTGAAAGGACTTACTCCCAAGACCATGGCCGGCCGCCCATCGATTTCTTCTGCTCGTCCGTCCCACTGGAAGTGAATATTTCCGTTTTCTCTGCAGGCGATCTGTCGGATCACAATATCGTTGTCGCGACCTTCGATGGCATCGGGAGTCGTGCATAAAGCCGGATTTTCAGCCCACCCGCCCGTAATTGCCATTCCAGGCGATCCATCGCTCGTTCACGCGATACATTTTCGAATATAGGGCAGGTTTATCTCCCAGAGTTCGTCAAGCAGCTGGACGGCGGCGGTCGTGGAGTTGACGACGGGATCGATCAACAGCGCCTGCAAGGCCAATTCCTTGGAAGCATGCACGGCCGCCTCGACGGCCAGCTGCTGGACGCTCGCTTGCATGCACATCAACTTCGCGACCGGGCCCGGCAGCGGCCCGAGCGAAACCGGGTGAATGCCGGCATCAATCAGCACCGGCACTTCCACCGCTGACTCGGCCGGCAGGTTCGGAATCGCGTTCTCGTTATAGACCACGCCCGATTCGATGCGCTGTTTGCGGCCATGCAGCACGGCCGAAATGACCGTGACCGCGCGCTCGCCCGATGGCGCCAGCATCCACGCCGGAATTTCCACCCTTCCCGACAGCATGTCGTCGATCAGCCGGTCCAGCTTCGCCCGCTCGCCTTCGTCCCATCCGAAATTGTATCCGCCCTCGCCGGCTTCCCAGCCAAATGCCAGGTATTCGCCGACATGGCTATCGCCGCAGCCGAGCCAATAGCCGAAAGCGCGCAACAGCTTTCGTGTCAGGGGAGACACAAAGGGGTCGTGGGTTTCTTCCTTCTCGCGCAACAGCGGATACAGGTCGGCCCCTGTCTCCCGGTCGCGGATCTGCATCAGACACTGGAAATGGTTGAGACCCGCGCCCGACACCTCCACCCGTTCCGGAGGCAATCCAAGGATCGAGGCGACCTGGTCCCGCGCCATGAAGATACCGTGGCACAGACCGATGGTGCGGATCTTGCTGTATTGCCCCAGGGCCAGGACGATGCGGCTTTCCGGATTGGAAAAGTTGATGAACAGCGCCTGCGGACAACGCCGCTCCATCTCGCGCACAAAATCGAAAACCACCGGCAAGGTGCGCAGGGTAAAGAACAATCCGCCCGGGCCGCCGTTCTCTCCCAGAGTATGACGAATGCCGAATTTGCGCGGCACCTCGAAATCGAGCTTCCAGAGCCGGTTCCGATCGATGGCGGTCGAATGGATGACAAACTCCGCGCCGTCGAAGGCAGCGCGCCAGTCGGTCGTGCTCTCGATCTTCAGCCCCGCGCCGGATTTTTCGTTGAGCAGTCTTGCGAGACGTTCGGCACGGGCGAGCCTGTCGACGTTCCTGCCGACCAGGACCAAGGTGCTGCCGGCCAGATCGTGACTGGAGAAGAGGTCCCGGAACATGCTGAGACCGAACGATGCACTGCTTGCGCCGAGAAACACGATTTTGGCAACCGCCGTCATGTCGATCCTTTGGCGCCGCTTGGCGCGGCCGTTCTGGCTGCTCCGGACCGGACTGCCTAACGCTTGATTGCGATCGGATGCCCTCGGCGTTTGTTACGAAAATATAACTACTCGAACACCATGCACCGACCTTGATGCGGATCAAGGTGATCTCCCCGAAAGCGCAGTTTCATCCAACCATCCTTGGAGGAAAGATGATGACCGACTCGCAGCTCCGGCAAGACATCATTGCAGAGCTTGAATTTGATCCAAGCTTCGGCGGCGAACACATTGGCGTTGCTGTCGACAAGGGCGTCGTGACCCTCGGTGGGCATGTCGAAAGCTATGCCGAAAAGCTCGCCGCCATCGCCGCGGCCCGCCGTGTCAAGGGCGTGCACGCCATCGCCGAGAATATCGAAGTGC
Organism: Bradyrhizobium sp.; assembly: GCF_017881085.1. Lineage (GTDB taxonomy): Bacteria > Pseudomonadota > Alphaproteobacteria > Rhizobiales > Xanthobacteraceae > Bradyrhizobium. Next base: position 20,898 of record NZ_JADGRI010000015.1, read on the forward strand.
ACTGTCCGTACGAAAAGAAGACGACGGATGATCAGATCGCCAAGCGTGCCCGCGATATTCTGAAGTGGGATGTCCTTGTCCCGCCCAACGCGGTCGACGTCCTGGTTCATGAGGGATGGGTCACGTTGAGCGGCAACGTGAACTGGTATTTCGAGAAAATTTCCGCGGAAGATGATATTCGCAAACTATCGGGCGTACGCGGCATCGCCAACATGATTGCCATCAAGCCCCCCATCGATTCCGCGGACGTGAAGAGCAAGATCGATTCCGCCCTGAAGCGGCATGGCGAGATTGATGCGAATGCGATCAGCGTCAGCGTTGAGAACGGCAACAGGGTCGTTCTTGCGGGCACCGTGGGCAACTGGAGCGAACGCCGCGCGATCGAGGACGCGGCGTGGTCGGCCCCCGGGGTCGCGTCCGTCGAAGACCGTCTGACGATGACGGGAGGTGTGCGCAGCTATCCCCTTCCCGTCGACCTTGAGCCGGATCTCGGTCGCATCCAGGCGTACTGGAATGGCCTGAAACGTGGCGACAACGACGTGCCGTTCTGGGACGACGTCAAAATATCGTTACGATCGCGGCTCGGGCGGGAATCGATGCTGATCGGCGTTTTTGAAGACCCGCTTCGGTTCCGGTTCGACGTCACGGGAGCGGACGTCGTCAATTGGTACGGCGGAGCGACCGGCACCAGTTTCCTGGACGAAATCGATCTTCACGCACCGTTCGACGAGCTGACCTTGCAATGCAAGGCGACGGTCGAGAGCGGCGCGCCCACTTACTATCGTCAATCGGCGTCCGGAACAGCGGATGCCGGGCGTCCGGACGGCTACGCGCGCCTCCTGCTGCCGCTGTGGGGCAATGGCCGGATCGAGATGCTGCTCGGTGCCATGGCTCCGCGCCCTGCGGCGAGAAAAAACCCGGGCCCAGCCGGTCCGGGTCAGTTTCCCGACTAACGATAATCGCGATCGAGCGCTGTCACGATCACCTCAGCGGCAAGGCGATGAACCTCCTCGGGGCGGCAAAGCTCCGTCCCGGGATTGAGTAGCGCGGCAGAGCCGCCGGCAACGCCGTAGCGTATCGCCCTATCGAGGCTGCTGTCATTCGCCAGACTCCATATCATTGCTCCCAGAAAACTGTCGCCGGCGCCGGAAACGCTGATGGGCTCGATGGGAAAGCCATTGGCACGCAATGCCGTGTCACGCGTGACCAAGAGCGCGCCCTCTGGCCCCATGGAGATGGCAATGATCTCGATGCGATAGCGCTCGAAGAGACGACGCCCCGCTTCGATGAGCGCGGCGTCATCGGTGGAGGCAATCCCCGCCAATTCCTGAAACTCGCGAAGGTTAGGCTTGATGAGATAAGCGCCTGCTTCCAGGGCCGGCTTCAGGAAGGGTCCGGACGTATCCACGATGACCTTGCTAAGGGCTTTCGACGCCTGGGCTACCCTGCCGAAGAAATCGAGCGGCACGCCGGCAGGCAGGCTGCCGCTGGCAATAACAAACACAGGCGGAGGCGCGATGCGCGCAAGCGATCCCAAACACTCCTGCCATTCAACATCGCTGAGCGGGGCACCCGGGAAGACAAGGCGAAATTGCTCGCGGGTCGTCTCGTCGAAGATCGTAAGATCCTCCCGGGTATCGTTCAAAGCCGGAATCACGATGCTTCGCACGCCCTCGCGCTCGACCAGATCAGCCAGCAACTGCCCGGTGGCGCCGCCGGCCGGATAGATGGCGGTTGCGTCGATGCCGAGCCGCTTGAGAACCCGGGCAACATTGATGCCGCCTCCCCCGGGATCACGATGGGCCGGGGCGCATCGCATTTTGCTGAACGGCATCATTTTTCTTACCGACGTCGAGACGTCGAGGGCGGGATTGATGGTGAGGGTGACGATCTCGGTCATCGGGATATCAGCCAATGGCTTCGACCTCCGCCAGAGCGCGCAAGCCGACGAACGCGGCATCCTCGTCCAGAATGAGATAGGCCGGAATCGGTTCGAGATATTTGCCGAGCCGCCCCTTGTCTTCAAAACGCGCACGAAATGGCGAGCGGGCAAAATATTCGGGCATGTGACGCAGAATGCCGCCGCCGATGAATATCCCGCCCCTCGCCCCGACCGTGAGCGCGAGATTGCCGGTGACCGTCCCGAGCATCGCGCAAAACATATCGACTGCGGCGCGGCTGGTCGGACACGTCCCTTCGATCCCGGCCCGGGTGATTTCGGCCGCGGCGCGCCGCGGCAGCGCCAAATTGTCCAGCGCAGCCAACGCCTCGTGAAGGTTTTCCAACCCATGGCCGGAAAGAACGTGTTCCGCCGAGACATGCCCGAACCGTTGCCGCAGATAGGCGATCACGGCGTCCTCCCGCGACGAACTGCCAGCCATCGTCGAATGGCCGCCTTCGCTCGACAGCACGAGGTGACCGGTGGCGTGGGGTACGCTGACCGCCATGCCAAGGCCTGTGCCGGGGCCGAGCGCCGCGAGCGGCGCCCCCGCGACCGGCTGCCCGCCGCCTATCTGCAAAATCTGATCATGCGAAAGGGCCGGCAGGGACCAGGCCACCGCTTCAAAATCATTGATCAGACGCACGGTGGAAAAGCCATGGGCCGCGCGCAATTCGCCCGCATCGATCACCCAGGAACTATTGGTGAGCGCGCAGCGGCCGTCCTGGATAACGCCGGCGGCGGCAAGGATCGCGCCGCGGATTTTGCCAGCCTCCGGCAGACTGCCGAGATACGCGCCGAGTGCCTCGCCAAAGCTGCCGTAGTCGTGCACGGCCATATGGGCGAGCCTGCCGACCTTTCCGCCGGCCAGGACTGCGAACCGCGCGTTGGTCCCGCCGATATCCGCGAGCAGCACATCCTGAATGCTTCGTGTGGAGGCTGCCTTCATCACCGTCGTGCCGTCCTGATCAGATCCGCGTACCAGCGGAACGATGCCTTTGGAATGCGCTGCAGCGACCGATAGTCGATATAGGTCAGGCCGAAACGGTTAGCATATCCCTGCTCCCATTCGAAATTGTCCAGCAGCGACCAAATGAAATAACCGCGAACATCCACGCCCATGGCAGAGTCATTCATCGCCCCAATGTAGCTCCGCAGGAACCGAACCCGCTCCGTGTCGATCACGGCTCCTGTCTCGTCGGGCGTGTCGAAGCCCCCTAATCCGTTTTCGAGCACGTAAATCGGAAGACCGTAGTCGCGATGGACGGTCTTGAGCGTTTCGCCGAAGGCCTCCGGATTGATCGGCCATCCGATCGGCGTCAAGGGAACGCCGGCGGGTATCTCGCCGAACCCGAACCCCAGCATGGAATTCGCCTGCGCCTTCACGTAGACCGGGCTGTAGTGATTGAGTCCGAACCAGTCGAGCGTACGGCAAACGCGCGAGAGGTCGCCTGGCTGGATATACGGATCGATGGCAGGCCGCATCAGCGCCGGATACTCGCCGCGGCATTGCGGTTCGGGGAACGCCTTGTTCCAGTAGATACCGAGGCGCGCAGCCGCCGCCGCGTCGGCGTCGGTCCCGCTCGAGGGCCAACAGGGCTGGTAATTGTGAATGCATCCGATCGACGCGCCGGGGACTTTTTCGCGGAGCACATCGACAGCCGCACCATGCGCGAGATTGACGTGATGGATCATCCGGTGGAGACCGTCTTCGCTGTTGCGATCCCGCATCCCTAAGGAACCGCTGAACAGGGTGAACATCGACGGCTCATTGAACGTCGCCAAACGCTTGACGCGATCGCCGTAACGCGTGGCAACCAGCGTCGCATAGTCGGCGAACCATGCCGCCGACTCCCGGTTCATCCATCCGCCAAGATCCTCCAGGGCCTGCGGCAGATCCCAATGATACAGGCACAGCCACGGTTCGATGCCGGCGGCCAGCAGTTCATCGATCAGCCGGTCATAAAACGACAGCCCCAATTCATTCGGGGATCCCCGCCCCTGCGGCAACACCCGCGGCCAGGCAACCGAGAAGCGATAGGCCTGAACGCCCAGCCGTTTCATCAGAGCGACATCCTCCCGGTAACGATGGTAGTGGTCGCACGCAACATCGCCGGTGTCGTGATTCTTTACTTTCCCGTTCCGGCAGTAGACATCCCAGATACTCTGTCCCCGGCCGTCCTCTTTCGCAGCACCTTCGATCTGGAAACTCGAGGTAGAAACTCCCCAGATGAAATCCGGACGCAGGCCGGCGACGGAAGGCAGTTCCGACGCCGGCTTCAAGGGACGCGCCTGGTCGCCTGCCGACTCTTCTTTCGAATTCACGGTTCACCCTTTCCGCTCCGGCAAGGTGCGCGGACAATATCAATAGGCCGGCCGATGGCGGGACCGTCTTGAGGCAAATCAAGCGTTCCTGACCGGTTGATGCGATAGGTGACGCTTCGTTATTTCGTCGCTGGAGTGTGCGCTTGCGAAGAACCAAATGGGGCGGAATCGCCGATGACTGTTTCCGCGGGAGCGGCTTTTTTCGCGTCGGCGAGCGCGACGGTGTGTTCTGGCTGGTCGATCCCGACGGCGGCCGCTTTCTTTCCAAGGGCGTGAATACCGTTCGCTTCGATCAGGACCAGGTCGGAAATACCGGTCGCGTGCCGTACGCCGACGCGTGCCGGAAAAAATATGGCAGCCTGTACAACTGGCGCGCGGCAGCCGCCAACCGGCTGGCGAGCTGGCAATTCAACACGCTCGGCTGCTGGTCCGATGAACTCGTCTCCGCTGCAGGATCGTCGCCGCTTGCGAGCACTCCCACGGCCGCTCTTGGCGCCTCTTTCCGGCTGCATCGGCGCGACGAGATATTTCCCGACGTCTTCGATCCGGCATTCCCGGGTCACATCCGCGAAAGCGCCAAAAATCATTGCACGAAGCGGCGCAACGAGGCCCGGTTGCTCGGCACGTTTATCGACAACGAACTGTACTGGTCGCCGGATTGGCGCGGCGCCGACGAGCTTCTGACGCTGTTTCTGAACCTGCCTTCTCACCGCCCTGGCCGCGTCGCTGCCATCCTGAGGTTGGAGGAGCGCTATCGGGAATTTTCGCAATTCAACGCGGTCTGGCATACACGCGCGCGATCATGGGAGGAATTCGGAACCATCGGCCCCGTCGAAGCCCCGTTCTTCAGAATGGCGCCCGGCGGCCTGAACGACGCGCTCGAGACCAAGGCCAACCTCGCCAATCCGACGCGCGCGGCATTTTTCGCCGATTGCGATGCCTTTGTCGCCGTCGTCGCCGAGGCCTATTTCCAGTTGTGCGTCTCGGCCATCCGGGCTGCCGACCCCAATCATCTCGTGATCGGCTCCCGGTTCGGCTATCAGCCGCACCCCAATGTCATCGCCGCGGCCGGCCGCTACCTCGACGTGGTCTCGTTCAATTGCTACGATTTCGACGCCAGTGCGGTGATCGATGCCTATGCGGCGTGCGGCAAACCCTGCCTGATCTCCGAATTTTCCTTCCGCAGTGACGATTCAGGCCTGCCCAATACCAATGGTGCCGGACCGCGGGTGGAAAGCCAGATCGAGCGCGCCCAATGCTTCGAGCGTTATGTCTCTGCCGCGCTGCGAAAACCGGCCGTGGTCGGCTATCACTGGTTCGAGCATGCCGATCAGCCGGCCGAAGGGCGTTTTGACGGCGAGAATTCCAATTTCGGCACGGTGACGATCGAGGACGAGGTCTATGCGGAGCTGACGCAAACGATGACCAGGGTCAATGAAGCCGCCGAGCAGCTTCATGCGGAAGCCGCGCGAACCGTCTAGCCGCCGCCACGACCGAAACCGTCACACGTTGGTTTTCGCCAGACCTTCTTCGGCCTCCGCCACCGCCGCCATGGTGCGAAACACGCTTGCGGGATTGACGCTGATCGAATCGATTCCGAGCCCGGTCAGATAGCGCGCAATCTCCGGATAATTCGCGGGCGCCTCGCCGCAGATGCCGACGTGGCGTCCGTTGCGCTTGGCGCCCACCACGGCCTGCCGAAACATCTCCAGCATACCGGGGTCGCGCTCGTCGAAATCGAACGCGACGATATCGGAATCCCGGTCTACCCCCAGCGTGAGTTGGGTGAGGTCGTTCGAGCCGATGGAAAAGCCGTCGAACAGTTCGGAAAACGCGTCGATCTGAATGACATTGTTCGGAATTTCGCACATTACGAAGATCTCGAGCCCGCCATCGCCGCGCTTGAGCCCGTTGGCCGCCATCGTCGCGATCACGCGCCGGCCTTCCTCGACGGTCCGGCAGAACGGCACCATGATGCGCAGATTGGAAAGACCCATCTTCTCGCGCACCCGGCGCAGCGCCGCGCATTCGAGCGCGAATCCTTCCGCGTAGGCCGGATGGCTGTAACGGGAAGCGCCGCGGAATCCCAGCATTGGATTCTCTTCCTTGGGCTCGAACGCCTCGCCGCCGAGCAGGCTGGCGTATTCGTTGGTCTTGAAGTCGGAAAGCCGCACGATCACCGGCTTCGGATAGAACGCCGCGGCGATGGTGCCGACACCTTCGGAAAGCTTTTGAACAAAGAAATCGGCCGGGGTCTTGTAGCCTTCAACCAGGCGGGCGATCGCCGTTCTCGCCTTGGCGTTAGTGATCTTGTCGGGCTTGAGCAGCGCCATCGGATGCACGCCGATATGCTCGCTGATGATGAACTCCATGCGGGCAAGGCCGACGCCCGATTGCGGCTGCATCGCAGTCCGGAATGCCATTTCGGGGGTGCCGACATTGACCATGATGGCGGTATGCGGCTGTTTCAGCTCGCTGACGGGCGTTCGCGTCACGTCGAAAGCCAGCGTTCCCTGATAAACGCTTCCGATATCGCCTTCGGCGCAGCAGATGGTGACAGTCGTCCCGGTCTTGAGTTTCTCGGTCGCGTGCGTCGCGCCCACCACGGCGGGGATGCCCAGTTCGCGCGCCACGATGGCGGCATGGCAGGTCCGGCCGCCCTTGTCGGTGATGATGCCGCCCGCGATCTTCATGACCGGCTCCCAATCCGGGCTGGTCGCCGGAGCGACCAGGATCTCGCCCGGCTTGAAGGCCGAGAGGTCTCGCGCGGTCGCAATGCGGCGGGTGCGCCCGGCGGCGATTTTCTCCCCCACCGCGCGGCCGGTGACGACGACGGAGCCGCGCCCCTTCAGCGCGTAGGTTTCGTAGACATCCGGCGAACGCTGCGAGGCCACCGTCTCGGGCCGCGCCTGAATGATATAGAGCTTGCCGTCGGAGCCGTCCTTGGCCCATTCGATATCCATCGGCATGGCCGTGCCGGCATGCTTCGAATAATGCGCCTCGATCCGCACCGCGAAGTCCGCCAGATTCAGCACCTCCGCATCGGAAATGCAGAATTTGCGCCGCTCGACATCGGGCACGTTCCGGGTCAGCGTCGCATGGCTGCCGCCGCGCTTGCCGTAGACCATTCGTATTTGTTTGCCGCCAAGCTGGCGGCGCAGGACCGAGCGAAACCCCTGCTTCAGGGTCGGCTTGTGAACGTAGAATTCGTCGGGATCGACCTTGCCCTGGACGATGGTTTCGCCGAGGCCGTAGCAGCCGGTGACGAAGACCACGTCGCGGAATCCGGATTCGGTATCGAGCGTGAAGATGACGCCGCTGGCTCCGATATCCGAGCGCACCATTTTCATCACGGCGATGGAGAGGAAGACCTTGAAGTGATCGAAGCCGTTGTCGATGCGGTAGGAAATCGCGCGATCGGTGAAAATGGAGGCGAAGCAGCGCCGGCAGGCCTCGAACAGGTCCTTCGCGCCCCGCACATTGAGGAAGCTTTCATGCTGGCCCGCGAAGCTCGCGGTCGGCAGATCTTCCGCCGTCGCAGAACTCCGCACGGCGACAGCGACGCCAGGCCCAGCCTCCCGTTCGAGCTGGCGATACGCTTCCAGGATCTGCTCGCGAAGCGGCGCCGTGTCCATCGCCCGGTAAACGACTTCGCGGGCCTTGGCGGCTACGGCCGCAAGCCGCTTGATCTTGCGCTTGTCGAGGCCGTCGAGAAGCCCATGAAGCTCTTCCGCGACGCCGGGCTGCGAAAGCGCATCCCGGTAAGCGTCGGCCGTGATGGCAAAACCGTTGGGGACAGCCACCCCTTCGGACGCGAGCGTTGAATAGAGTTCGCCAAGCGAGGCGGTCTTGCCGCCGACCAGCCCGACGTCCTGCAATCCGATTTCGAGGAACGACCTGATATATCCTGCCATACAGACAATAAATCACCCCGGACTTGTTGCGTATTGATGAAGGTCAAGGTGTCGGATTCGAGCCCGCCACGGGATCCGAAGCGAACGCATGCCGGTCGCGGCCATGCGAGCTGATCTTCTTTCGCGTTGATCGCTGGCGGCGGAAAGCCTGGTGCGGAGCTGCGCGGCCACGACTGCCGTTTTGCCCGGGCTTCGTCGCGCAATGGTTGGTTTGGGCCGGCGCCTGCACCAGAGCACGATCGGTTCTGATTGAATCAGAACCGAAGCTCTGGATTCTTGTTTTGACGCGTTTTCTTCACGCGAACCGGTATCCACTTCGCTCGAAAACGCTATAACATGTGCCGCCATCCACGCCGGGGAACGCAGCCATGCCGCCGCAATTCGACCGCGCCGCAGAAGACCTCGGCAACTCGATCCATCTCGAACACGTCAACGTCCAGGTACCTGACCAGCGATTGGCGACGTTGTTCTATGTCGCGGGCCTCGGCCTTACCCGCGACCCCTATCTGATGGTGTCCGACACCAACATGTGGATCAACGTCGGCCGAAGCCAGTTTCATCTGCCGAGCGGCCAGGCCCAGGTGCTCCGCGGCCATACCGGAATCGTGATCCGGGGCCGCGAAGCCCTGCTCGACCGGCTCGCCTCGGTGGCCGGGAAACTCGACGGCACCGCGTTCGCGTTCAGCGAGCACAACCACTACGTCGAGGCGACTTGTCCCTGGGGCAATCGCGTGCGCTGCTACGAGCCGGATGCCGCGCGCTTCGGGCGCATTACGCTCGGTATCCCCTATATCGAGTTCGAGGTCCCGGCCGGAACGGCGAAAGGCATTTGCGCCTTCTATCCGCAGATCATGGGCATACCGGCCGAACTCGAAAACGGCGACGGCAGGCTGGCGCGCGTGAAGATGGCAAAGGACCAGTATCTGCAGTTCCGCGAGACGGATCGGCCACAGTCGGACTACGACGGCCATCATGTGCAGATGTACATCACGAACTTCTCGGGTCCTTACCGCCTGCTGACGGAACGCGGCCTGGTCTTTCAGGAGGACAACCAATACCAATACCGCTTCCGGGACATCGTCGATCCCGCCGATGGCAGGCACCTGTTCACGGTCGAACACGAGGTGCGCAGCGCCACCCACCCGATGTACCTGCGGCCGCTGATCAACCGAGATCCGGCGCAGACCAACCGCACTTACGCGCACGGCCACGACCAATGGCCCTGGGCCATGGGACCGGATCAGTTCGACGGACGATAGCCGCATCTGTCCCGACCGGATCGATCGTCGTTCGCTATTTGAGTTCGCGTATCGAAGACCCGGACAGCTGGAATGTTTCCGTCGCGGGCTTCGCCATACGTTCGGCACCGATGCCCGGCGCCGTCACCGCGCGGCAATCAGGGCTTTGCGATTAATTTGATGGCGCTGGCAGATCGTCGGCTATGTCGGGCGGGACGCATTTGATCATCTGGTGGAGGCCTAGATGAGAGTTCTATTGCGTTAGCGATGCCATTGAGCGAGCATCGCCTCTCCATCTGCGGCACCTGTAATTTGAATCAGCAACACCCGAGAACCTGTGGGAACTGCACGGCATGCTGCGATGGCTGGCTGCAGATCGAAGTGCGTGGACACCACGTCCGTCCGGGGAAGCCATGTCCGTTCAGTGTCGGGAATACGTGTTCGATTTACAGCGAGCGTCCCCAGCACCCCTGCCGCGAATTCATTTGCGGATGGCTGGTGGCATCAAGTCCGCTGCCTGATTGGATGCGTCCGGACAAGTCCGGCGCAATCATGCTTGCGGCGAACTTTTTCTGGCGCGGCTTGCCGGTCGACGTGCTGGTCCCAGCCGGAGAAGCGCCAAAGAAGAAAGCGCTCGACTGGCTGATGAAGTTCAGCACGGAAAAGAAGCGCTTGCTGATCTACCAGATGAAGGAAGAATGGTTTGCTTTCGGTCCGCCGGCCTTTCAGGCCGAGATATCCGGCCGCATCGCGCGCGGCGAAAAGCCCTGGGCAAGCTGACCGATTGATTTCGCCTTCGCGGCAGCGGAAAACAATTGCGCAATGCACAATTTTTGATTGAAAAATGCTGGCATCAAGAGGAAGGCTCCCTCTGCTCGGCCTCAGGTAAGCCCCTTGAAAAGCTATCAAATCCGTGGCTGTTTTCGCCGAAATCCCCCGTCTCCAGTAAGTTGTTGCAACGCAACAGTATTTTTGTGCCTTTTTTGTTACAGATTACAATTCTTTGACGTGCGGCCCAGCGAAGCCTTCCTTGTGGCATCTGGTATACCTTACGCTGCCATCGCCCATAAGTTGAAACGGGTGCAAAGCGGTGGGGAAAAGCCATGAGGAATAAGCTTCTTTCGGGGACGGCGTGCGCCGCTCTCTGCCTGATCTCGTTCAGCGGTTCAGCACGGTCTGCAACACTCGACGATGTGATGGCACGGCTCGACAAGATCGAGAAAGAAAACGCCGAACTGCGAGCGAAGGTCAAAAACCTGTCTGCCGCAAAGCAGGCGATGGTTGCTCCCTCCGCACCGGTCGTGACTGATCCACAGAAATTCAAGGGCAATCCCGTTCTGCACGGGGCCGTTGCGACGTCGCCGGCGCCGGCACCCACCACCGTGATTGGCGGCATTCCAGTAAAAGCGGGCCCGTTGACGCCGTTGATCGATAACACGACCGTTACGCTTTATGGATCGATCGATTTGTCCGGAGACATTTTCAATCCGTCCGTATTCGATCAGGGAACCAAACTCGGGATCGCGAGCAACATTTCGAGTTTCGGCGTCCGGGTAAGG
>NZ_JADGRI010000170.1 GCF_017881085.1 Bradyrhizobium sp.
GGGCCAGCCTTGCCGCCGGGCACCGAAACGGGCGTGATCTCCTCGGCGAAATAGCCCGACGCGATCGCGGCACCTGCGCGCTGCTGCGAGCGGATCGCGAACGCGTCCTGGTCGGCGCGCGAGACCTGGAATTCCTCGGCGACGTTCTCGCCCGTCTCGGGCATCGCATCGACGCCATATTGCGCCTTCATCAAGGGATTGATGAAGCGCCAGCCGATGGTGGTGTCATAAATTTCAGCCGAGCGCGAAAACGCCTCCGCCGCCTTGCCCATCACGAACGGCGCCCGCGTCATCGACTCGACGCCGCCGGCAATGGCGAAATCGATCTCGCCGGCGCGGATCGCGCGCCCTCCGGCGCCGACCGCGTCCAGTCCCGATGCGCAGAGCCGATTGAGCGTCTGGCCCGGAACCGTCTCCGGCATGCCCGCCAGGAGCAGCGCCATCCGCGCCACGTTGCGGTTGTCCTCGCCGGCCTGGTTGGCGCAGCCGAAATAGACTTCGTCGACGGCCGACCAGTCGAGCTTGGGATGGCGCGCCATCAGCGCCTTGATCGGGGCGGCCGCCAGATCGTCGGCGCGTACCTTGGCGAGCGACCCGCCGAAGCGGCCGATCGGGGTCCTCACGGCATCGCAAATAAATACATCGCGCATCGAATCTCTCCCTGAATGCCGCGTTTTCCGAAGCCGTTAGCCCGAATGGATGGCGAGTTTTAGGAGCGCTGTCGCGGCAGGTCAATTGATGGACTCGCAACCATGATCTGTTCCCTTCCCCCTTGCGGGGGAGGGTTAGGCAGAGGGGTAAGCCACATCCACCGAATTCGCGGCCACCCCCTCCCCGACCCTCCCCCGCAAGGGGGGAAGAAGGGACTCGCCGCAATTTCTTCTCTCACCGATAGAAGGGGCACGTGTTCGCGGAGAACGTGGAAAACACACAATGCGGCGGCAAACCGATAGGACCGGAGGCCGAAATTTTGTAGTTTGCGCAGCCCATGACGATCCAGCAGCCCATCCCCGTTCTGCCCGATGACGCGCCGCCCGCGGAGGCCGCCGCGCGCGTCACGCCGATGATGGAACAGTACCTTGAGATCAAGGCCGCCAATCCCGGGTTATTGCTGTTCTATCGGATGGGCGACTTTTATGAATTGTTCTTCGAGGACGCCGAGATCGCCTCGAAGACGCTCGGCATCGTGCTGACCAAACGCGGCAAGCATCAGGGCCTGGATATCCCGATGTGCGGTGTGCCGGTGGAGCGATCAGAGGACTATCTGCATCGCCTGATCGAAGCCGGACATCGGGTCGCGGTGTGCGAACAGACCGAGGACCCGGCGGCAGCGCGGGCGCGCGGCAACAAGAGCGTGGTCAGCCGCGCGGTGGTGCGGCTGGTCACCCCGGGCACGCTGACCGAAGACACGCTGCTGGACGCGAAGACCAACAATTATCTGCTGGCGATCGCGCGGGCGAAAGCGTCGGCGGGAAGCGACCGCATCGGGCTCGCCTGGATCGATATCTCCACCTCCGAATTCATCGTCACGGAATGCGCAACCGGCGAACTCGCGGCGACGCTGGCGCGCATCAATCCCAATGAGGTCATCCTCACCGACGCGCTGTACGGCGACCCCGAGCTGGGGCCGCTGTTGCGCGAACTGCCGGCGGTGACGCCGCTGACGCGTGACTTCTTCGACGGCGCCACCGCCGAGCGGCGGCTGTGCGATTATTTCGCGGTCGCCACCATGGACGGGCTTTCCGCGATGTCGCGGCTGGAGGCCACCGCCGCCGCGGCCGCCGTCACCTATATCGACCGCACCCAGGTCGGAAAGCGCCCGCCGCTGTCGCCGCCGTCGCGCGAAGCCGCCGGCACCACCATGGCGATCGACCCGGCCACCCGCGCCAATCTCGAGCTGACGCGGACGCTCGCGGGCGAACGGCGCGGATCGCTGCTGGACGCCATCGACTGCACCGTGACCGCGGCCGGATCGCGCCTTCTCGCGCAACGGCTGGCGGCGCCGCTCACCGACAACGCAGCGATCGCGCGGCGGCTGGATGCGATCGCGGCGTTCGTTGCCGATAGTGCCGCGCGCGACGACCTGCGCAGCACTTTGAAGGCGGCGCCCGACATGTCGCGCGCGCTGGCGCGGTTGTCGGTCGGGCGCGGCGGCCCGCGCGACCTTGCCGGTCTGCGCGACGGCATTCTTGCGGCCGACGCGGCGCTGACGCGGCTTGCCGAACTGGAAACCCCGCCGCCGGAAATCGCCGCCATGATGGAGGCGCTGCGCCGCCCCTCGCGCGAACTGGCGCGCGAATTCGAACGCGCGCTAGCCGAGCAATTGCCCTTGATAAAACGCGACGGCGGCTTTGTCCGGGAAGGCTATCAGGCCGCGCTCGACGAGACCCGCAATCTGCGCGACGCCTCGCGTCTGGTGGTCGCCTCCATGCAGGCGCGCTACGCCGAGGCGACCTCCGTCAAGGGCCTGAAAATCCGCCACAACAACGTGCTCGGCTATTTCGTCGAGGTCACCGCGCAGCATGGCGACAGGCTGATGACGCCGCCCTTGAACGCGACCTTCATCCATCGCCAGACCCTGGCCGGCCAGACCCGCTTCACCACGTCAGAACTCGGCGAGATCGAAGCCAAGATCGCCAATGCCGGCGACCGCGCGCTCGGACTGGAACTGGAGATTTTTGACAAGCTCTGCGCGATGGCCGTCGCCGCCAGCGATGACTTGCGCGCCGCGGCGCACGCGTTTGCCATGCTCGATGTCGCCACCGCGCTGGCAAAGCTCGCGGTCGACGACAATTACGTGCGGCCCGAGGTCGATGCCTCGCTCGGCTTCGCCATCGAGGGCGGCCGGCATCCCGTGGTCGAGCAGGCACTGAAGCGCGACGGCCAGCCGTTCATCGCCAATGCCTGCGATCTCTCGCCGGGGCCCGGACAGAAATCGGGCCAGATCTGGCTGATCACCGGTCCCAACATGGCGGGCAAATCGACCTTCCTGCGGCAGAACGCCTTGATCGCGCTCTTGGCGCAGATCGGCAGTTTTGTCCCCGCGACGCGGGCGCGGATCGGGATCGTGGACCGGCTGTTCTCGCGGGTCGGTGCCGCCGACGATCTGGCGCGCGGCCGCTCCACCTTCATGGTGGAGATGGTGGAGACCGCCGTCATCCTCAACCAGGCCAGCGAGCGCTCGCTGGTCATCCTTGATGAAATAGGCCGCGGCACCGCGACCTTCGACGGGCTGTCGATCGCCTGGGCCGCGATCGAGCATCTGCACGAGGCCAACCGTTGCCGCGCGCTGTTCGCCACGCATTATCATGAACTCACTGCGCTGTCGGCCAAGCTGCCGCGGTTGTTCAACGCCACCGTGCGGGTCAAGGAATGGCAGGGCGACGTGGTGTTCCTGCACGAAGTGCTGCCGGGCTCGGCCGACCGTTCCTACGGCATCCAGGTGGCGAAGCTCGCCGGGCTGCCGGCGCCGGTGATCGCGCGCGCCAAGTCGGTGCTGGCAAAGCTCGAGGCGCAGGACCGCGGCCAGACCGCGCGCGCCCTGGCCGACGACCTGCCGCTATTTGCGGTGCCCTCGCGCGCATCCGCCGAGCCGGCGCCGCCGAGCGAGGCCGAGAAACTGATCGAAGCGGTGAAGGCGCTGCATCCCGACGAAATGTCGCCGCGCGAAGCGCTGGACGCGCTGTATGCATTGAAGGCGAAGCTGTCGAAGATGTAGTTGTCATTCCGGGGCGATGCGAAGCATCAAACCCGGAATCTCGAGATCCGGGTCTGGTGCTAACGCACCATCCCGGAATGACGATCAACTGCCAGATTCCTCCGCCCGTTCCACCACAATCCCAAATTCCAGCTCACGCAGGTGGCCAGCGCAAGGCTGAGCGCGACCGCCGAGCCGAACGGCGGCGCCGCGACGTGCAGCACGGCAATCGCGATGCCGAAGCCGATCAGGCCCCAGCCGCCATTGGCGATCACGGCCGCGGTCGGCCGCCCGCCGATGCGCGGATGCAGGATCAGCATCATCGAGGTGAACACCACCGGAAACAGCGCGATCACGCCGCTGATATCAGGCCCCACCCAGCGCGACAGCGTGACGACGGTTGCGACCAGGGTCGCGACCAACGAGGCGCGTAGCGGGATATCGTACCAGCGCCGCGTGATCAGCGGCATCCTGACGTGGCGGAAGCGCCGCAGCAGCGGCAGGCAGATCGCAAACGTGACGGCGTTCGCGATCAGGCCGCCGGCCAGCGACCACTGGACCGTCCGCATCAGCACGGCAAGTGCAATCCATACCGTCACCGCGCCGCCGCAACTGACCAGCGCATTGCGGCGCTGCGCCAGCACGACATAGGTCAGCGCCAGCCAGATCGTGGCCGCGTTGATCGGCAGGCTCGCCAGCGCGCCCTCGGCGATGAAGGCCGCATCGTGATCGAGCGCGAGGAAGACGTAAGACGGCCCGGCCGAAATCGGCAATGTCGCCACCAGCGCGCCGATCACCGGGCCGGAGCGCTCGGTGATGACGGAGGCCGACACCACGAACGCCGCGGTGATCGCCATGCGCAGCGCCAGCGTCAGGATGAAAGCGAGGTCGGGGGACATTTCCTGTCGTTCCTGCGAAGGCAGGAACCCATAACCACGGCTGTTCGCGTTGCATCAAAGCCGTTGAACAGCATTTCTTGAAACGATGGGACACGGCGTATGGGTCCCGGCTCGCGCTTCGCTTGGCCGGGACGACAAGGGAGTCACACCCGATGCATCGAGACCGAAACCTTCGGGCCGTGCTTGATGGTCTGGTACACCACGCAATAGCGCTCGCTGAGTTTCAGCAGCAGATCGAGTTTCTCTTGCGGCGCGTCGGTATCGACCTCGAAGCGCAGGCGGATTTCGGCGAAGCCGACCGGCGCCTCCTTGTCGACGCCGAGCGTGCCGCGGAAATCGAGATCGCCCTCGGCGGTGACATTTCCCGACCGCAGCGGCACCTCGATCGCGGTCGCCACCGATTTCAGGGTCACGCCGGCACAGGCGACCAGCGCTTCGAGCAGCATGTCGCCGGAGCACAATTCAAGGCCGGATCCTCCGGAGCCCGGATGCAGACCGGCCACCGCCAAAGCGCGGCCGGTCTCGACCTTGCAGGCGATGCCCTCGTTCTCGATCGAGCCCCGCGCGGTCAGCGTGATCATCGCCGCCTTGGGATCGGATTTGTAGCGCTCCTTGATCGGGGCCTGCGTGGCGCGGAGTGTGGCGGCGTCCATCTTGTTCTCTCCCGAATAGCTGGTGCGCTTCGGATTTAACGGGTCAGGACGCCGATGTCACCACCACATCGCTTCCCCCGCGGCCGATTTCGGATCGATATCCGGCACGTTGCGGTCGAGCGAACGATCCAGCGCGGTCATCACCCGGCGCTTGAAATTGTCGAACAAGGGCGAATTGCGGTCACGTGGCCGCGCCAGATTGACCTTGATTTCCTCGAACAGGCGCCCCGGCCGCGGCCGCATCACGAAGACGCGATCCGCCAGCACCACGGCTTCGTCGACGTCGTGGGTGACCAGCACCAGGGTCGGCCGCGTGTCGGCCCAGAGGTCCAGAAGATGGTCCTGCAGGTCTCGCCGCGTGAAGGCATCCAGCGCGGAAAACGGCTCGTCCAGCAGCAACACCTCCGGCTGCGGCACCAGCGCCCGCGCGATCGCCACCCGCTGCGCCTGCCCGCCGGACAATTCGCGCGGCCAGGCGTCGGCCTTGTCGGTGAGGCCGACCCGTTCGAGCGCCCGCGCGACTCTCTCCCGGCGGATCTTGGCGGGCAGATCGGTGAGCCCGAAACCGATATTGTCGGCGACGCTGAGCCAGGGCAGCAGCCGCGGCTCCTGAAAAATGATGCCGATTTTGGCGTGCGGCGCCGAAATCCCGATGCCGTCGAGCGTCACCGCGCCGGAAGTGGGGCGATCGAGCCCGGCAACAGCGCGCAGCAGCGTCGACTTTCCGCAGCCGGAGCCGCCGATGATGGCGACGATCTCACCCAGCCTGATCTCGGCGGAGAAATGCTGCAGGGCGTTGACGCCGTTGGGGTAGACCTTGCCGAGCCGATCGAGGACGAGCATCAGACCGCTCCGCCTTGGCGGCCGAAAGCGTCCTGCCAGCGCAACAGCGGCACGGCCGCGATCTCGATCAGCCAGTCGGTGGTCTTGCCGAGAATGGCGAAGATCACGATCGCCGCCAGGATCTGCGCGGGCTTGCCGAGCTGCTGGCCGTCGATCAGGAGATAGCCGAGCCCCTCGGATGCACCCATGAACTCGGCGGCGACCACGAACATCCACCCCAAACCCAGGCCGACACGCAACGCCACCACATAGGCCGGCAGCACGGCGGGCAGCAAAATGCGCCGGATCATCGCCGGCCCCGAGAGGCGGAAGGTCCGGCCGACTTCGACGATCTTGCGGTCGACCGACAGGATCGCGCCCATCACGCCGAGATAGACCGGAAAGAACACCCCGACCGCGATCAGCGCGACTTTCGAGGTTTCGAAAATCCCGAGCCACAGGATGAACAGCGGCACCCAGGCGATCGACGGGATCGCGCGCAGCGCCTGCACGGTGGGATCGAGCAGCCGGCGCGCCAGTCCCCAATAGCCGGAGACGGCGCCGAGCAACGTGCCGGCCACGACGCCGAGGCCGAAGCCGGCGGCAACCCGGGTCAGCGTCGCCAGGATATGGCGCACCAGTTCGCCGCTCTTCGCCAGCTCGACGATGGTGGCGAAAATTTTCGAGGGTGGCGGCACCAGCCGTCCGTTGGACAGGCCGCGCCAGACGATGATTTCCCACGCCAGCGCCAGCCCAACCGGCAGCAGAAGCCCAAGCGCCGGCCGCACCCAGCGGCGCAGGCGTCCGGACGGCGCGGGAGTTGCGATCGCGTCGGTCCGTTCAAGCGCTGGCAGTTCAACCGTCATGGCCATAGCAAGAACGCGTCTCGACGAGGATTGCAAGTTGGCGGATGGGAGGATGCGATCTTCCTTCCCTTCTCCCCTTGTGGGAGAAGGTGCCTTCAATGCGAAGCATTGAAGGCGGATGAGGGGTCTCCATCCGCGGAGACAGACCCCTCACCCATCTTCGCTCGCGAAGCCACCCTCTCCCACAAGGGGAGAGGGCATGAACGCGACCCTCAATTCGTCGGCAGCGGAACCTGATCGTCGATCAGCAAATCCAGCGTCGCCTTGACGTCGACCTTGGCGTCGATCACGCCGGCCTGTTGCAAGGCCACGCCCGCGGCGAGAATGGATTCGCGCTGCGGTGCACCGATCCGGCTGTGGGTCAGTTCGGTGCGCTCCTTGAGCTGCTTGTCGACCACCGCGTCCGGCAACTTGGTCACGGCGATGAACGACTTCTTCAGGTCATCGTAGTTGGCCAGCGAATATTTGCGCGCATCCTCGTAGGCAGCGAGCACGCGGCGCACGATATCGGGATAATCCTTCAGGAATTGCTCGCGCACATTGAGAATGCCCCAGGTGTTGGCGTCGGGCTTGCGGAAGAACAGCTTCGCGCCGTCCTCGATTTCCGCCTGCGCCATCATGGGATCGAGGCCCGCCCAGGCGTCGACGTCGCCGCGGATCAGCGCGGTCTTGCCGTCGGCGTGCTGCAGCAGCACCGGCGTGATGTCCTTTTCGCTCAAGCCGGCGCCGAGCAGCGCGCGCACCAGGAAGATGTGCGGATCAGTGCCCCGGGTCACCGCGACGCGCTTGCCCCTGAGGTCGGCGACAGTTGAGATACTGGAATCCTTCGATGTCACCAGCGCGGTCCATTCCGGGCGCGAATAGACATAGATCGACTTGATCGGATTGCCGTTGATCCTGGCAACCAGCGCCGCGGAGCCCGCGGTGGAACCGAAATCGATCGAGCCGGCGTTGAGGAACTCGAGCGCCTTGTTGGAACCCGCCGATTGCACCCAGACGATGCCGATGCCGTCCTTGGCGAATTCCTTTTCCAGCAATCCCTTTTGCTTCAGGATGATCGAAACCGGATTGTAGGTCGCCCAGTCGATATGAATTTCCTTGAGCGGCTCGGCGGCAAGGGCGGCGCCGGGAATCAGCATCGAGGCGGCAACGATCGCTGCCAAGGCACGCCGTGAAATTCTGGACATCGTCGGGACTCCTCGGGTGTGAGTGACTAGATTGAATCGCGGGAAAGGCCAGCGCGTGAGACGCGCTTCGGCCCACAGAAACATTCCCCAAAAAACAACGTTTTATTTCAATTAGTTAGGGGGCGCGTCAATGAGAAAATACACATCGCCCGAGGCTGGCAGCGAGAACAGCCTTGCCCCGTGGGTGCGGAATTCAGCATGGACCTGCTGTTATCTCAGTTTGTCCCGTGACAGCATCGGCGCCGTCCGATATCGGGGTAGTTATGGATAGCGTTGTGACCGAGAGCAGGCCTGTAGCCGACGACCGTTTCGATAGCGCGCGGATCACCGCCGCGGTCGACGCGCTCGCCGAAAAGCATGCCGGCCGGGAGGACGTCTTCCGCTCCGCTACGGCACAATACCTGAAGGCCGAGCTGATCGCGGCGCGCGACACCGCGCAAGCCGTGCTGCTCAAGGATCGTCACGGCCGGCGCTGCGCCGAGCGGCTGTGCTACGTGCAGGACGAAATCATCCGCATCCTGTTCGCGGCCGCCACGCGTCATCTCTACCGCTCGCCGATCCCCTCCGGCGCCGAGCGGATGGCGGTGGTCGCCACCGGCGGCTACGGCCGCGGGCTGATGGCGCCGGAATCCGATATCGATCTGTTGTTCATCCTGCCCTACAAGCAGACCGCCTGGGGCGAGCAGGTCGCCGAAGCGATTCTTTATTGCCTGTGGGACATGGGGCTGAAGGTCGGCCACGCCACGCGTTCGGTCGACGAATCGATCCGGCAGGCGCGCGGCGACATGACGATCCGCACCGCGATCCTCGAAACCCGATTCCTGACCGGGGACCTGCCGCTCTACAATGAGCTGGTCGAGCGGTTCGACAGGGAAGTGGTGCAGGGTACCGCCGCCGAATTCGTGACCGCCAAGCTGGCCGAGCGCGAAGAGCGCCATCGCCGCGCCGGGCAATCGCGCTATCTGGTCGAGCCCAACGTCAAGGACGGCAAAGGCGGCCTGCGCGACCTGCACACGCTGTTCTGGATCGCGAAGTATGTCTACCGGGTGCGGGAGACCGACGAACTGCTCGAACGCGGCGTGTTCGACGCCCAGGAATACCGCACCTTCCGCCGCTGCTCCGACTTCCTGTGGTCGGTCCGCTGCAACATCCATTTCTTCTCGGGGAGAGCCGAAGAGCGGCTGTCGTTCGACCTGCAGCGCGAGATCGCGATCCGGCTCGGCTATACCTCGCATCCCGGCATGCAGGATGTCGAACGCTTCATGAAGCACTATTTCCTGGTCGCCAAGGACGTCGGCGACCTTACCGCGATCCTGTGCGCCAAGCTGGAGGACCAGCAGGCCAAGCCCGCGCCGGTGCTGAGCCGCATGATGTCGCGGCTGCGCCCGAGCACGCGGCGGGTGCCCGACAGCGACGATTTCATCGTCGACAACAACCGCATCAATCTCGCCGCGCCCGACGTCTTCAAGCACGACCCGGTCAATCTGATCCGGATCTTCCGCCTTGCGCAAAAGAACAATCTGGCGTTTCACCCCGACGCCATGCGCACGGTGACGCGGTCACTGAAGCTGATCAACACCCAGCTGCGCGACGATCCCGAAGCCAACCGGCTGTTCATGGAAATCCTGACGTCGAACGACGCCGAAGTCGTGCTGCGGCGCATGAACGAGACCGGCGTGCTCGGCCATTTCATCCGCGCCTTCGGCAAGATCGTGTCGATGATGCAGTTCAACATGTACCACCATTACACGGTGGACGAGCATCTGTTGCGCTGCGTCGGCTATCTGCAGGAGATCGAACGCGGCGGCAATGACGAGTTCATCGTCGCCAGCGATTTGATGCGCAAGATCCGGCCCGAACACCGCGCCGTGATCTACATTACCACGCTATTGCACGACATCGCCAAGGGCCGCCCCGAGGATCACTCGATCGCCGGCGCCAAGGTGGCGCGGCGGCTGTGCCCGCGGCTCGGCTTCAACACCGCCGACACCGAACTGGTCGCCTGGCTGATCGAGCAGCATCTGACGATGTCCACGGTGGCGCAGTCGCGCGACCTCTCGGACCGCAAGACCATCGAGAATTTCGCCGCGGTGGTGCAGTCGGTCGAGCAGATGAAGCTTCTGACCATCCTGACAACAGCCGATATCCGCGGCGTCGGTCCGGGGGTCTGGAACGGCTGGAAGGCCCAGCTGTTGCGCACGCTGTATTACGAGACCGAACCGGTCCTGACCGGCGGCTTCTCCGAGGTCAACCGCGCCCGGCGCATCGCGGTGGCGCAGGCGGAATTCCGCGCGGCGTTCACCGAGTGGCCGGAGCAGGAACTCAACGCCTATATCGCGCGGCACTATCCGGCGTACTGGCTCAAGGTCGAGCTGCCGCGCAAGATCCGCCACGCCCGCTTCCTGCGCGCCAGCGAACAGGCCGGCCACAAGCTCGCGATCAATGTCGGCTTCGACGAGGCGCGCGGCGTCACCGAGCTGACCATCCTGGCGGTGGATCATCCCTGGCTGCTGTCGATCATCGCCGGCGCCTGTGCCTCCGCAGGCGCCAACATCGTCGACGCGCAAATCTACACCACCACCGACGGCCGCGCGCTCGACACCGTCGCGATATCAAGGGAATACGACCGCGACGAGGACGAGGGCCGGCGCGCGACCCGGATCGGCGAGATGATCGAGGATGTGCTGGAAGGCAAACTGCGCCTGCCCGAAGTGGTGGCGCGCCGCGCCGCCGGACGCAAAATGCGCCCCTTCGTGGTCGAACCGGAAGTCGTCATCAACAATCAGTGGTCCGACCGCTACACCGTGATCGAAGTCTCCGGCCTCGACCGGCCCGGCCTGTTGTACGAACTGACCACCGCGATCTCGAAGCTCAACCTCAATATCGCCTCGGCCCATGTCGCGACCTTCGGCGAGCGCGCCCGCGACGTGTTCTACGTCACCGACCTCCTGGGCGCGCAGATCAACGCGCCGACGCGGCAGGCCGCGATCAAGAGCGCGCTGATCCATCTGCTCGCCAACGATTCGGCGGTGGCGCAGCCGGCGGCGTGATGCACCTGCGCCTCTTCGCGGCCTATCCTGGAACCTCACCAAAGGTCTTGCCGACGGCAAGCGGCGCCAGCCGGATCAGCCGGGAGTCCTTCACTGCCGCCTGCCGATGTTTCACGGCTTCGCGATAGACGGGATCCCTGATCATTTCGACGAA